>WFRI01000102.1 GCA_015486615.1 Candidatus Omnitrophota bacterium | reverse complement strand
CAGCAACCTCTGTTTTTTAATTTAACAAAAAAAAAACTGTTGTCAAGATTTTTTTATTGTTTTTTGGAGAATTTTCCAGAAATAATATCTCCATCTAAAATGCCCAAGGTCGAATGTTGTATGTCGTAAGTCGAAAGTCGATTTTTTAAGGCTGTCTTGTTTTACCGCAAAGATCAACACTCTCTCACCGGCACCCACCTCGGAGGTGTAGGATTCAAATCAAAATGTAAAATGCAAAATGTAGGCGGTATTACAATCTAACCAATCCAAAACCAGTTAAATTAAGATTTAGGATACCGCAAATACGGCTAAAATTTATCCTGGAAGTATTCTTTTAAACCGCCTATACTTACCCTTTGCTGCTGCATAGTATCTCTGTCGCGCACAGTAACCTTACCGTCAGACAAGGAGTCAACATCAACTGTTATACAAAACGGCGTGCCTATTTCATCCTGGCGCCGGTATAACTTTCCTATAGCTGCTGTATCGTCATAAACGACTTTGCGGGTATATTTCAAATCTTCGTATATTTTTTTTGCTAATTCAACTATTTCTGGACGGTTTTTTAACAGGGGAAAAACCGCTATTTTATAAGGGGCTATTTTTTTATTAAGTTTTAAAACAACTCTTTTCCTGCCGTTTACCTCTTCCTCGCAGTAGGCATCATTTAAAACAGCCAAAAACGTCCTGTCAACCCCTGCTGAAGGTTCTATAACATAAGGGAAAAACCTTTCTTTTTTTCGGTCGTCATAATACCGCAGGTCTTTGCCGCTGAATTCAGCATGCCGGGACAAATCAAAATCCCCTCTGCTGGCTATTCCTTCTAATTCTTTCCAGCCAAAGGAAAAATTATATTCTACATCAACACAGGCTTTTGCATAATGAGCAAGTTCTTCCTTCGCATGTTCTCTGAATTTCAGATTTTCTTCGTTTATCCCTATTTCCTCAACATACCAGCGCATTCTTTCCTGCTTCCAGTATTCATAAAATTCAGGCGCTTTGCCGGGCTGGACAAAAAATTCTATCTCCATCTGTTCAAACTCGCGGGTGCGGAAGATAAAACTTTTAGTGGTGACTTCGTTCCTGAAAGATTTCCCTATTTGAGCAATTCCGAAAGGAAGTTTTTTATGCGTAGTATTAAGCACATTCGCAAAATTGACAAACATTCCCTGGGCCGTTTCAGGCCTAAGATATGCTGTCTGCAAACTGTTCTCTACTACGCCTAAGTGAGTTTTAAGCATAAGGTTGAACTGCCGGACCGGATTGTTTTTTGTATCAATCAGGCTTGCACATTCAGGACACTTATAAACACCTTCTTCAACTTCTTCCAAATGCTCAATTTTAAACCGCCTGCGGCACTGTTTACACTCCAACAAAGTATCGTTAAATCCGCTTAAATGCCCGGAAGCCGCAAAAACTTCTTCGTTCATAATTAAAGAAGTATCTACCGCTAAAATATCATTCCTGAACTCTACATAAGTCTTCCACCAGGCATCTTTTATGTTTTTTTTTAAAACTGCTCCCAAAGGGCCATAATCCCAAATGCTCGCCAAGCCTCCGTAAATCTGGCAGGAAGGAAAAACAAAACCTCTCCTTGCACAGAGGGAAACAATGTCAGATAACTTTGCTGTCTTCATTCGCCTATTGCCTCCTTAAATTTAACAAATTCCTCTTCCGGAATAGAAAAGCTTTCTGCCTTGTCCGGAAAACTGCCTTCAACAACATTTCTGACAAAATTCTCAACAGCCTTGCGTGACAAAAAAGACAAATCCGCATATTTACGGACAAACTTAGGTATATTGCCGCTGGTAAGACCTAATAAATCATACGACACAAGTATCTGGCCGCTGCAGCCTCTGCCTGAACCAATGCCAATAGTAGGAACATTCAACTTAGAAGTAATCACCTGTGAAACTTTAAAAGGCACACATTCCAAAACCACAGAAAAACATCCTAAGTCCTGGCAAAGCCCAGCCTGTTGAAACAGCCTCTGCGCATCTAATGCGTTGCGTCCCTGGACCTTAAATCCGCCAAGTTTATCCGCAGTCTGGGGAGTAAGGCCTATATGCGCCATAACTGGAATTCCTTTTTTTATAATTTTTTCGGCAATATCAACAAACTCTTCAAACCACTCTATCTTAATACAATCAGCACCAGCCTCATCTATAAACCTCAAAGCATTGTCAACTGCCCGGCTGCTGTTTATTTGGTAAGCAGAAAAAGGCATATCCGCAATAACAAAAGTTTTTTCCATGGCTTTTTTAACCGCCCGGGTGTGGTTTAACATTTCTTCCAAACTCACCTCCTTCGTCGAAGAATAACCCAAAACCACATTGGCTAACGAATCCCCTACCAAGACCGCATCCAGGCCTGCCGCATCTAAAATCTTGGCAAAAGAATAATCATAACAGGTAAGCAAACAAAGTTTTCGGCCTTGCTGTTTCCTGTCTAAAAAATATTTGGCTACTGTTTCTCGCACAATTACAACCTTACTTTTATGCCTTTATCTTTCAAATAGTGCTTTAATTTTAGCAAAGGAACCTGTCGAAAATGAAAAACCGACGCAGCCAAAGCCGCAGATGCATTGGTACGGGAAAAAACTTCGTAAAAATGCCTAAAAGACCCAGCCCCTCCGGATGCAATAACCGGAATATTAACCACACCGCATACCCGGCTCAATAAATTGCAGTCATAGCCGCTTTTTGTCCCGTCTCTGTCTATACTGGTTAACAAAATTTCCCCTGCACCTAATCTCTGGACATTTTCCGCCCATGCCAAAACATCAAGTCCGGTAGAAATCCTGCCTCCGTTGATAAAAACTTCCCATTTATCCCCTGCGGTCTTCTTAGCGTCAATTGCTACAACTATGCATTGAGAGCCGAATTTATCGGCTGACTTTGTTATCAACCGGGGGTTTTTTACTGCCTGCGTATTCAGAGACACCTTATCTGCACCAGCCTTAAGCAGGCCCCTTATATCTTTTAAATCTCTTATCCCTCCACCTACTGTAAAAGGCATAAAAATCTTTTCGGCAACCTGATAAACCACATCCAGCATTATATTACGCTTCTGGAAACTGGCAGTAATGTCTAAAAAAACCAATTCATCAGCGCCTTGCTGGTCATAAAAAAGGGCATTTTCAACAGGAGAGCCGGCATCTTTAAGATTAACGAAATTAATTCCTTTAACAACCCTGCCGGCATCAATATCCAAACAGGGAATTATTCTTTTTGTAATCATACCTCAAATGATTTTCTGCGCTAATTTTAAATCCCACAGCGTAGTTATTTTAAAATTTTCCGGCTCTCCAAGGACAACTTTTACTCTAACCCTGCTTTCCAGCAAAAAAGCCTCGTCATATACTATTCCGTTAGTCTTACTAAACATTCCTTCCACTGCATCTCTGCAGAACCCTTGGGGAGTCTGAGCAAGCCGCAATTTTTCTCTTTTCAATGTTCTATCCACAAAAGAATTCCTACTTACTTCTTTTACAGCATCCTTTATTTCTATAGCCGGTATTACTGCTTTATACTTTTTCAGGCCATTTATCACCCTGCTTATCAATGTATGGCTGACAAAAGGCCGGGCAGCATCATGAATTAGAATATTTTTAGCATCCGGACTTATATGTTTTAACCCGTTAAATACTGAATCTACCCTTCTTCTGCCGCCGCTAATAACAACTTTTACTTTACTAAACCTTTCGCGTTTAACGATATTTGCCGCAGCGGCCTCATAACCTTTCTTGACTACTAAAATAATAGAAGAAACCTCTGGATGGCTGTTAAACCGGGCCAGAGAGTAATATAAAATAACAAACTTTCCCAGCCGGACAAAAGCCTTAGGATTTTTCATCCCCAGCCTTGCCCCCCGGCCGGCAGCAACAACAATAACCTCGGTTTTGAACATTAATCAAGTAATTTTGGTAAAAACAATCATACCGCTTGCCCCCTGAAGAATAGAACTGACCTCGACTTTTACAGTTTTACCTATAAGCCAGCGGGCGTTTTCCACTACGACCATTGTGCCGTCTTCTAAATACCCTACTGCCTGATTATACTCTTTGCCCTCGCGGATTAACTTTAAAGAAATCTTCTCTCCCGGCAAAAGAACAGGTTTTAAAGCCTGTGCCAAACTATTAATATTCAAAACCTTTACTCCCTGCAAATCCGCAACCCGGTTAAGATTATAATCAGTAGTCATCATCTTTGCTTCCAATATCTGAGCAAGCCGCACAAGTTTAGCATCTGTATCCAGCCTGCCTTCCGGTTCCTGGTCATGAATTTTTACATTAACTCCAGGCAGAGAACGCAGCTCCTTTAATATATCCAGGCCCCGCTGGCCTCTCTGTCTTTTAATCGGTTCAGTAGAATCCGCAATTGTCTGAAGTTCTTTTAAAACAAACCGCGGCACATAAAGTTTAGCATCAATAAAACCGGTCTTTAACAAGTCTATAATCCTGCCGTCAATAATTACGCTGGTATCCAAAAGAATTATATCCAGAGTTTCTTTCTGGCTTTTAAACCGGACATAAGGTATAATCAAATGGAATTCATCCCTGCCTCTTAATCCTAACATTAAACCGACATAGACAAAAATAAAAGTAAGAATTATGTTAATCGTTTCCAAAACTCCTTTATTCAGCGGAATAAGCCCGACCAATCCCCCGACTAACTTTGCCAAAAGCAGGCCGAGCAAAATTCCAAATACACTGCTGGACAGGCCGTTTAAAGAAATACTGTGGGTAAAATATTCAAAAAAAACTACAAATAAGGATATAAAAAAAGCTATTACCCCGCCTAAATAAGGATTTTCATAAACCACGCCCGTATGCCATCCTACCAAAACAAAAACTAGAACAAAAAACACCCTAACCATCCATAAACCCATTTATCCACCTCCTTTATATAACGCTTCAGAATACTCTGCTGTTTTTGACAGAGTCTATTTTATTCAAAACGCCCTTTATATTTTCTGCACCGGTTATTTTCACAGGTTTAAACAGGCCAATGTCAAGTTTTTCTAAATTAACAGCCGGGACAAAAACCTGCTTTACTCCCAGCCTCTGGCACTCTTTAAGCCTAACCTCTATTTGCGGGACAACTCTTAATTCTCCCAATAAGCCAAGTTCGCCTAAGAATACAGTTCCTGAAGGTATTATAATATCTTTGTAGCCGGAAACAATAGAAATTGCCAGAGCCAAATCCGCCGCCGGGTCATCAACTCTTATTCCGCCGACAACATTTACGAAAATATCCTGCAAAGCAAGGCCTAAACCAAGCCTTTTTTCTGCCATTGCTGAAATTAAAGAAAACCGGTTAAAATCAAAACCAGATGATTTCCTGCGGGGCATATTAAAATTAGCCTTGGCAACTAAAGACTGAATTTCAACTACAATAGCCCGGCTGCCTTCAACCACACAAGCCAATGCCCGGCCGGAATAATTATCTTTATGGGAAATAAACACTGACGAAGGGTTTTCTACCTCTGCCAGGCCGGATGCCTGCATTTCAAAAACCCCTATTTCTCCTGTAGAGCCAAAGCGGTTTTTTACTGCCCGGAGAATACGGTAATGGGAGTTTTTCTCGCCCTCAAAATAAATGACCGCATCTACAATATGCTCTAAAACTTTCGGACCGGAAATATCGCCCTCTTTAGTAACATGGCCGACAATAAGCACAGGGACGCTTTTGGTTTTAGCAGCCTCCACTAAAGCATTAGCACATTCTCTTATCTGCAGGATACTTCCCCGGGAAAGACCGCTTTTAGACAAAGATAAAACCTGAATAGAATCTATAATAATTAGAGAATAACCATCTTCAAAGAAATCCAGTATTTTTTCCAAGTCATTCTCACTGGCCAGATAAAGATTATTACTCTCTATCCCAAGCCTGTCTGCCCGCATTTTGACTTGAGATAAAGATTCTTCAGCACTTATATATAAAACCTTGGCCTTAGCAGACAATTTTCCCGCAACTTCCAAAAGAAGAGTTGACTTGCCTATGCCGGGGCTGCCGGCAATTAAAACAGCCTCTGCCTTTACTATGCCTCCGCCTAAAACCCTGTCAAACTCCGCTATACCGGAAGAAATGCGCTGCTTGGAAGAAACAGACAAATCAGTAATTTTGAATACCTGAGCCGGAGTAGTTTTTGCTTTTTTCCTTTCGGCTAAAGTCTCTTCCTTCTGAAAACAATCCCACTCTCCGCATTCAGGACAGCGCCCCAGCCATTTTATAGATTTATAACCGCAGTTTTTACAGAAAAACATATAAACTTTTACCTCTTGGGTTTATACAGCAGTTTCCAGGGATGGTTTTTTACATCTAAAATAAACTCATCTATGTCTTCATACAAAGAATCGTCATAAACCAGCCTGCCTAATGTGCCTTTTCGGGAATTAATACTCTCCAGCAGTTCGCTAAAATTATCCGATATGTCTTTAAGATTAAGGGTTATGTCTTTAACCGCCTTATAAAACTCCTTGTCCTCAGCCAAAGATTTAATTTTCTCAGTTACCTGAGAAAATTCACCTATTGCCCTGCCTAAACTCTTGGTAATTTTAAACAAAGGAACAGAATCAACTCCCTTAACCACACTTCCTTCAGGTATATATTTATTGCTTCGGCCGGGGATTATCTCCAAATATTTTTCGTCTAAAAGACCTAAATTATTAATAAATATTTCGGAATCCACAGGAACTTTAATGCCGCGTTTTACCCGGGCATAAACCAAGACTTTTCTCGTTTTCCGGACAAATTCAACTTTATTAACCTGTCCGGCTAAAACTCCGGCTATCCGGACCGGCGAAAAAGGTTTAATACCGTTGCCATAGTTAAATTCTGCCTTAACAATGTAAGCAGGCCCCATACTTCTGACATCCCTGACAGCAAATGCTCCTATCAGAAGAATAACCAAGGCAGCGGCAATAAACAAACCTGTCTTAACTTCTTTAGTCAACATAAATTATACCTCCAACTGGTTTATCGGCCCTTCCTTTTTACCCTCTATAAACTGCCGGACATAAGGATTATCTGTATTTACAACTTCCTGGGGGGCCCCCTGATAAATAACCCTGCCATTAAAAAGCATAATTATCCTGTCAGCAATCTTAAAAGCGCTGACTAAGTCATGAGTTACCACTAAAGAAGTAATTTTTAGCCGGTCATGCAGGCTTTTCATTAAACTATTAATCATATCTGCGCCTATAGGGTCAATTCCAGTCGTCGGTTCGTCATAAATAAGGATTGATGGCCGGCCGCATAGGGCCCGGGCAATAGCCACTCTTTTCTTCATCCCTCCACTCAACTCCTCGGGATATTTGTTTTCAATACCATTTAAACCTACCATAGTTAAAGCCTCTTGCACTCTGAGAATTATATCCCTGCGGCTAAGCCCTGATTTTTCATAAAGCAAAAAACCGACATTTTCTCCTACAGTCAAAGAATCAAATAAAGCCGACTGCTGAAAAACCATTCCTATACTGGCGCGTATATTATCCAACTGTTCTTTACTGCCGGAAAAAATATCAACACCTCTTATACGTACAGTTCCTAAATCCGGCTTTAACAATCCAATAATATGTCTTAACAAAACGCTCTTCCCGCAGCCTGACCTGCCAATAATAACATAAGTTTTTCCCTCTTCAAAAAATAAATTCACCCCGGCTAAAACTTTCTGGTCTAAAAAGCTCTTATGCAAATTGTCAATTTCTATCAACATTTTAAATCTTCTCAAACTACATAGAATAAAGCCGTAAGAATACAATCCGCAGTAAGGATAAGGACAAAAGATTCTACAACTGCCCGGGTAACAGAACTGCCCACGCCTTTTGCCCCGGCGCCTGCAGTAAATCCGCGGTAACAGCAAATAATTGCTATTATTACCGCAAATACTGCGGATTTAAACAGGCCTGTGGCAATATCTTTAAAAGTCAAAGCCTCAAAAACTTTTCTAAAATACATCCCCCAGCTTATATTCAGTTTTACGGCAGAAACCACATAACCTCCCAATATACCTACAAAATCAGCATAAATCACCAATAAAGGCAGAGCAACAACCAAAGCTAAAAGCCGCGGGGCAACCAAATAATCAACAGGATTTGTAGAAAGGCTTCTTAAAGCGTCTATCTGCTCTGTAACTTTCATAGAGCCAATTTGGGCAGTAATTGCGGCCCCGCTCCTTCCGGCGATTATCAAAGCAGTAATTACCGGGCCTAATTCTCTGGTAATAGATAAGGCTACTAAAGAAGCAATATATATTTCCGAAGATATTCTCTGCAATTGATAAGCAGTCTGAAAAGCGATAATAACTCCGATAAAAAAAGCCACCAAAGATACAATGGCCAGGCTGTCCACGCCCAAATACAAAAATTGATAAAATACCTGCTGAGGTCTTTTCTTGCCTTTAAAAACAACGGATAAGGCTTCTTTAGCCAAGATAGCCACTTTGCCAAAATATTCTAAAACACTTTTTGTCCGCCCCATCTCCTTAGAAATTTATATCCTTGCCGAGGAATTTATTATCCATCTGCGGCTTAACTTTCAAACAAATAGTTTTGCTTTTGTCTAAATCAAATGTAAATTTTACCCCCTCCCAATCCGGCCGGCCGCTGCCCCATTTCTCTAAAGAGAAAATTTTGCCTCCCCTGTCAGTTAAAGACAAACTGCTTTCAAAAGAAACTTGTCCGCTGTTTATCCCCCGTTTGCTTCCGGAAGACATAAAATCAGCATACCCTTGTATATCAAAAACACTACTGCCATAATCTTCCACATAAGAGTTGTATATTTTTAAATAAGGGTAATCGCCTTCAAAATTCATTACTGATTTTTTATACAGTATCTCTTCTAGAACTCCGTCAAATATAGAAATACCGCCTCTGACAAATATATTATCAGCGCTTCCGGACAAATACATATTGCCGCGCAGCCTTCCATCCATAAAAACGGAAGGCTTAAACCCGCACATACGGTTTATTTCCTTTATATTCATACCCTTCACCGTTATATTTAAATTAAAAGTGTCTTTTTTAACCGTTCCTTTCAGAGAAATCTTTTTAGAATCAAAATAAGAAATAATAATATTCCCGCCTTTAAAAATCAACTGGGCATTAACTGCTCCTAAGTTCACACCATTCACCAGAAAATAAGGTGAATTCAATTCCACATAATAACCGGCATTGGCATCAAACATATTGAGGTAAAGGCTTGAACTTATTGTGAGACCCTGCGGCAGGGACAGTCTGTCGAATTTAACCCTAAACTGCAGATTTCTGTTGGCAAAGACCTCAGGGAAAAGAAAAACATTCATTGAAGGTATTTTCTGAATAGCGTTACCCGGCAGGCAAAAACTAAAGACAGCCGCAAAAACAGCAAGGAAGCCTTTTATCTGTCCAACCTGCATACCCTACCTTATTTTTCAACGCCTACCACTAAAAAAGCACTAACGTGCCCCTTTACACCTCGGGGGTGGAAAGAGTTCCACCCCCGAGGTGGGTGCCGGTAAGAAAGCGAATAAAAATCCAAGAAGGGTTAAAATATATTAT
>WFRI01000101.1 GCA_015486615.1 Candidatus Omnitrophota bacterium | reverse complement strand
GATAAGGAGAATATAAAAATTTTAGAAAAAAAGAAAGTAAAAGCAGTCAGCGGAGATTTTCTGCAGGAGGCTGCCCGAATTAACAGCTTGCGCTCGGTTAATATTATTGCTTTGTCTTTAGCCCTTAAAACCCGGCCGGTTGTGCCTAAGCAGGTTGTCCGAAATATAATCCAGCGGCTGTTCTCTTCTAACCCGCAGGCCTTAAACTCCAATCTTTTAGCCTTAGATGCCTATTAAGCCTTTAGACAAATTTCGGCTCTTTGCGGCTGGTTTTTTAAAGATAATTTTATTTGCCTGCTTGCTGGTTTATATTATTTTTACTTTACACCGCAATATCTACGGCCTGGACTATTTCTTCCATATAAAATCCGGAGAATACATAGTTCAACAGAAAGTAATTCCCCGGCAGGATGTATTTTCTTTTACCCTGAAAGGCAGGCCATGGCTGAATCATGAATGGCTTTACCAGGTGGTTGTTTATTTTATCCACCATTGCTGCGGGACTGAAGGATTTGTGTATTTTCGAATGGCTTGTTATCTGGCGGTGTTTATTTTGCTGTACATTTTCCTCAATAACCGCCTGCCCTGGTTTGTATCTTGGGGGCTTCTTTTTTTAGGACTGCAGGTTTTGTCCGGCCGTATGGTATTTAGGCCCGGCCAGGTTAGCCTGTTTTTTTATGTTATTTACCTGCTTATTATTTTTAGCCGCAGGGAAAAGGCAGTTTGGCTTATTCCTTTTCTTTATCTTTTCTGGGTTAATATGCACGGGTTTGCCTTTTTAGGCGCAGGTATTGTTTGGTTATACGCAGTTTGCCGGCTGGCAGACGCTAAAATATTCGGGCAAAAACCCGGCAGTTTTGATAAAAAAATTATCTGGGCGGCATTAGCACTTATTCCTCTTTCTTTTCTTACCCCCTACGGTGTAAAAACAGTAATTTACCCTTTGAAAATTGTTGCCGGTGTTTTTTCCGGAGCAGGCAGTTATCTTAAACAGAATATCACAGAGTTAAAATCCCCGCTCAGCTGTTGGCATATGGCTGCTGTCCAGTCTGCAGTATGGCTTTCAGGCATTACTTTGCTTAGTTTGATTTTGCGCCGAAAAAAATCCTTTTTCCCTTACCTAATATATATTCTTATAACTGCTGTTTCGTTTTTTTCGCTTAGAGGCTTGTTTTTCTGCGCGCCTTTATATCTTATCTTAATAACTGTCAACTGGAAGTGGCTTTGGGAAAACGGGTTTTTAATGATATTCTCCCGCTTAGGAGTGAAAATTGCTGTTGTAGTTTTAGTGGTGTTTTATGGATTTACCTGCGCTTCATTTCTGAAAGAAATCCAGTTTCTTTCTTCGCACGGCCAGGGGTATTTTGATTATAAAGGCCACTACAAATTGGCGGGTTTTTTTCATAAAAGAATTCCTCAAGACACACCTCAGGATTTGCTCAGGTTTATAAAAAGCGCCCATTTACCGGGGAATATGTTTAACACATTCAACTTAGGCGCGATGTTGATTTATAATTTCTACCCTCAGCGCAAAGTTTTTATTGACGGGCGCGCAGATTTTTACGGGAAAAAGTTTTTTGAAACTTATCTGGATATATTGGATGCAAAACCTTCAAAGATTAAAGATGCGGTTGAAAAATACAAACTTAAGGGTTTTATAATTGATTTTTCTGCATCTGTGCCTAAACTTGTCAACTACCTTTATAAAAAAGGCTATGCCTGTGTATATTTTAGCCAGGACGGGATTATCTTCTTGAGAGATACTCCGCAAAACCGCCAATACATAGCCAGGTATAAAATTAACCTGGCATCTATGCAGACAAAGCGGTTTTTCTTGGATGAAATCGGGTTAAACCGGGCTCCGGTTAATAGGTTTGTAAAAATGGCCAGAGTTTATTATGATTGCGGCTTGTATAAGCAGGCATTGAAAATGGCCGGGGAGATTTTAAAGATAGCGCCTTTGTCTGCAGGGGCAAATTATATAACATCTGCTGTATATTATAATCTTAGAGAGTATGAGAAATCTTTTATCTTTGCCCGCAGAAGCATTATGGCTGATCCTATGCAGAAAAGCGCTTATAAACTGCTGGCGAAAATATACCTTAATTATTACCATAATAGAGAAAAAGCCAAAGATGTGTTAAAGCATTTAAAGATAAAAGACATTGCTAAAGAGATAAAAGCACTAAACAAAGGAGATGAGCAGGATGGATGAGGTTATTACCCGGTTTGCGCCCTCGCCTACAGGCTATTTGCACATTGGCGGGGCAAGGACAGCGTTATTCAGCTGGCTGTATGCCCGCAAAAACAAAGGCAGGTTTATTTTAAGGATAGAGGACACTGACCAGCAGCGTTCAAAGAAGGAATACGAAGAGGAAATTTTGCTTTCTATGAAGTGGCTCGGTTTAGATTATGACGAATTAGTTTACCAGTCGCAAAGATTCGATATCTACCGGCAATACGCAGATAAACTTATAGAGCAGGGCAAAGCCTGCAAGAAGGAAGGTGCAGTATTTTTCAAATACGAATTTGATAAAATAGTTGTAGATGACCTTATCCGGGGCAAGGTTAAATGGACAGAACTGCCTAAAACCGAAGAGGTGATTATTAAGTCTGACAAAACCCCGGCCTATAATTTTGCCTGTGTAATAGACGATGCTCTTTTGGGAGTAAGTTGTGTTATCCGGGGAGAAGACCATTTATCTAATACTCCTAAACAGGTTTTAATGTCCAAGGCATTAGGATTTGATGTCCCTAAGTTTGCTCACATACCTTTGATTATGTCCGAAGGCGGAGGCAGAATGTCCAAAAGGTTTGGGGCAACTGCTGTTTCTGAATACAGGAAAATGGGGTATTTGCCGGAAGCTTTAGTAAACTATCTGCTTCTTTTAGGCTGGTCCCCGGGTAATAACAGAGAAATTATATCTTTAGACGAGGCTAAAGATATTTTTGACTTGAAGAATGTCAATAAAACAGCGGCGGCGTTTTCTCTGGATAAATTAAACTGGGTAAACAGTTATTATATAAAACAAAAAACAGCAGAAGACCTGCTTCCTTTAGTTGAGGGAATTTTAAAAGGAGAGAAAGCCGGGGATTTTTCCTTTAGCCGGGATTATTTATTGCAAGTTATAAGGTTGTTTAAAGAAAGGGTCTCTTGCCTGCGGGAGATAGTTGAATGGGGAGATTTTTGCTTTTCTGAAGAGATAGTTTACAGCGGGGATACAGAGAAGATTTTAAGTAAAAACTTAGCAAAAGAGATAGAGGTTTTGAAAAATAACTTGCAACCTCTGGAAAACTTTGATAAAACAATAATAGAACAAACCTTAAGGCAGACTGCACAGGATTTGGGCCTAAAGGCGCGGGATTTAGTACATCCTGTCCGGGTGGCAGTTACCGGTAAAAGAGTCGGCCCCGGGCTTTTTGAAACAATGGAAGTATTAGGAAAAAACAGGATTATAAACAGATTGAGTGCCCTTATAGACTATTGGAAGAAAGGGGGGTAATGAAAAAAATATTTTTGTTTTTTATACTTATATGCGTATGTTTTGCTTTTTCAGGATGTAATACTATAACAGGGGCTGCTAACGGTGCTTACAAAGACTGGCAGGTTTTAAAAAGGGCTGATAAGAAGTTCCAGAAAAAATATTGGTAATTCCGTGTTGTGGGACAGAGTTTCAATTTATTCCCATCTAAATAATATATCTTTTGCCCGGTGGTGTAATGGTAGCACGACTGGCTCTGAACCAGTTAGTCTTGGTTCGAATCCAGGCCGGGCAGCCAATAAAAATAATCCCCCTTTGGGGATTATTTTTATTGCATTGTCCACAAGTGGAGTGGACAGCCAGATTTTGCCGTTATGTTATGTGGTATGTATATATAATTGAAAAGGATAAGAGACTTTATACAGGAATGACTACTGATATAAAGAACCGTCTTCGCCAACACGGCAACTCGCCTTTGCTTTACCAGGAAACCTTTAATACAAAGCAGGAGGCTGCAAGTCGGGAAAAACAGATAAAGGGCTGGCGCAGGCAGAAGAAGTTTTGGCTTAAGGCAAAATCTGGCGAGTGAGTTTATCCTGAGGAGATATTAAGCGACGAAGGAAATCCAGGCCGGGCAGCCATATTTATCGGAAAAACTAAATTACCGGAATTTTCTCTGCCTTCGGCGGAGATTTTTTCTTTGGATCGAGCACAAGGTGACTGTTTGGGGCTTGCCGTTAATTTGCTTGAAGAATTCAAGGGCTAAACGTCAGGGGCGGTTAGAGGAATAAAGAGGTAGGTATTATGTTAGTTGG
>WFRI01000100.1 GCA_015486615.1 Candidatus Omnitrophota bacterium | reverse complement strand
TATTAATATCAAATATCAAATATCAAATACCAAATACCAAAATTATAATATATTTTAAATCTTTTTGAATTGGACATTTTGCATTTTGATTTTTGATTTTTAATTTTTAATTTTAATTCCCGCCCCCGAGGCGGGTGCCGGTAAGAAAGCAATACCGTCAACGTCGTTATGGTAATTGTTTCTTAACATATTCGAGAAATCTCACACAGTCTTTTAAGACTTTTTCTGCCTCAGACTGATAAACTAATCTCTCCTCATATTCAGCCATGCTCTTAATACGCAAAATCCTTAAGATTCTATTTGCAGTTGCGTTTAGTTCCTTATCTCCTGTTTTAATTGTCTTAAAAAGACCCACCACATCATTATGGTTATCTCCTGCATGACGTTTACCTAAAAAATACACACACATTGCATCACAACCCGCAATGCAGGCGTGAATTGCATTGATAGCAGACGCGTTCCACTCGGAAACAGCAAAAGAACTTTTTGCTGCGTGCATACATTCTTCGGCCCGCTTAAGATAGTTAGTATAGAACAACTTTGCAACATCTCTTGTCCTGAATTTGCCTGTCACGAATTATCCTTTCTTTTTCGGGAATATTTCAATCCCCTTACCAATTTCAGAGATAATCTTTAAGTCTTTCTTCCGTTTCATTTCCCGTACTGTTAAGATATAAGGATCTAATCTGTTTCCATACACTTCAAAACAAAGGTGGGATAATTTTTCTATCTGCGGCTCAAGTTTCTTTTTACTTTGTCTATCCTTAACAAGAACAAAGATATCTATATCACTATTTACCTTTTCAGAACCTTTAGATATAGAACCAAATAGAATTATTCTTTTAATTAAAGTCCCGGATAAGTTCCTTAAAATCATACTTTTAAGGTCTTCTATCGGCCATCTAATGTTTGAGATGCCTTTAATTAATCTGGATAAAACCCCGAAGGCATAGCTTTTACGATTAACCTTCCATAGATGAGCCTTTCCCACGGTAATAAAGTTTACTAAATTAAATTCAGAGAGCTCCCGCATAGTTCTATTTACACTCATATGAGACGTCTTTAAAACAGAAGCTATTTCCCGCTCACTCATTTGGGCTCGATGAGTTAGTAGAAACTTTATGATTTTGACCTTTGTTTCCGATCTCAATATATCTAACAAGAAAACATTGAATCTCACTTTAAACCTCCTTGTAACACATTGGTTACAAGTGTAACATATCGTCTAAAATATGTCAAGCGCTGGCTGCCTACCGCTAAAAAGCGCTTACGCGCTTTGGACACCTCGGGGGTGGAAAGAGTTCTGCCCCCGAGGCGGGTGCCGGGAACAAGGCAGATATCCAATGCCGAAAGTCCCAAGGCTATTTTTTAAATCCGGCCTTTATATCTTCTAAAATAGCATAAAGGCAGGGAATTACAATAAGAGTCAAAAAAGTCGCAAATAAAAGCCCCCAGCTCATTGCCAATGCCATTGGCCTGAGAAACGGGTCCATACCGCCAATGCCGTAAGCAACAGTCCAAAGTCCCACCACTGTAGTCAAAGTAGTAAGAATAACCGGCCTGAATCTTAAAGTTCCGGCGGCCATTATTGCTTCTATGACCGTTGTGCTTTTAAGACGCTGTTTGTTAATAAAATCCACCAGCACTATAGAATCATTAACCACAACTCCGGTTAAACCCACCAGTCCTAAAATTGCCAGGAAACTCAAAGGCTCTTTATGAATCAAAAATGCGGCTATCACTCCAATTAAGCCTAAAGGTATTGCTGACATAACAATAAACGGCTGGGAAAAAGATTTAAACTGCGTAGCTAAAATCAAGAATATAAGCAGAAAGGCTATAATAAAGGCTTTGAATAAATTGCCTAAGGATTCTAAAGTTTCCTCATTCTCGCCGCTGAATTCTAAACTGTAGCCGGGATGTTTAAAAGGCAAATCCGCAAATTTTCTTCTAATCAACGCATTGGCTCTCAGGGAAGTAATATGCCTGTTGTCAACATCAGCAGTAACTGCAATAAATCTCTTGCCGCCTACATGCCTTATAGAATTTAACATCCTGCTCTTTTTTATATACACCACTTTTTTTAAAGGCACAAGATTGTCAAATTTATTGCGCACATATATTTTATCAAAGACATCCGGGCTGTTTCTGTATTCGGCCGGAAACCGAACAAGCACATCTATTTCCTTTTCTGCCTTTGTCCTTTTTATTGTTGTGGCAACCCAGCCGGCAAACGCCGAACGTACTGCAAACGCTATATCGCTGTTAGTAAGAAAAGCCTTGGCTGCTTTTTCTGAATCAATAATTACATCTATCTGGTTTGCGCCTAAATCGTAAGAAGTGCTCGTACCCTGTATCCCTTTAAGCGAATTTATGTATGCTTCTATGCCTGCGGATATTTTAGCAAGTACCCCAAAATCTTCCCCTCTTACCCGGACATCTACAGGCCTGCCTACTGGCGGGCCTTCTTTAAGCTTCTGAAAATAAAGTTTCTCAACACCTTTGGGTTTTAATTCTTTAAAAAGTTTCTTTATCCCCGGCTTTAACATCTCTATGATTTGGCCGGCAGTTTTATCCCTTTTGCTGTAAGCAGTAAGATAAACATTTATTTGGGCAAGATTGCTCGCCTGCCGGGCATTAGGGTCATAACTTCTTTCTTCCTGCAGTCTGCCTACAAGGGTCGAATAAGTATCTAAATATTTGGGCGGAATTTTGCTGATAAACTCTTCCACTTTTTTGATTAACTTATTAGTGTATTCCAAAGATACTCCGGGCTTTGCTTCCATCCTGACAGAAAACTGCTCTACCCCTTTAGAGCTAAAAAGCATAAAAGGCATAAAAACTTTAGCCGCTATAACTGAAAATACAAAGGCTGCCAAGACAATAACAACTACTTTATATCTACGGACCAGGCAATAATTTAAAAACTGCTTATACCTGCCGTGGATAATCTTAAACCACTTCTTTTCACTTTTGCCTTTGTTGCCTTTGGTTAAAGGATGGGAAAAGTCGCTAAGATGCGAAGGAAGAATTACAAAAGCCTCCGCCAGCGAAGCAATTAAAGCAATTATTGCGACTAAAGGAATATACTTTACAAACCTGCCTAAAAGCCCGCCCATAAACATAAGAGGCGAAAACGCCGCGATTGTTGTAAGCACAGTGGACAAAACCGGATACATAACCTCCTGAGTGCCTTTTACCGCAGCCTCCCGCACAGGCATTCCCTGCTCTATATAACGGTAAACATTCTCGGAAATAATTATTCCGTCATCTACCAGCATTCCCAAAACTACAATCAGGCCAAACATTGTGATTAAATTTATTGTAAGCCCGGATAAAATCATAATCCAAAAAGTAGCCAGCATAGCCACAGGTATGCCTAAAGCAGTCATAACCGCCGGGATTGGATGCAAGAATAAAAATAAAACTCCTGCCACAAGAATAAAACCAATAATTCCGTTAGAGCGCAAAACATTAAGCCTGCGGGAAACATAATAAGACATATCGTAAAATGTAGATATTTTAAGGCTGGGCGGGGCTGTCTTTTTAAACTTATTTATTGCTCTGCGGACTCTTTTGACTATTTTCAATATATCGCCGGTCTCCCTTTTTATAACTGTCAGAGTTATTGCCCGGCTGCCTAAGACTTTATTGATAAAAATATCATCTTCAAATGCCGGCCGGACACGGGCAATATCTTTTATCCTAAGCCAGTTGCCCAAATCATTAGCTCTGATGATAGAATTCTTTATATCTTCCAAGGACCTATACTCAGATTTAACCTTAACATTATACTCCTTGTTCCCCGGCTTAAATTTCCCTCCCGGAGAATCAACATTCTGTGAAGCCAAAGCATCCGCTATCTCCTTAAAAGAAATATGCAGTCTGCTCATCTTTTCAGGGTCAGGCTCTACCCAAATCTCCTCGTCCCTATAGCCAACTCTTTCTACTGAGGCAACTCCGGAAATATCTTCAAAAATATCTCTTAAATCGTCAGCCAGTTTTCTAAGCCGGAATTCCGGCATAGCCCCGCTTAAAGCAACTTTTATAACCGGAATCTCTCCGCTGGTAATTTCTGTCACAATAGGCCTTTCATCAACATCTTTAGGAAAATCCGTGACCCTGTCCACTGCTTTTTGAATATCGTTTATAACCTTACGGGTATTTCTCACGCCAGAGGCTATTTTTATAAATATCCGCGACACACCCTCGTTGGATATAGAAGACATCTCTTTTATATTATTAACTTCTTTTATCTCCCGCTCCAAAGGAGAAGTAACCAGTTTTTCCACCTTGTCAGCCGAGGCGCCTCTAAAATAAGTGGTAACTGTAACAACATCAAAAGAAACCGGCGGGAATGCTTCTTTCCGCAGGCCAAACATAGAAATAAGCCCGGCTATAATAATAAATCCGGTAAGCATATTTACAAACATCGAATTCCTGACTGATAATTCAGGTATTCTTTTCATAACGCGCCCCGCCAATATCTTTTCAACAAAGAGTTTTCTTTAACCTCTAAATCAATCAAAGCACATTGGTAATCGTAAAGCAGATTAACCAGCAGAAGTTTGGAATTCAATAAGTCGTCTTCGTAGCGGATTATAATATCGCTGCTGGACCGGCCGTATTTAAGCCGCTTCTTCTCCGCCTCAAGTTTTCTCTTCTGAAGATTAACTATATTTCTCTGAGTATTTATCCTGTTAACCAAAGTATTAATATACATAACCTGATTGTTTATATCCAAAAACACCTGTTTTTCTGTTTTTTTAAGCATAAGCAGACTTTGGGCTTTTTTCAATTTCTGCTGGCTGTATTCTGCCTTTGCCCGGCGGTTTTCTAAAGGGAAAACCAGTTTCAGGCCTACGGAAAAATAAGAATTGCCTTCAGAAGACACAGCCTGCCAGGAATCTTTATAATCGGAGCTTATTCCGTTTTTGGCAAAACTGGCTTTTAAATCTATCTGCGGCCAGAGAGAAT
>WFRI01000099.1 GCA_015486615.1 Candidatus Omnitrophota bacterium | reverse complement strand
GGGATTTATCCGGGGGAATCTCCCGAAGCCGAAATTAGAGCTTTTAATATTGTTTTCTGCCCTCTTCATTACCGGGATAATAGGGCTTTCCTAAAAGATACAGGCACAGCTTTGGACAGGTTAAAAAAGACGGTTCCTTTTAATGAGTTTAGGGATAAAATAATGCCTTAGGCCTACGGGATGAGTGTATTCATTGCCGCAGAGTGCAGCGTGGTTTCCCTAACTGCGCCCGCACAAAAGAAGAAGCTAAGGAGTGGTGGAGCAAACTGTTAGGAAAAAGTTTTCGCTTGAGTTATATCCAGGGCTGCTGCGGCCGCTGGGATTGTTTTCGGCCCGCGATTGCCTCTTTAATGAACAATCCCGATAAGGCAAAAGGCTTTGGCCGGGTGAACGAGGAATACCTGCGAAGGGAGCTTATATCTATATTACCATCGTTACCACCACGCAGATGAAACGTTTATAGAAATTCTAATGAAAAATCAGGGCTTAGGAGATTTGACGGGATTTGAAAACCATATTGACAAAGTTTGCAATAATGGTTATACTAAAATTGCACTGTTTGTATAAAGAATGAGGTTTGAATGATTATCGAGAGAGACATAATTAAAGAAATAAAACCTTTTATAAAGAGGGATGAATTTATTTCTATAATAGGGCCGCGGCAATCAGGTAAAACTACATTTTTAGGAATCTTAAAGGAATATCTTGTCAATGAATTAAAAATCAGAAGAGACTTGATTTCTAATATTACTTTCGAAGACAGAAGGCTGCTTATGGAGTTTGAAAGCGACCCTATTTCTTTTGCCCGTTCATTTATGCCTTCTGGAATTAAGGAAAAATCTTATCTGATGATTGACGAGTTTCAATACACGCAGGATGGAGGGCAAAAGCTCAAATTGATTTACGATACCTTAAAAGGCATTAAAATCATTGTTACAGGCTCCTCATCTTTGGATATAAAGGCTAAAGTCAGCAGGTTTATGGTCGGAAGGATATTGACTTTTTGTTTATACCCTTTTAATTTTCGTGAGTATCTTAGGGCACATCATAAACGGCTGGAAAAAATTTATGCGGAAAATAACGATAAAGTTACCGATTATCTTCTAAAAGGGAGGCAATTTAGAATAAAGAGAGGAGAAGACCTTTTTTACAGAGAGTTTATTCCGGAATATGAAAGATTCTCTATATGGGGAGGATATCCTGCGGTAGTGTTGTCAGAGCAGGAGCCGGTGCGCAAAAAACTCCTCAGGGACATCTACAATAATTATATTTTAAAAGATATAAAAACGCTTTTAGAATTAGCGACAGAAAAGAATCTTTTCTTATTGTCTCAATATTTGGCACTGCAGGCCGGCAATATTATAGTTTACCGGAACTTAAGCCAGGCCTCAGGCCTGCAATACCGCAAGCTGAAAGATCATCTCAATATTCTAAAAGAAACCTTTATTTGCAGTGAGGTAAAACCATTTTTTAAAAACAGGCAAAAAGAGCTTTCTAAAAATCCCAAGTTATATTTTATAGATACAGGATTCAGGAATAATCTTATGGAAAATATGAATAGTTTAAACAAGCGTGTCGATGCCGGAGCGATTATAGAGAATACTTGTTTTATAAGGTTAAATAAACTGTGCGCGGGAATAGGCAAAATAAACTTTTGGAGAACAAAAGCAGGAGCGGAAGTGGATTTTATTCTGCATAACAGAGGAGGCATTATACCTGTTGAGATAAAATATTCGCCCTTTACAAAAGAGAAATTATCAAAGGGTTTTGTGAGTTTTGTAGAGTCTTTTAAACCGCATTACGGCCTGGTATTGACAAAAAATTACTGGGGGACAATTCAAAGAGGTAAAACTAAAGTCTTATTTATTCCGGTTTATTATCTATAAATAGGAGGCATAATTATGTGGGACGTCCGACGTCCCACATAAGCCTGTAGCTTGCAGTCTGCAGCTTGAAGAAAAGGGGATACTGCGTCTCTTCCCATTCCCATTATCAATTGCAAATAAAACTTGACATATACAAAGGGGATATGGTATATTATAAGTGTACACCATTAGGGACACAGATGCAGATTGC
>WFRI01000098.1 GCA_015486615.1 Candidatus Omnitrophota bacterium | reverse complement strand
GTTTTTATATCTTCTTCCTTCAGATTCAATCTCTCTGCCATTTTCTTTACACTTATGCGCTTTTTCTGCCTGACAGTCTTTAGAAAAAATCCTAAAGCGTTATTCTGCTTACTCTGTTCTAAAATAAGTTTTGCTTGCGGCTTGCTAAAGTTTGTCTGCTTACTCACCATCTCAATTGTTTTCTCCTCAATATACTTCCAAAGTTCCTTGCTATCTTTATAATCCTCTATATTCATAACTCCCCCCTAAATGCCTTTCTTAAGATTGACTGGGGCAGGGCGTTTATGGCTTCTAATTGTTTTTCAATATCTGTTCGCAATTTCTCAACCTCTGCCATTTTTTGTTTGAGATAAGAAGCGATACGGCGCTGTTCTTCTATCGGAGGTAAGGAAACTAACTGGCTATAAACATCTTCTCTGTTCAGCCCAGGAACTCCTGTTGCTTTATTAAGTAAATTTAGTTTTAGCCATTTCAGTAACCAATATAACCAGATTAACTCACATCGTGTTTTAGAAGAGTCGATATTTAGAAGAGTCGATATAATAAGTTGTATCAATAGGCCAACATGAAAATTCTGAGATATTCACCTCCCCAATCGAACCCTTACGGCCAATTATAATTGTTCGACCTTGAGTGATAGCATCACTATGATAATCAATAATACCGTTTGACCCAAATACAGGGACAGAACCGCTTATTCTATTATGTTTTGGCAAGCCTGAACCATATGTAAACTCACACACCTCCCCCAACTTCTTTTTCTCCCACATCTTTGCATCTTCGCTTTCAAAGACCTCGCGCAGGTAGGCGGCGGGGAGAGCTTTTGCCGCTTCTAATTGTTTTTCGCAAGACTCTCGGGCACGTTTTACCTCTTGCATCAATTCCTGAATTTTTGCGGCGATGCGGCGCTGGGTTTCTATCGGAGGCAAGGGAATAATATAATTCGCAAGAAAATCTTTAGGAATTCTCTGCTGGCCTACTGCACCGGTAAAATAATAAACTGCCTCTTTTAAGAAATGAGGCTGGCGGATAAAAAAATAAATCCATTCCGTTAATATTCCTTTACCAGGCCTCAAGACATGAAATTCTGTAGTTCCAAATCCTATTCTGTCAATTAAGTTTTTCGCTATCGCGTGCTTTCCATTCTGCATACAAGGAGTAATTTTGGCAAACAGAACATCATTTTCCTCAAAATAAGTATATCCTCTATAAACTTTTGAATATGGAACAACTTCTAATTTAGTAATAGTCCCTGTTTTTCCATCAACTGCCGCCATTGGTACAAATGTAGTTGGAGTATCTGGCAAACGACTAAAATTCTTTGGGCGGCGAGGATTTATTTCACACACCTCCCCCAACTTCACCCATCGCCAACCCTTTGGAAGTGTATGATGTGCAGTTAAAGTTGTGGTGTTTTTATCGCTATTCATTTTATGCACCGCGTTTCTGCTAATTAAGTAACCGTGTAACGCATAGTGTAAAAATCTTATTAATCATGTAAAAACAAATCGTGTAATCAATCGTGTAATTTTAACGATAATCGTGTAGTCATCATTTGGCCAAGTATTCCACACTTCGCCCTCTGCCCTTTGTTTGTATCATCCCGGCTTTAATAAACATATTCAAGTCAGTAGTTGCCGTCTTATTTGTTACTTTGAACATCTTCCTAAACTTTCTCTGGGGCGCCCCTTTTTCCCTTTTGGCGTCTTTGCGGCGTCTTAAAATATACTTTGTCCCTTTGCCGGTTCTGCCTACTTGTTCAAAAATATCCTTAAAAACAAGACTGGCTAAATCTCTTGTAGATGTCCTTTCAGAAGTATTGCAAATTTCTTGATATTCTTTGTTTGTTATACCTCCCTTTTCTTTAACAAGTTTTACTGCTTTCAACTGGCGTTCATTCAATCCCATATTTGTAAGAGTAGACTCAGTAAATATATCCCGGGGTAAAATTGTCCTAAATTCCACATTGCGTATAGTAATAAATTCCGGCTCTGGAGTGCCCTGTTTGCGGCATTGCTTAATCATCTCCAATGTGCCTGAGCCGGTTTGCCTCTTGCCGGCGCATCTTCAAATAAAAAAACATTGAAATATTCTGATAAAAGGGCATCGCTTTTAATAAAATCTTTAACCGCCCGCCGCTCCGAGCCTAGTTCTTCCTGAACGCCGCTTACAAATATCTTATATTTTCTCATTCCGCAAACAGCCTTTCTTTTGTCTGGTATATAATATCCTTTGGCTCTCCCAGTATTTTTAAAACGTCTAATCCTCCGGCTTTAACTACATCGGGGGTATTGAATACATAGGGATTCTCTAATTCTTCCACGCCGCCTTTCTCAAATTGCTTGGCAAGGGCAAACAGCGTATCCGCTGCCTCTTCGGATAAGCCCTTAAACCAGGCTTCATGCTTATAGCGAAGCGCCTCTACTCTTTCTTTGCGGGTCTTAGGGGCTAAACCAAATCCAATCTCAGAAAGGACATCATAAATATCATATTCTTTCCGTTTCATTAAAACCTGAAGCAGCCTTACTCCCCGGCCATCATTGGGAAGAGAATTTATTAAAGCCTTTCGCTCCTGGGGATTCATCCAGCGTTTGCGAAAATCATCAAAGGTTTTGGTCTCTTCAATCAGGCATTCTGCTAACATTTCTTTATATTCCTCTACGGTAATCATTCCCAGCTTTCCTTCTTTCTCAATAACAATGTATTCCCCCGCGGGGTTTATATGAACATCAAAACCTTCTACGCGAATTATTTTTTCCGGAGGTTTAGGCGGGCCGGGAGGCCTCGGAACAGCAGGCTTGCTAATAATATCCTTTCCTAAAAGCCGGGTAGCATTGGTATAATCATAAACATAAAACATCAATTTATTGGTAGGCAAATGAATTCGCGAACCTCTCCCCATCATTTGCTGGAAGGAAATAGGCGAACGGACATATTTGAAAAATACTATATTACGAAGTACCGGCACATCAACGCCAGTGCTTATTAAATCAACAGTAACGGCAATAAAATGGCTCCTCATAGAGCCCCGCAAATCAGCGATATAGTCACTCCCTGATACAGAAGCAGTGCATTTGAAGGCATAAGGCTTCAATCTCTCCTGTTTATTTTGCTCACACCACTCAGCATAAAAATTATTCAATTGTTCTGTTACCGCATCAGCATGAGTATCGCGCACACAGAAAATAACCGTTTTTTGATGAGGGCCTCCTGTTTGAAGCAGCATATCAAAAAGGTCCCTGCACCAGGCTTTTACCCTATCAGGTAATTGTATAAGAACTTCGAATGAAGGGGCTTTGTATTCTTCTTTAGTTTCCGCGATTATAAGCGGCTTTCCCGTAACAGCATCCTTTGCACCTAAACGCTCTATATCTTTGCGAGTAATCCCTTTTTCGTCTAAATCAGTCCGGCGCCTTATTATTTCGCAGGCGGGGAGGTAACCATCTTCTATACCCTGAGCCATACTATATTCATAAACAGGTTCACCAAAATATTTTAGATTATTAGCGGTTATTTCTTTATCTTCTTTATGCTCAATTTCAACTCCTCCCTGCCAATAGCGGGGAGTTGCTGTAAGGCCTATATGAATAGCATCTGGATTTCTTTTTAAAATAACACTCCATTTGTTCCATGCACTTCGGTGGCATTCATCAATGACAATATGACTAAAATAATTTTCTGGATAATTCTCGACAAAAAAGCTGGCATCTTCACTTTCATTCGCTACATTAAGTGTTTGATAAGTAGCAATTAGAATTCTGGCGTTTTTCTGAGGCTCTGAAGATGATACTGCCGTGGCATCAGCGCCAAAAACATTCTGAAAGGCAGAAAGAGCCTGGGTACGAAGTTCGTCGCGGTCACACAGAAATAAAACACGATGTAAGTTTCCCGCATCAGCAATCTTTTTAAGAAGATGGACAGCGATAAAAGTTTTCCCTGAACCAGTAGCAAGGAAAAGGAGAATCCGTTTATTACCTTGAACAATCTTCTCCAGAGCCGCTCTTATGGCAGCATCCTGATAGTATCGCCGGCTTGCTTCACCGTGGATATAAGGGATAAGAAAAGGTTTTGCCTTCACGTCATCAAGCGAAAATCCAACTCCTTTCTCATAACGCTTACGCAATACTTCCGGAGCAGGAAATTCTTCCAAAGGACGAGATTGAGAAGTTTTGCCGGTGAAGTTATCATATTCTATAAAAAGATAGCCGTTAGAGGAATAAACAAAAGGAACATGATTCAGGCGCGCGTATTTCTTTGCCTGTTCAAGACCCTTATCAGGCGGTTCGCTATTCCGCTTAGCTTCTATTAAAGCAACGGCAACCGGTTGAGAGCTTTTATTAACTTGTAAACGTAAAAGATAATCAGTTCTGCCCTTTTGCTTTCGGCGTGCTTTGCCCTCAATAACTTCTATGCTTCTCTCAGTTTCTTCACGCCTTATGAGCTCTTCTGTCCAGCCTCGCCGATGAAGCGCTGGGTCAATCAACTTTGCCTTTGTGTCCGCTTCGCTTAAAATTTC
Source organism: Candidatus Omnitrophota bacterium (assembly GCA_015486615.1). GTDB lineage: Bacteria > Omnitrophota > Gorgyraeia > Duberdicusellales > Duberdicusellaceae > WFRI01. The sequence continues at coordinate 1,734 of WFRI01000098.1, read as the reverse complement.
CATATAACCTCTCTATTCATATTATTACACCATTCCCTCATCCGCAAAACTGTAATATTTATTATCTCCGATATTTCACATTCCCCTTGACATTTATTAACTTTGTGTTATATACTTTAATTGAATCACGATAAGAGGCTATCCAAAGGGGCAAGTCCCGCGGTAATGCCTCTCGTTATTTTTTATACTCAAGTTTAGCCTTCAAGTCGTTCATAAAAGTCATATCTTTGGTAAAGTTTCTTAATAAAGACGAGTACTTATATCTATTAGGTATTATCAACCTCTCTAACTTGTTGTGTTTCTTTAGATAGTCAATTAAGCAATAAAAATCGCCGTCACCGGTTACAATAACTGCCTTATTGTAATTAGGATATTCTGTCATAGCATGAAGAACTAATTCTGCATCAATGTTACCTTTTATTTTGCCGTTAGGTAAAGGAAGAGTTGGTTTAAAAATTAGAATATATCCATATTCCTGCAAGGCTCGGTATAAACTTTCGTTGGTAGGAACATAGCCAATGAAGATAAATGCTTTAATTACATCATACTTATCCTTAAGATAAATTCTGAATCTCTTAAAGTCAAGATGCCAGCCTTGATCTTTTATAGAAAGATTCAAATTCTGGCTATCGATAAAAGCGTAATTATTACCTTTCTCTCTTCTCACTTCAATTCTCCCTCATCCGCAAAACTGTAATATTTATTATCTCCGATAATAATATGGTCTAATACTCTTATTTGCATGCTTTTGCCTACATAAGATAGTTCTTTTGTAAATTCTATGTCTTCTTTGCTTGGGGCAGGGTTTCCAGAAGGATGGTTGTGCACGCAAATAATAGATGCGGCAAATGCCTGCAGGGCTTTGTGGAAAATCTCTCTGATTATGGGGTTTGCCTGATTAACTGTGCCTTCCGTGATTTCTGTAATATCAATAATTTTATTCTGGGAATTTAACAACAATAGCTTAAAAACCTCTTTTTTCAGGTCCCTCATCCTGAACATCATAATATCTACTACTGTTTTTGATGACCTTATCCTAATTTTATTCTCTCTTATTGTTTCTTCCCTAAATCTTCTTCCAATTTCAATTGCTGCCTTTATCTGGGCAATTTTTGCCTGGCCTAAACCTTTAAATTCCTGCCAATCTCTTAAATCCGTATGGCTCATATTGCGGAAAGTCTTAAATTTTTGCTTGATTTTCCTTGCTAAGTCAATAGCGCTTTCTCCTTTTACGCCGCTGCGAAGAAGTATCGCCAGAAGTTCGGTATCAGAAAGTTTATGCTCGCCCTCTTTAAAAAGTTTTTCTCTGGGCCGGTCGTCTTTGGGCCAGTTCTTGATAGCATTTTTATAAGTTTTATGGTTATTTAATCCCTCTTTCATCTTAGGTCTTCTTCTTAATCTTAATATTCCTTTTAACTGCTTGAATAAGCACTCTTGTTTCAACTCCATAAAGTTCTGCCAAATCCTTATCCAACATCACCCTTTGCCCTCTAACCAAATATATCTTCTTTCCAATAATCTCTTGTTTAATGGCAATATTTGGCATATTTACACCTTATTCCCTTCCACAATCTTTATCTCTTCTTCTGTCAATCCATATAATTTATAAACTAATTGGTCAATTTGGCGTTCGTATTGTTTGACCTTTGCCTGTTTTTGTGGGTTTTCAAGACCTGCCTGCGCCGTGCTCGTCGCGGCAGGCAGGTAATCTTCGGATTCAGTGAGGGAGAGGAT
>WFRI01000097.1 GCA_015486615.1 Candidatus Omnitrophota bacterium | reverse complement strand
TATACTCTAATAATTTAATTATATTCCTCCTTAAAAACGCAATTGGAAAATTGTTAGATAAACCATAAATACCGTTCTTTGCCCTATCAAAAATCTGCGTCGTTACCTTTCCTGCAGCATAGATAAACTCCGGGCTTAAAATAAACGGACTCAATAATAAATTTGTAAATAACCAACACGCCACCCAGAAGTGAGCTGGCAAGTGGCCTTCCGCAAGATATCTTATAACCACACCGGAAATAAAAACAGATGCGAAAATGACGGAGCGCGCTATAATAGGTGCCATCTCTTTGAATGTTTGCTTTACAGGCCTGTCGTCCAAACTTTCTATCGTTGTCGCATTAAAGGTAGTTTTTATGCCTGACAAATAAGATAACATACTCTTGGAAATAAAATACCAGGCGCCTGTATAAAGCGAGCCGTAAAGAAAAACATATTTGATATAATCTTTTGACTTTTCGAGTATGCTGCTCAATACACCAGTCTTTTCCTTATCAATGCCAGTCCTTGTGTTATAAAGATGCAATGTGGCTATGATGCTACCGCTTCCCATAAATGCTATCATCGGCCCAATGATTCCAAAATAATGGAAAGGATAAAAGCCTGCCAATAACGACAAAGGCAAAAGCACGGAAGGGGTAAAGTAAGTGCCTAAGTAAATTGCAATATCCAGCTTCACAGCCCGTGGTACACAAGAAGCTCTCCAAAGTCTCTTAAATTGTTCCGAGAATATACCTTTGGTCAGCCAATATTTGAACGGATTTAAGATTATCTCTCCGGCGCCATAGGCATATCTAGAATGTTTCCCCATCTCATCGTTATAATTGTTAGAAACTACCTCTTTGAATTCTTTCCCCTTTATACCCAAATACTTACCGTGATAACCTGTTGAAATTAAATCCAAGGATAAACTTAAATCTTCTGATACTCTATTCTCAGACCAATAGTTATGTTCTTTAAGTGTGGATGTCCTAAGGTAAACATTATGGCCGACTAAAGGGACAAGACTCCCTGAAAGAGCTCCTAGCGGAAACGCTATTTTGAAAGCCATTTCTGTAAAGAAGCCGACTATACTTGTAAAGAAGTTCTCATCACGATTAGAAGGCGTTGTAGCGCATTGGATATAAGCCAGCGTCTCATCTTCTTCAAAATCTGGAACTGCTTCTTTGGATATACCTGCGGGTATCAAGCTATCTTTATCAAGTAAAAGAATAATATCGCCGATAAAGACTTCTCCCTTAACAAAGGCCAATTTATAGCACTCACCAGAGGTTATGATTTGCTGCGCCTCATAATAAGAAATATTGTGTGCTTTTGCTAAAGACTGAATCTTATCAAACAACTTATGAGTATAATTAAGATTACTGGCCTTTTTAAATGCCCCTTTTCTTTGAGTCTCTGGCCTGCCTTCTATTGGTTTTGGACGAGAGATAACGGCAAACTTAACATCTTTTCTTTGTAACAACTCTTTATAATAAGCTAACCGCTTTAATACTTCTTGTTGCGCTTTGTTTCTTGCAATAAAAGGTGTATTTTCAGCCTCTACAGCAAATTCTTTTAGGTTATTGTCTGAAAAAACCAACAACCCGTCATCACAAATAACAAGATTGGCCTTATCAGCACCATAATCTTTAATCTCCCTAAGAGCACTCTTGATAGTTTTCCTGACAACAGAAAAATCCTCTTTATAAATGGGTATCATTATCGTAAGAAACTTTTCTGTCTTACAATGGAAGATAGGAAAATTCCTATAAACAGGAGTTGCGATTTGTTTGTTAAATAAGAATCTTCTGGAATTTTTATGGAATAGAGCAAATAAATTAGAGAAGAAGTACTTAGCGGGAAATAAGCTTAAGAAAAAGGCAATAATGCTAAAAGCAGGATTATAACTGAGAACAAACGAACTAACACCTATATATAAAGACATTAGCAGAGTAAAGACTATGGTCCAGTTTAACAAAGAGTCATAGACGAAAGATTGTTTGTGCTTTATTGTTTTTCTTGCTTTTGGCCCGGCACGGGTTATACCCGAAGAAGCGGCAAATACAGTAAATTCTTCATTCTGCGGGCTGTTATCTTTTACTGATCCCACCGCTGAACTTGCCTGGCTGCTGTTATCTAAAACTCCTTCTATCGCCTTCTTCAACGTGGCAATCTTAACCGGCTTGGACAAGAATTGTTCTGCCCCCGAGTTAATTGCCATCCCCTTATTGCTCCTATCGCCGCTTAGCACAATCACCGGCGTTTCTATCCTTTGTTCCTTAATTCCCTTAAGAAGCCCTTTTCCTCCTATCTCGGGCATATCCCAGTCGGAAATAATAATATCAAAACTATTACTATTCCCTGCTAATTTCTCTAAAGCCTCTTCCCCGCTTGCCGCCTCAGTCACATCATAT
>WFRI01000096.1 GCA_015486615.1 Candidatus Omnitrophota bacterium | reverse complement strand
GTATATTATAGAACACAAACAGATGTTTTTGAAAGCGCTTTGAATTATTTAAAATCTTACGGTGTAAACAAGTCTTATTATGATAATTATGATAATAACAGCCTTAAATTCCTTGTATCCTTAAGGTCTTTGGAGGTAATATCAAGGCAGAAATATTCTCCTATAAATAAATGGGATGCTGTTTTTGGCCGCATGAGAGAAACAGGCAATGTGGATAAAGTAATATTGACTTATGAAGTTGAAGGGTACGGATATAAACAGATAACATTGTGGTTGCCAAAGAAATCGCAGGCCCCGCCTTCGTTATATAAAGAAATAGAGCTTTTAGTAGCGCTTTATGTTGCTACTTATATTAACAATGGCGCTAATTCTATTGGTGCTACAAGGGTTATTATAGATGGAGTAACAGAAAAGTTGTACGGGGAAATTATAAAAAGCTTTAGACAAGAGTACGAGACGGTAAGCAATCCTAGAGCACAAACTGTAAGTGAATATTTAACAGATGTATATGGACAACGCTTTACTATAGAGAGAGAAACTCTTATACATAAAAAATTAGAAACAACTTCACTGGCAGAAGATAAGACTTTTTTTGATATGAATAGGAATACACTTATTGGTTTAGATTTTGGCGGGACAAATATAAAAATGGTGATTATCCAAGACGGAGAAGTTATTTATACTGATACTATATCTACCGGGCACTACGCCCCGGGAACTAGAACAGTATTGGAAGATTACACAAGTGAAAACTTGCTTAAAAGAACACAAAATCTGGTTAATAAAGGATTACAATTTTGCAAGTTGAGCATTGAAGAAATAAAAGCTATAGGTATTTCTTGGGCAGGAGCAATTAGAGAAAATAAAATAGCCGGAACTTCTACGTTGTTAATGGATTTACAAGACTCAAAGGTAAGCGAATCAGAAGATGATCCTGTAGTAATGGAAAAGATGAGAGAATTGGCTGATATAGTATCCGAGCGCTTTAACGGCATTCCTACATGGCTTATAAACGATGGAGATGCCGATGCTTTTAGAATGAGTATTGCAGAACATAAGAAAGATGTATTGGTATTAAAGTTAGGCACGGGATTGGCAGGTGCTTATATTGATAAAAAAGGAGAAGTAGCCGAAGGATTGCATGAATTAGGCCGTATTCGCCTTAATCTTTCATCTCAAGCTATCAAACATCCTTTTACCGGTGTTAAGGGGCTGGGGAGATATTATGTATCTAGTCAAACAATTATGATGTATGCTCAAGAATTAGCCATAGAGAGCGGTTTACAAGATGTATTTATATCATTTATTAAGAACAAAAAACTGGAAGCTAAAGATATCGGCCAGCTTTATACATTGGGCAATTTATCCAGAGAAGTTCTAAATGCCGTTGCACGTAATATCGTAGATGCCATAGTCTATCTTCAGGCATTCTACGGCAACAGAAATATATTACTCTCAGGTGGAGTTATGAGTGGAGATACAGGTCCATTTGTATATAAACAAGTGCAGAATATTCTTAACACTAAGTATGGTAAGCTAAATATAGCAGTTTATCTTGCTTCTGAAAATGAGTATGGAGGTGCAATAGGGGCTGCGCAGTGGGCTAATTATAATGTGCAGAAGGGGGCATCTTCGTCTGTGGAGAAAGATGAGTCTGATAAATATTCTCCAAATGCTTTGGCGCAATGTGAAATTAATCCGGAATATATTGATAGTTTGCGAAAACAAGGCGATCTAAAAGCGGTAAATATACTTATCGAGTACATTAAGTCTGATTTGAGTAAAATGGCTATGGAAGCATGTCAGTATTATGATTGTGGTGGATATTATGATAGTAATTGGGATTGTAGTGGGTGTCCGCATCAAGGTAAATCTAGAATAATAAAATGTTTGACTTTTAATGGCGAAAGAGCGCTCGATGCTTTAATAGCAATAGGTAGTTTAGCCCTTGAGCCTTTGCGTGAAGCTTTGAAAAACTATCATTACGATGATAAAGAAGAGATAGAAGAAGCTATAAAAATAATAGAGGAGAGAATAGAAAAAGATAAAACGGCCTTCGCCACTCTTATGGGCGTGCAGGATTTAACCGCCGCCCAGCGCCTCAGCGGGGATAAGAAAAGCGCGTCTAGGCGGGCTAAGCAGGCAGAAGAAACCATAAAACAAATATTGTCTGAAAAAGGCAAATCCTTTGATAATATTAGCCAGCAAGAATTCAACTCTCTCTTCGGAGTACGCCCCATAGTTATGGCTGGCGGTTATGCGACAAGGTTTTCTCGTTTTATCCATAAGTGTTTTGCTTTTGCCGGCTTGGAAAAAACCAATATAGCTTATGCTTTAGAAGGCTCATATACAAGCCCGGGCGTATTGCCGGTTGTTGCTGTATCAGAAAAGCTTCTTAGTTTAGTAGTAAAAGATGAGTATATAATAGGATATAATTTTGATAGATTTCATTATGAAATAAACAAAGACAAAATAAAACAATATCTTATAATTCGAAAAAAAACTAGAATTGAGGGAAGACTTATTATGCCTAATGATAAACTTATAGATAAAAATAAATTAATTGAATATTTTGGCCGGGAAGTAATCCTTGCTTATGGTAATTTCTACGGTCACGGAGATGCTTTTGTTGCTATCGCTGAAAAGTTAAAAGAAGAAGGCCTTCTGGAAGAAACAAGATATTTACAGGTAGCTTTTGGAGAAATGGCAACAGCTGTGTTAAAGAAGCACTCCAACGCTTCTTTTATAACTTATCTCGAAGCGCTAACAGATATGTATGATGCTGTAAGCGGCGGTAAATATTCAAAAGGAATGATTAAAGGTAAAGGTAATTTCTTTAAGAATAAAAGCATGCTTATATCTTATACTGATTGGGAACAAATTCCTCATAAAGAAGCAATGTCAGAATATGATAGAGTTGTAAGATTCGCTTATGATCAAGAAGAAGTTGAACGACAACTAAGAAGACTTATCAGTGATTATAGAGGAAAACAACATGATAATGAATTTTATAACCGTTTAAGTAGTATAAGAACGATAAATCCTTATTTTTTAATATCTGATGATGCTATTTTATTTAGCCAAGAAACACTGATGACTGTTAGAGATTATGTATATGATAATTGGGGCAGATCTTATTCTGAGTTGCCAGTTGAACTTCAGAGAAAAATAGACGATTATCTGCCCACGTTAACAGAAAGAAATGGTGATGAGATAAAAGCAATTCTTCTTAGAAATTTTGCCATAGTTGAAACCAAAGAAGGGCATGCTGATATTTTGATTTCTTCTAATACGGGAATATTTAAACAAGAGGAAGTTCTGCAACTTGCTTCGGTCATAGATAAATATTACGAAGATTTTAAAAACAAAGGCCAGATTAATTCTTTTTGGGGCGTTGATCCTAAGAACGGCGAAGATAAGACTCTTACTTGGAATTTAATTCGTTTGATAGGTAAAAGAAAAGATAGCAAAATAGGATTTTGTTTTGTCGGGGATGCACCTTCGTCTATCAAGAACTGGCAAAGGCAAAATGACTTTTTAGATGCATACAGCAAGCAGGAGCCCTATCCGCCTTCTCTGCCGGTTGATTCTTCTTCTAGCGACGATATTTTAGGAATAACTTATACTAGTTTACAAGAGTTTAGAAAGCTTTTAAGAGAACGATTAACTTCCTGTACAAGTACAGAAGATCTCAGCAAAGTCTTAGAATATATATCCCAAATAGAAGAGAATCTCTCAATTATCCTAGAAAATTTAAAGTTGTCTGGATATCTCCAAGGAGCTCCTCCCACAGAGGAGCTCATAAAAGGGGTGATCTGGCAGGAAGTTTTAGAGGCCATAGATAAAGGATTTATTAGAATAGATAGCGCCAGCGAGTTTCCGATTATAAATAGAATTGAAAAGGAAGCACAGAAAGGAAAAGCAAAAGAAAATGATTATCTATTAAAACAACTGCATAAGAACTCCTCTTCTTCTCTCAAATATTTTCAAAAAGCAACTAATCTGATTCTGCAAAAGGCTGATACTTACAATCTCTATAAAAAACGGATAGACCGAGTTATCGATGGCGAGCCAGGAAGCGGATACGAAATAACTATTTACAAAATAGAACTTAAAAACTGGTATGTAGAAGACATCATAAAGGAAATCAAAGAAGAAATTCTTGAGAGAATAAAAGATAATCTTCCTCCAGAGCATATTGAACCGTTAATTATACGCTTAAAAGAACTCTCCGTTGTAGAGATTCAAGGCGGCAGCTATGAATACTTTTATGACTTAAGCCTAAGGAGTTTCCAAGATGAATGGTGGAGCGAGAAATGGCTTAGCAAAAGAGATATCGCAGAATCTGTACGCCGGCAAGCTAAAGAGGCGCTTGCGGAGATATCAGAGTATATTAAATTGCGGGCTAGAGGCTATGTTGGCTTGATTAGCTCTTCTTCTCCCCTCAGCCACAAAGAAGCCCTTCCTAAAATCTTCTCCGGCAGCCAGAAGCTTTTGGACAAATACATCCAAAAAGCCGCAAAAGCAAGAGGGTTAAGCGAAGAAGAAGTCCTAAAAGGAATGTTCAATAAAGAAGACTGTCCAAAAGTCCGTACCGAAATAAAAAAATCTTTGCAAAAAGAACACGCTCCTCCTTCTCAAGGAAAACGCTGTCTGTGTTTTGGCGGAGGCAGCGGGCTTTTAGCATCCATACTGCCTCTAAAGAAATTATTAAAGCTATTAAATGTGTGTATAGAATCTATCCAGTCTTCCATAGACGACGGCGGCTCTACTTTTAAGATGGTAGCAGGCCTTATAGCAAGAGGCTATGGCTGGATGCCTTCTTTGGGAGATTTGGTAAATTCCCTCTTTAAAGGCTTTGCCAGTGTGGATAAATTATATAAGCTCTTAGACGATGCCGGAAGAGTAAAACTGGCAACTCAAAAAGCGCTTAATGAGGGAAGCATTCCCTTAAAAGATAAAAACGGCAGGAAATTTAAAGAAAACCTTATAGCCTTCTTTGACGAAAACAACCAGGTTATCTACCTTGATACATTTGAAGAACTAATAATAGAACTCTTAAAGAGGATAGTAGAATATACCCTGATAAACCAAAAAGGCATAGGCTACGGTAAAAAAATAACTTATATATCGGATGATTTTGCCTACTTTGCCGCAAGCCTTCTTAATCTGGTAAGAATAGCCAATCCTTATTTTGAAAGAGGCATAATCCCTCTTGATGGGGCAAGTATAAGAAATGTCCTCTTGCTTGCTGCTATAGATTATGTAGGGCTTATAGATATAGATAAGCCTGGTTATGACCCCGGCTCGCGCAAGCCGCTTTTGAAAAACCAGAAGCTTCTTAACATATACCATAAGGCTTTAGCTAAATTAGCAGAGTTTGCCGGCATAGAAAATGCCCAGATTAGCCTCTCGCATATGTTCCCGGCAACTGTTTATTGTGTGTATAAGGACAATACCATTCTAATAGAGGATGAAAAAGACAACAGCCGCTATGTAATAATAGCAGGTATTGACAAAGACAAAAAGGAAATTACCCTCTCTGTTCCTGCAAATGAGGCAGTTTATACCTTAAACAGAAGAAATCCCCAGGAAAGTTTTCGCATCAAAAACAGCAGTATCTGCCTGGATGCAGAAATAGACAAAGACAACAACCTGTCTTTTAAAGTAAACAACTCAAAGACCATAACACTAATAGAGCCAGCAGGCAGGCCAGATAAGAGTTATCTTTTATACAATAACGAAGAACTCAACCTTGCCCAGGACGGAACCGGCATGATAAGGTTTACCACAGGCAAAAGAGGCATCTATACTTATAAGCCTTTAAGTGTAGGTGGGGCAAAAGTATATATAAGAAGCCGCTTCTGCGCTATGCAGACAAACATAACTGAAACTGTTAACTACTCTAAAATAATAGACTTTGGCATAGCCTATGAGGCAGGCGAAGACGAAAACAAATACCTCAAAAAAGAAACTGTCCTTAATCCTAAAGGCAAAGAAGAACAGCGTATTATATACAGACCGCGGCCTGAAAAACGCCTTGTACCTAATAAGGATACACTAACGAAGATAGAATCAGAAGATACAATCGCAATAGTCACTGGCCCCGGTTCTTTGGATACCTCAGGGGGCATACACTTCTTCGTAGAAGGCCTGCCGCAGGCTTTGGCAGAGCGCCGTCAAAAGAATGATATCCCCATAATATTTATTATGAACCCGGTAGCAGACAATGAAAGCAATCAATATACCCTCAGCGATATAATTGAGTTTATAGAGAAAAAGGCAGGCATAGCGTTTGGAGAAATGTTTACCCATGTTGTAATTAATAAATTTGACACAACAAAATTAGAGCAGCGCTATAACAGCAAAACCAGCCCTCAGCCGGCTT
>WFRI01000095.1 GCA_015486615.1 Candidatus Omnitrophota bacterium | reverse complement strand
GCGGCATATTTACTGTAAGGTGTATATCAGAAGCATTACGCTCCATGCTAATTGTTAGTAAAGTTTTAATATCTAACATTTTTTTCCTTTTTTATATGATTTTTAGACATTCTTTAAGCCTAAACTAACATTTTCTTAGGATGCGTAATTTTACCCTTTATACAGGAAGCAGCAACTGCTGCCGGAGATGCCAAATAAATAAAGGCATTGGGATTGCCCATTCTGCCCTTAAAATTCCGGTTGGCCGTAGAAAGCACTTTCTCGCCATCAGCAGGAACTCCCTGATGGGTTCCCACACACGGCCCGCATCCTGGAGTTAAAACAATTGCCCCGGAATCTAAAAATATCCTCAACAAGCCTTTTTTATAAGCCTGTCTCAATACCGAATTTGAAGCAGGAGCAATTAAAAGTTTTATATCCTTATGAACTTTTCTTCCCTTTAATATCTTAGCGGCTATTTCTAAATCTTCAAGCCTGCCATTAGTGCAGGTGCCTATATAACCTTGATTAAACTCCATTCCTTCCAGCTCTTCCAAGTCTGCTACATTGTCAACTGTATGAGGTTTTGCAATTTTAGGAGAAAGTTTGCTTACGTCTATCTCTACTACCCGTTCATATCCGGCATCTTTGTCAGCATAAACAGGCTTTACTTTCTTATTCATTTTTTTAAAGTAATTCAACACTTTCCTGTCAGGCGGTATAATAACAGTCTTTGCACCGAATTCTATACTCATATTAGTAATAGTAGCCCTGGCTTCCAAAGAAAGATCTGCTAAAGCACTGCCTTCAATTTCTATTGCTTTATAAGTAGCGCCTTTGGCTGTAAACCTGCGGGTAATCTCCAAAGCAATATCCTTGGAATAAACTCCTTTAGGAAGTCTTCCTTTAATTATAATTTTTATTGTTTCAGGAACTTTGAACCAATTCCTGCCGTAAATCAAAGCAACTGCTAAATCTGTAGAGCCCACTCCAAAACAAGCCGCCCCCAATATTCCGCCGGTAGCAGTATGAGAATCCGCCCCCAATATAACCTTTCCCGGCTGGATAATACCTGATTCCAGCATTAACTGGTGAGATATTCCAGAACCTACATCATACAATTTGTTCTTATGTTCTTGAGAGAATTCCCGCATTCGTTTATGCACAGATGAAACTCCCAAACGCGGAGAAGGTGCAGAATGGTCAATAAACATTGCATATTTTTTGGGATGCAGGATTGAAGCAGAATTGAATCTTTTTAAACTATCCAATACCAAAGAAGTTGTTCCGTCCTGAGAAAAACAAAAATCAACCTTACATACCGCTACATCTCCGGCTTTTAAAGATTTTCCACTGTGCGAGGAAAGAATTTTTTCAATAATGGTCTTCCCCATAAACCGGTTTATTTATCTTTTGGCCTCTTAAAAATACTTTTAATCCCTTTATACACAGTTTTCTTAACCGGCTCTTGTGCCTTTTCTGTCTTTTGTCCTGAAGGACTTGCTTGTTTAGACGAAGACTTGACTAAAGCAGGTTTATCCTTTTTTATTCTGGCAGGGTCAATTTTAGTCAACATAATATAAGCGGTTTCCGCGCCGTCGCCTTTTCTGCATCTCCAACGAATAATACGGCTGAACCCGCTGTTTACCTCTTTAAAACGCAGGGCAATATCATCACAAATATGCTTTACCAGTTTATGGTCGCCTACTACCCTGTAAATAAGCCGGCGCTGGTGCAGGCCGCCTTTTTTAGCCCAGATAATAACCTTATCTACAAATTTAGCCAATTCTTTTGCTTTTGCCGGAGTAGTCTTTATTTTCTCGTAAGTAAAAATATTCCGGCATAAGGACATTATTAAAGCTTTTCTCTGGCTGCGGGAACGGGAAAGTTTGACTTTCTTTTTATTGTGCCTCATTTTAAAATCTCTCCAATTTATCAGTATCTATTTCCATTCCTAAAGAAAGGCCCATACTTTTAAGAAGAGAAACTATTTCATCCAAAGATTTTTTGCCGAAATTCTTAAACCCTAACATCTGGGCCTCAGTCTTAACAACTAAATCCGCCAAAGTCCTGATATGAGCCTCTCTTAAACAATTAGCGCTGCGAACCGACAACTCCAGTTCAGAAACGGGTATCTTCAATTTCTCATAAAGGTTCTTTTCTTCCGGAGTAAGTTCTATCTCTTCCTCTTCGTCTTCAGGAATCTGGCCGATAGTAGTAAAAAGTTCCAAATGCCTGTTTAGAATAGTAACCGCATAAAGCAGACATTCTTTAGGTTCCATACTTGCATCTGTCCATATCTCCAGAGTCAATGAATCGTAATCGGTCCTTTTACCTACCCGGATATTGTCTATTTTGAAATTCACTTTTCTTACCGGAGAAAAAACAGAATCTACCGCTATAACCCCAATAGGGTCATCTTCCCTGCGGTTCATCTCTGCAGGAACAAACCCTCTGCCTTTAGCAACTTCTATTTCCATATTAAAATTTATATCTTGAGTTAAAGACACAATATGCTGGTTAGGATTAGCAACCTCTATATTTTCATCGGTTATAATATCCGCTGCTTTAACATCGCCTTTCTCACTGCGTTTTATATAAACTTTCTTAGGGGTTTTGCTAAATGACCTAAACACTACGTTTTTAATATTAAATATTATCTCAGGCATATCCTCTACAACCCCTTCAATGGTATCAAATTCATGACTTACTCCGTCTATTCTTATTGAAGTGGCCGCTGCTCCTTCAATAGAGGAAATAAGCACCCTTCTTAAAGCATTGCCTAAAGTGGCGCCATAGCCTCTTTCAAAAGGTTCTGCCATAAACTTACCGTAAGTCGGTGAATAAGTTTCTTCATCAATAATAATTCTTTTAGGAAACTGAAAATCTCTCCATTTTACGCCCATATTTCAACCTCCTTAAAAACTACTTGGAATAAAGCTCTATAATCATCTGTTCATTTATCGGTACTGCCAAATCTTCTTTTCCCGGAAGCCTTAGAACTTCGCCTTTTAAATCGTCCTTATCCTGAAAGAGCCAGGAGGGAACACTGCGGGTTTTAGAAGAGATTTCTATATTTGTTTTAATTAACTTGGCATTTTTTACTTTTATTTCTATCCTGTCGTCTTTAGAAACCAAATAAGAGGGGACATTAACTCTTTTATTGTTAACAAATACAAAACCGTGCCGGACAAACTGTCTGGCCTGGCTGCGGGACGAGGCGAATAAAAGTTTAAAAACAACATTATCCAAACGGCGTTCTAAAATCTGCACCAGCCTTTTACCGGTTTCGCCTTTATAATGAGAGGCTAATTCAAAATACCTCCTAAACTGCCGTTCTAATACTCCATACATTCTTTTTGCTTTTTGTTTCTCTCTCAACTGCAAAGCATAATAAGACTGTTTCCCGGATAATCCTAACTTGCCTCTTTCGCCCGGCGGATAAGGCCTCTTTGCAAAAGAGCATTTGTCAGTATTACACCTTTGGCCTTTCAAAAAAAGTTTTGTACCTTCCCTGCGGCAAAGTTTGCATTTAGAATCTAAATAACGTGCCATATATCTTCCTCCAAATTTTAACCTTTACTACCGCTAAAAAGCGCTTACGCGCTTTGAATATGCCGAAAGTCGAATGTCCAATGCCGAAAGTCCAGAATATAACCTTCGGCTTACGATATACGACATTGAACATTTGCCCCCGAGGCGGGTGCCGACAAGAAAGCAAGTCAAATACTAAAATCGCGATATATCTTAAATATTTTTACATTCTGCATTTTTCATTTTGATTTTTGATTTAATGACAATCTCAACCTTAATCCTACTATACTCTTCTTTTCTTCCTCGGCCGGCAGCCATTATGAGGAATAGGCGTAACATCTTTAACTTTACGCACTAATAAGCCTGCACTCTGTAAAGCTCTAATCGCTGCCTCCCTGCCTGAGCCCGGGCCTTTTACTTTAACCTCCAACTCCTTAACTCCCATTCCCCTGACTTTATTAGCCACGCCTAAAGCAGCAATTTGAGCGGCATAAGGAGTTGATTTCTTTGCACCCTTAAATCCGGATATGCCGGCAGATGCCCAGGCTAATGCATTTCCGTTTAAGTCAGTAATGGTTATAATCGTGTTGTTAAAAGTAGATTTAATATAGGCTATGCCTTTAGAGACATCTATAGTTATTTTCTTTTTTTTCCTTCTGGAGGATTTAGCCATAAATTATCCTTTCTTTTTTATGCCGCCTACTCTTGGCCGGGGCCCTTTTCTTGTCCGGGAATTGCATCTGGTTCTCTGGCCCCTTACTGGCAGACCTTTCTTATGCCTGCTTCCCCGATAAGAACCAATCTCAATAAGCCGGCGTATATTCTGAGTTATTTCCCTGCGCAATTCGCCTTCTATTTTGTGCTTAGACTGAATTATAGAAGTCAACCGGGAAAGTTCTTCGTCTTTTAATTCTCTGGCACGCTTTTCCGGATCAATATTGGCTTCTTTTAAAATCCAGGCTGCTTTATAAGGCCCGATTCCGTAAATATACCTTAAAGCAATTTTTATCTTTTTTTCCCGGGGAATATCAACACCTAAAATCCTGGGCATAACAATTACCTTCCTCTCTTAAGAAAAATTACCCCTGGCGCTGTTTATGCTTGGGGTTTTTGCAAATAACTCTTACAACACCTTTTCTTCTTATTATTTTACAATTTTCGCAAATTCTCTTTACTGACGCTCTTACTTTCATAACTCTTTATCCTTTACAATCTTTTAGTTATTCTTCCCCGTGTTAAGTCATAACTGGACAGTTCCATTTTAACTCTGTCCCCGGTAAGAATTTTAATAAAATGCATACGCATCTTTCCGGAAACGTGGGCTAAAACTATATGCCCGCCTTCTATTTTTACCCTGAACATAGCATTAGGCAAAACTTCCACTATTTCTCCCTCTACCTCTATAATATCGTCTTTAGGCATAAATTCACCCAAGGGTTAATATTTCCGCGCCTTTATTTTTTATTAAGACTGTGTGTTCAAAATGCACACAGGGCTTCTTATCTGCACTAACTACCGTCCATCCATCATTTAAGATTTTAACATCCGGGCTTTCAACCGTAACCATCGGCTCTATAGCGATAGTCATCCCTTCTTTCAATACCAGGCCCTGCCCCGGCCGGCCGTAATTAGGCACCTCCGGTGCTTCATGCAAGGATTTGCCAATACCATGTCCGACAAACTTACGAACCACACAAAACCCCTCGCTTTCCACATAACTTTGTATAGAATAACCCAAATCACCCAGCGTTATACCCGGCCTGACTGTTTCTATGGCTGTCCTCAAAGCATTTTTGCCAACCAGCAAAAGTTTTTTTACTAAATCCGGAGCCTTGTCTCCCAAGAAAAAAGTGTCCGCCATATCTGAAAAAAAACCTTTATATTTTGCACCTAAGTCAATACTCACCAAATCACCTTCTTGTAAAATTCTGGATTTAGACGGTATCCCATGAATTAATTCCTCATTCAAAGAGCAGCAAATAGTTGCGGGAAACCCCTGATATCCTTTAAATGCCGGCTCTGCTCCTTGCTCCCTGATAGCGTCTTCTGCCAGAACATCTAAATCTAAAGTGCTCATCCCCGGCCTTGCAGATTTCATCACTGTTTCTAAAGCCTTAGCGAGTATCCTGCCTGACTGGCGCATTAATTCAATCTCAGCAGGTGTCTTTAGAGTTATCATCTTTTTTTAAAAGAATTAACTATATCTTTAAAAACTTTATCTTTGTCTTCTTCAGAATTTATTTCCAAAAGCAGGCCTTTATTCCGGTAATAGTCAACCATAGGCAAACTGTTTTCTATAAATACCTGCCATCTTTTCTTGATAGTCTCAGCACTGTCGTCTTTCCTAATAATCAATTCCCCGCCGCATCTATCACAAATCCCTTCTTTTTTAGGAGGCATCGTTTTTATGTGATATAATGCGCCGCAATTTTTACATACTCTGCGCCCGGAAAGCCTTTCAATTATCACCTCCCGGGAGACTTTGAGATAAATAACTCTGTCTAAATAGACACCTTTTTTTTCTAAAATACTTTCCAGCATTTCAACCTGCTGGATATTCCGCGGAAATCCATCTAAGATAAAGTCTTCAGCCGGCAGTTTTTTCTCTATAACTTCTTTAACAACTTCATCAGGAACCAGTACTCCCTTAAACATATACTGCTCAACTTTTCTGCCTAAATCCGTTTTATTTTTTACTTCTTCCCGTAAGATATCGCCTAAAGAAACCGCCCGAGCGCCAAAATGCCGGCTTAATTTCTCAGCCTGAGTACCTTTTCCGCTTCCCGGAGCACCGATTAGAACTAATTTCATTTTTTACCTCCCGAATATCTATATATATGTTAAGGTGTCGGAGTTTCACCTTCTGCCCTTCAATCTTCCGGTTTTTAGAAACCCGTCGTAATGTTTAAGCATTAACTGCGACTCAATCTGGCGCATAGTATCCAGCATAACTCCCACAAAAATAAGCACAGTAGTCCCGCCGAAAAAAGACGCTATTCTATAAGAAGGTATTCTAAACCCTTTCATCACCAAAGCCGGGGCAATAGCAATTAAAGAAATATACAATGCGCCGGCAAAAACCAAACGTGTTGCCACATAGTCTAAATAAGCCGCTGTATTTTGGCCAGGCCTGACGCCGGGGATAAACCCGCCGTATTTTTTAAGATCATTGGCAATTTCTACGGGGTTAAAAACTATGGCTGTGTAGAAATACATAAAGAAAAAAACCATAACTACATATATTAAGTTATACCACAATCCTCTATACCTAAATATAGTTGTAACAATTCTATGCAAAAAAGAAGTTGCCGGCAGAAATTGGGCAATAGTTGAAGGGAACAAAAGCACTGACTGGGCAAAAATAATAGCAATAACCCCGGCCATATCCACCCTTATAGGAAGAAATGTTGACTGGCCCCCGTAAACCCTCCTGCCTATAACTCTGCGGGCATACTGAACTGGTATTCTTCTTTGAGCCTGGGAAAATAAAACAACTCCCACTATTACTACTATCCAGACAACTAAAAGGGCAATTACTGTTATCAGGCTTATCTGCCTTTTTGAAGGGTCAAAAGGAGAATACAAAATCCATAACTGGTAAAAAGCCGACGGCAGGCGGGATAAAATACTGGCAGTAATAATGATAGAGATCCCGTTGCCTATACCTCTTTCCTGAATCTGCTCGCCTAACCACATTACAAACAAAGTTCCGGCAGTAAGGGTAATAACTGTAACCAATGTAAAGCCTAAACCCGGATTAAGCACGATATTTGTCCCGCCGAAATGCGCAGAATTAGAAAGCCACAAACTCAGAAAAAAACCCTGAATTAAACAAAGCCCCACTGTCAAATAACGGGTATATTGATTTATCCTCTCATAGCCGGCTTTGCCTTCTTTGGCTATTTTTTCCAGAGCCGGAATTACTGAAGTCAAAAGCTGCATAATAATTGAGGCGGATATATAAGGCATAATTCCTAAAGCAAAGACACTAAGTTTTCTAAGCGCACCGCCGGTAAATATACTGACAAAACCTAACAAACTAAACCCCTGCTTTTTAGCCAGTTGGTCAAAAAAACCAGACAAAGCCTGGCCGTCTATGCCCGGGGTCGGGATAAAACAACCCAGCCTATAAACGAAAATCAATGCTAAAGTGATTAAAACCTTTGTCCTTAAGTCCTTTATTTTAAAAATATTGCCTAAAGATTTAAACATTTTGCTTTGCCTTGTTTAGCCTCTATTTTTTCCCTGGCTGATTTTGAGAATTTATGCGCAAAAACAATAAAAGTTTTGGTAATATCACCTTTGCCTAATATCTTTACCGGAAGTTTTGCTTTTTTTATTAAGTTTTTTTCTTTTAAATCAGAAATTCTGATTACAGCATCATTTTCAAAATTTTTGTCTAAATCGGCAGTATTTACTATTTGAAATTCATACTTAGGCTTATGGTTAAATCCCCTTTTGGGAAGTTTTCTGATAAGATTTACCGCCCCGCCTTCAAATCCCACATAAAATCTACGGCCTGCCCTCTGGCCTGTGCCTTTATGGCCCCGGCCCGAAGTCTTGCCTTTGCCAGAACCTATGCCTCTGCCTAAACGTTTAGATTTTTTATTTTTTACCTTTGGCCTTAAATCCGCTACCTGCATTTTACCCTTTCAATTCCTTCAATCCTTCAAAAACAGCCCGGACAATATTAATCGGGTTGTTGGATTTTGTAAGAACCTTTGTAAGTATATCTTTAACCCCAGCGCATTCGCATATGGCCCTGACAGGCAAAGAAGCAATAACCCCCGTGCCTGAAGACGCCGGTTTGAGTAAAACTTTTGTCGCCCCAAACCTGCCAATTACTTCATGAGGAATAGTTGTTCCTTTTTTGTTGACTGCAAACATATTCTTTTTGGCTATTTTAATGCCTTTTTTTATCGCATCTGAAACCTCCAAAGACTTGCCGACCGCAAAGCCTGCATGGCTTTTACCATCGCCGACAACAACCAAAGCAGAAAACTTAAGGTTTTTTCCGCCTTTAGTTACTTTGGTTACCCGGTTAATAAAAATTATTCGTTCTAAAAAGGCTTCTTCTTTTTCCACAGCCGTTGATAGATCTTCTTTTCCCATTATTAAAATTCCAACCCTCCTTCTCGCAAGCCTTCAGATAAAGCTTTTACACGGCCATGGTATTTATAGCCGCTTTTGTCAAAACATATTTTAGTTATACCTTCCTGCTTTGCCTTTTCAGCAATTATCAGGCCTAAAACCTTAGCCCCTTCTTTATTAGAAGGTTTGACATTCTTTTCTTTAAACTCCTTTGACAAAGTAGAGCCGGACAAAATAGTCCTTGCCGAAGAATCATCAATAATCTGGGCGTAAATATTTTTCTTGCTTCTAAAAACGCTCAAACGCGGCCTCTGCGCTGTGCCTGCTACTTTTTTTCTAACTCTTTTATGCCTGTATAATCTTGCTAAAGTTTTCATAATCTTTTCTTATTTAGCCATTGCTTTGCCTAATTTTTTGCGGACATATTCTCCCACAAACCTAATTCCTTTGCCTTTATAAGGTTCGGGAGGGCAGACACTTCTTATTTTAGCGGCAAATTCCCCAACACGCTGTTTGTCTATGCCTTCTATAACTATTCGGGTAGCCGCCGGAACAGAAACTTTAATATTTTCCGGCGGGGTGATTTCTACCGGATGGGAAAAACCAACCTGCAGGACTAAATTCCTGCCTTTCATCTGCGCCTTATAGCCTACTCCAATTATTTCCAGTTCCCGTTTAAATCCATTAACTACACCTTCAACCATATTAGCAATTAAAACCCGTATCAGCCCATGCTGTTGCTTCAGATATTTACTGTCATTTTCCCTTCCCACCATAATGCTGTTATCCTGTTGTTTTACAGTTATTCCATTACAAATATTGCAGGAAAGTTTTCCCTTAGGGCCTTCTACAAAAATCCGGTTTTTATCCAAAGAAATTTTTAACCCTGATTTTATTGGTATAGGTTTTCTCCCGATTCTGGACATATTTACCTCTTTAAATTACCAAACATAAAAAAGTATTTCCCCGCCTAAATTGCTTTTCTTTGCGTCTAAAGAGCGCATAACTCCTTTAGAAGTAGTAACAACAGCCAGGCCCCGGCCCCTTAAGACATTAGGCATTTCTTTTGCGGATTTATATATTTTCCTGCCCGGCTTGGAAATTTTTTTAATGGCGTTGATAACAGGTTCTTTGCCGTTATATTTAAGGTAAATTTTTATGTAGCGCTTTTTACCATCCTGGACTTCCCGAAAATTTTCCAGATAGCCTTCTTGTTTCAAGATTCCACAGGCTCCAGCCAGCAAGTTGGAAAAAGGTATAACTGCCTCAGTCTTCCCGGCCAAAGAAGCATTTCTTATTATGGTAATCGCATCTGCTGTTATATCTGTCCGACTCATTAAATTCCTCCTATTACTCCAAATAAAACATAGCCTCTTAATCTGTGTAATCTACGATTAAATTGTAAACCCAATGCCGACATTGCCTTTCGTTGAGATATACCCTGTGCCGATATTGAACGTCCAACGTCCAAGGTCGTAAGTCGAAAGTCGGCCTTTTAAGTCTGCCTCATTTTATTGAAATATCAAAAATTAAAAATCAAAATGTAAAATTACATATAAAAAATCAAAAAATCTTTTT
>WFRI01000094.1 GCA_015486615.1 Candidatus Omnitrophota bacterium | reverse complement strand
GTTAGAGATGAATCTCTAAACGGGGTGAGTTCTCTAACAGGATTTGTAAAGGAGTTAATTTTAATGGACCCAGATGAAATAATTGAGCCGTTTTTCTCCCGAAAAAGATTGCCGAAGTTTAAATCTGGTTATTTGTATTGGGTAATTACAGGCTTTTTGGGGCTTATTTTTCTGCGCACTTCTTTTTATTCTGTCGGCCCGGATGAAGCGGGGGTTGTCCAAAGGTTTGGCAAATATATAGCCACTACTCAGCCCGGCCTGCATTTTAAACTTCCTTTTGCTATTGATACGGTCCGGAAAGTAAAAGTCAAGCGTAAGTTTAAACAGGAGTTTGGATTTAGGACGTTAAAGGCTGGCATAAGGACACAGTATTCTACCGCGGATTATTCAAAAGAATCTTTAATGCTTACCGGCGACCTTAATGTTCTGGATGTGGAGTGGATTGTCCAATATACAATTAAGGACCCTAAGAAATACTTGTTTAACATCCATAATCCTGTAAAAACAGTACGGGATTTAAGCGAATCGGTAATGCGCAGGATTGTAGGGGATTTTTTATTTGACGAAGTGCTTACTGTAAAAAGGAATGAAGTCAACATTTTAGTGAAACAATCGCTTCAGAAAGTTTTGGATTATTACGGCACAGGCATACAAATAGTCACAGTTGCTTTGCAGGGCGTTAATGCACCTGACCCTGTTAAGCCGGCGTTTAATGAAGTAAATGAGGCTGAGCAGGAAAAAGAGCAGTTGATAAATCAGGCATGGCAGGTGTATAACGAAAAAATACCTAAAGCCAAAGGCGATGCTTTAAAAATTATCAGCCAGGCTCAGGGTTATGCTTTGGAAAAAGTAAATAATGCTGAAGGAGAATCTGAAAGGTTTTTGTCTTTGCTTGCTTCTTATAAAAAGGCTCCTGAGATAACCCGCAAACGGCTGTATCTTGAGGCTATGGCTAAGATTATTAAAAGAGCCGGCAGGAAATATTTAATAGACACAAAAACTAAAGGCATTATACCTTTGTTAAATTTAGACAGGAAATAATTTTATGAAGCAGAAAAAGCAGGATTTTTTGATAACTTTAGGGATAGTCATTGCTGTTATTGGATTTATTCTCCCTGCGGCGTTTTTTACTGTTGACCAAACTCAGCAGGCAGTAGTTACTCAATTTGGCAAGCCTGTCCGGATTATAAAAAACGCGGGCCTGCATATAAAAATTCCTTTAATTCAGAAAGTTTACTATTTTGAAAAAAGGATATTGGAATGGGACGGCTATCCTGAACAAATCCCTACAAAAGATAAAAAACTTATATCAATTGACACTACTGCCCGCTGGAAAATTAAAGACCCTTTGGTGTTTTTGCAGTCTGTAGTTAATGAAACCGGGGCTCAGTCCAGGCTTGACGATATTCTGGATGCGGCGGTGCGCAATGCAGCCAGTTCGTATAACCTGATAGAAATTATCAGAAGCACAAACAGGATATACAAAGAATACAAAAGCGTAAAAAATCCTCTTTCTGAAGATACTACTGTAGATAAAATAACTACGGGCCGGGGGAAAATAATCTCTCAGATAATTAAACAGGCTTCAGCAAAGGTCCCTCAATACGGCATAGAACTTATAGACATACGAATTAAGAGAATAAATTATATAGAAAGTGTCCGGCGCAAGGTTTATGACAGGATGATATCTGAGCGAAAAAGAGCCGCGGAAAAATACCGCTCTGAAGGGTTAGGTAAAAAAGCCGAAATAGAAGGAAATACCGAAAAAGAATTAAAGAAGATAATTTCCCAGGCCTACAAAAAATCTCAGGAAATAAAAGGTGTTGCTGATGCCAAAGCCAATGATATTTATCTCAAGGCTTTTTCCCAGGGGCCGGAGTTTTACGCTTTTCTACGCACTTTGGAAACCTACAAAAACAGTATAGATAAAAATACTTCCCTAATTCTTACCACTGACGGGGAATATTTCCGTTATCTTAATTCTTCTTCCGAATAAGATATGCAAATAATACTGCCGCGAAGATTATGTTTAACCGGCTTTTAAAAATTTACAATAATTTACCCCGAGGCGACAAAACCGTGGGCTTTCCCGTTTTTATTAGATATACGGGCTGCCGATACCTTCTCGGGACGGCCCGCGGGGCTTCATTTTTGTGTTTATCTGTATATTTACAGTCTTTTGTTTGGCGGGAATTTTGGGAAAGAAAAAATAAAAAAATTATAAAAAATTCTTGACATTTCTTTTATTTGATGTATAAATTTACCCCGTTAGAGAAAGTTTACCCTGTTAGAAATTTATCTCTAAGAGGGTGGCGGCAAGGATATAGACGCTGACGGTGGTTTAATGTTGCTGTCAGCGAATCCCGTTAGAAAGAATTCTCTAACGGGGTTTACCTGCTTTTGTTAATCTTAACTTTGTAGGTTCTGGAAATTCTTCCTAAAATATTGATTTTTAGGAAGGATAGTTTTTACTCTGTCAGAGAGAGTTCATTCTATTAAGAATTTATTCCTGAGAGGATGAACTGGCAACAGTGGGTGGTAAAAAGATAGATACCTGACGGTAATTGCGGATTGCTGTCAGGAGATTTGTTATATTTTTGCTCTTTGATTTTAGAAAAAATGCCTTTTGGAGGGTTTGATCCTGGCTCAGAGTAAACGCTGGCGGCGTGGATTAGGCATGCAAGTCGAGCGGTCTTATAAGATGAACTTTCTGAATTCCCGGACGTTTCCTTCGGGAATCTGAAGGGATGGATGAGAGGGAATCTTTTAAGATAGCGGCAAACGGGTGAGTAATGTATGGGTAATTTACCTTAAAGAGGAGCATAGCTTCGCGAAAGCGGAGGTAATACTCCATACGCTCTATGCCTGGGATGGTGTAGAGGAAAGGTGGCTTAACTCTTTTGAGTGCTGCCGCTTTAAGAGAGGCCCATATCTTATCAGCTTGTTGGCAGGGTAACGGCCTACCAAGGCGAAGACGGGTAGCTGGCCCGAGCAGGGTGGCCAGCCACATCGGGACTGAGACACTGCCCGGACTCCTACGGGAGGCTGCAGTCGAGAATATTTTCCAATGCCCGAAAGGGTGAGAATGCGACGCCGCGTGGGGGATGAAGGTCTTCGGATTGTAAACCCCTTTTCTGAAAGAGGAAAGCCTGCAGGTTAAGAGCTAACAGGTCTGACATTATTTCAGGAATAAGCCACGGCTAACTCCGTGCCAGCAGCCGCGGTAATACGGAGGTGGCTAGCGTTACTTGGAATTACTGGGTGTAAAGGGTCCGTAGGCGTCCTGATAAGTCTTATGTGAAATCTTTCTGCTCAACGGAAAAATTGCATAAGAAACTATCAGGATAGAGGATGAAAGAGGAGAGTGGAACTGTTGGTGTAAAGGTGAAATTTGTGGATATCAACAGGAACACCCATGGCGAAGGCAACTCTCTGGTTCATTCCTGACGCTGAGGGACGAAAGCCAGGGGAGCAAACAGGATTAGATACCCTGGTAGTCCTGGCTGTAAACGATGAGCACTAGGTGTCTCCATTCTTCGGGGGTGCCGCAGTTAACGCGTTAAGTGCTCCACCTGGGGACTACGGCCGCAAGGCTAAAACTCAAAGGAATTGACGGGGGCCCGCACAAGCGGTGGAACATGTGGTTTAATTCGATGCTACGCGAGGAACCTTACCAGGGCTTGACATGCTGGAAGTATTCTGGTGGAAACATTGGAAGACCGGTATCCAGTCCGGGACCAGCACAGGTGCTGCATGGTTGTCGTCAGTTCGTGCCGTGAGGTGTTCCCTTAAGTGGGATAACGAGCGCAACCCTCATCCTTAGTTGCCAATTTAGGATTTATTTCTAAACGCACTCTAAGGAGACTGCCTGCGTTAAGTAGGAGGAAGGCGGGGATGACGTCAAATCAGCATGGCCCTTATGTCCTGGGCTACACACGTGTTACAATGGCGTGTACAGAGGGAAGCGAAGCCGTGAGGCGGAGCAAATCCTTTAAAGCACGCCCCAGTTCGGATTGCAGGCTGCAATTTGCCTGCATGAAGCCGGAATCGCTAGTAATGGCGCATCAGCAACGGCGCCGTGAATACGTTCCCGGGCCTTGTACACACCGCCCGTCAAGCGCTGAAAGTAAGGAGCACCCGAAGTCCTGATTATTCAGGATCACGGTGAGCTTTATGATTGGTGCTAAGTCGTAACAAGGTAGCCGTACGGGAACGTGCGGCTGGATCACCTCCTTTCTTTTATTTTCTCCCGATAAGAATCGGGATGGCTCTCCAAAAGGCTGTATTTATATTTAGGATATTTAGGCATTTTCTCGGGAGAAAATGGCGGTATTTTAGTTGGCAGGCTTAACGCCGCGGAAAATAAATAAGTATCTATAAGAATTGTATGTTTTCCGCGGGCCCATAGCTCAGTCGGCAGAGCACCGTGCTGATAACGCGGGGGTGAGTGGTTCGATCCCACTTGGGCCCATTAATGAGGCTTATATTTACTAATTTTGGCGGGCCTGTAGCTCAGTTGGGAGAGCACTTGCTTTGCAAGCAAGGGGTCAGGAGTTCGAGCCTCCTCAGGTCCATAGGCAGTTAATTTTAAGAGGGAACGATTAGGTCCAGTAATAGGTTTAGTAAGAAGTTGTTTTTAATTAATAGATTGGCTTTTAGCCAATGTAATTGAGATCTTTGAAAATTTGGCTGAGTGTCAAGAAACTCACGGCTTACGGAGGATGGCTTGGTTTCCGCAGGCGACGAAGGACGTGGCAAGCGGCGATACGCTTCGGGGAGGCGCAAGCAGCCTTTGATCCGGAGGTTTCCGAATGGGGCAACCTATCTCGTTTAATAACGGGATATCCTGTATTCGGCAGAATACAGGATGCTAACCCGGGGAAGTGAAACATCTCAGTACCCGGAGGAAAAGAAATCGAACAAGTCCCGGTTTACCGGGAAGAGATTCCCTTAGTAGCGGCGAGCGAAAAGGGAACAGCCCAAACCTGATATGTGTTCAAGCCTGCCGGCGTTGCATATCAGGGGTCGTGGGATACTGCCGGAAAAATCGGCAGGTTTTTCGGGGAGTTACAAAATTTGTCTATAGTTGAATCCGCTGGGAAGCGGAGTCATAGAAGGTAAAAGCCCTGTAAACGAAATAGGCAAATCTTCCTGGGCAGTATTCCCAAGTATCTTGGGGCACGGGAAACCCTGAGAGAATTCGGCCCGCCCTCGGGCTAAGGCTAAATACTAGCGGAAGACCGATAGTGCACAAGTACTGTGAAGGAAAGCTGAAAAGAACCCCTGTGCGGGGAGTGAAATAGAACCTGAAACCGTAAGCCAACAAGCGGTCGGAGTCTCAATTTATCGGGATGACGGCGTGCCTTTTGCATAATGAACCGAGGAGTTATTTTAATAAACAAGTCTAATCCTGTTGTGCAGGCAATGGGAGCAGGCGCAGGGAAACCGAGTCCTAAATAGGGCGTTTAGTTTATTGAAATAGACCCGAAGCCGAGCGATCTACCCATGGCCAGGGTGAGTCCCGCCGAAAGGCGCGGAGGAGGCCCGAACCGGTGGGCGTTGAAAAGTCTTCGGATGAGCTGTGGGTTGGAGTGAAAGGCTAACCAAGCTCGGTGATTGCTGGTTCTCCCCGAAATAGCTTTAGGGCTAGCCTCAGGCAAATGGGCTTAAGAGGTAGAGCACAGGATGGGCTAGGGTTCCGAATGGATTACCAAACCCAACCTAACTCCGAATGCTTAAGTACCTTATCCTGGGAGTTAGACCAGGAGGGCTAAGCTTCCTGGTCGAGAGGGAAACAGCCCAGACCGCCAGATAAGGTCCCTAAAAACAGGATAAGTGGTAAAGGATGTGGAATTACAAAGACAGCCGGGATGTTGGCTTAGAGGCAGCCATCATTTAAAGAGTGCGTAATAGCTCACCGGTCGAGTGATTCTGCGCCGAAAATGATCGGGGCTTAATCCTGTTACCGAATCTGCGGCTTTTGACATTTTTAATGTCGAGAGGGTAGGGGAGCATTCTATCTGGCAATGAAGGTGTTTTGTAAAGAATGCTGGAGCGGATAGAAGCGATTATCTCGGTATGAGTAGCGAAAATCCCGGTGAAAAACCGGAACGCCGAAAGTCTAAGGTTTCTCCTGCAATGTTAATCAGCAGGAGGTTAGGCGGGCCCTAAGCCGAATCCTGGGCAACAGGAGCAGGCGATGGACAGCCGGTTAATATTCCGGCCCTGGCTGAGAGGGCTAATTTACAGAGGGACGCAGGAAGTAATATGGTCGGAGTGTTGGATGTCTCCGTGTCTGCCTCGGCAGGCCGAGTCTGCGCTACGGCAAAGGCGAAGCCATAGAAACCGACTGCCAAGAAAATCTCTGTGAATTCTTCTTGGCCATTCGTACCGTAATCCGACACAGGTAGACTGCCAGAGTATGGTAAGGCGCTCGAGATAACCCCCATTAAGGAACTCGGCAATTTAGCCCCGTAAGTTCGCAAGAAGGGGTCCCTTGACATCTTGCGGTGTCAAGGGCGCAGTGAAAGGGCTCTCCAGACTGTTTAGCAAAAACACAGGTCTCTGCTAAAGCCGTAAGGCGATGTATAGGGACTGACACCTGCCCGGTGCCGGAAGGTTAAGGTAAAGGGTTATCCCGATTCGTCGGGAGAAGCTCTGACCCGAAGCCCCGGTGAACGGCGGCCGTAACTATAACGGTAGGCCTTGAAATAAAGGTTGGGCCGTTTTAAAACCCGGCTATATGCTGGAACAGGTTAAAAGTAAAGAAGTACCAAGCAGGTAAAAATCTTCTTTATTAAACCCAATCAGCAGGAAACTAAGGAGGATTAATGCTTTATGAATTTAAAAGAAATCCGGCATTTAAAAGATTACCGCCGAAATTAAAAAATCTCTATTACTATTTGGCGGGTTTTGTTGATGGAGAAGGAAGTTTTTCCGTATCTGTTAAAAAAAAGTCGGATATGAAGTTCGGATGGGTAATAGATCCTTGCTTCCAAGTTTATCAGCATAAGAAAAACAAGCATATTTTGGAAGTATTTCAGCAGGTCTTCCGGACTGGTTACATAAAGCCCAAATCTCCCACAAGCAATGTGTTTGTTTACTGTATATCTAACAGGCGCAGCCTTACAGAAAAAGTTGTTCCATTTTTTCTGGAATATAAAATTATAACATCAAAGTGGGAAGATTTCCTGAAATTTAAGGAAATCTTAGAAAGAATGGAGAACAAAGAACATCATCATTTGGAAGGCTTTAAGAAAATTATTTCTTTAGCATGTCAAATGAACGATTCGGGTAAACAAAGAAAATATTCTTTGGGCAGAATATTCTCCTCTTTAGGATCCTCAGAGACCATACGCCGGGTAATTCCGTAATTTTCAACAGTTTTTACGGGAGAAAGATATGGTCCAATCCGTAAATTATGGATTGCCTAAGGTAGCGAAATTCCTAGTCGGGTAAGTTCCGACCTGCACGAAAGGTGCAACGAGGAGAGCGCTGTCTCAATGGGGTTCTCGGCGAAATTGTAGTAGCGGTGAAGATGCCGCTTACCCGCAGTTGGACGAAAAGACCCCGGAACCTTTACTGTAGGCTGGTATTGAATTTTGATTCGGTATGTGTAGGATAGGTGGGAGGCTTTGAATCCTGGTCGTCAGGTCAGGAGGAGCCGCCGGTGAAATACCACTCTTATCGCGTTAAAATTCTAATTCCGTTTGCAGCGGAAGACATTGCCAGTTTGACAGTTTAACTGGGGCGGTTCCCTCCTAAAATGTAACGGAGGGGCCCAAAGGTATCCTCAGACTGGTCGGCAATCAGTCGTTGAGTGTAAAGGCATAAGGATGCTTGACTGCGATTCCGACAGGGAGAGCAGGCACGAAAGTGGGGCTTAATGATCCGGTGGTTGCGTGAGGAAGCGCCATCGCTCAACGGATAAAAGGTACTCCGGGGATAACAGGCTTATCGGGCTCGAGAGTTCACATCGACAGCCCGGTTTGGCACCTCGATGTCGGCTCGTCCTATCCTGGGGCTGGAGAAGGTCCCAAGGGTCCGGCTGTTCGCCGGTTAAAAGGGCACGCGAGCTGGGTTCAGAACGTCAAGTTATAGGCGTTGCCAGGGAGTAATCCTTGGAAAAATAAAGCTGGCTCATATCGGTGAAGCCCTAATAAATGAGTTAGGGTAATACCGAGGGAAGGCGGATAATTATGGACTCAACAATCCTTGCTTATATCGCAGGGTTTCTGGATGGCGACAGAAGCATTTTCTTTCAATTGGTAAAAAGAAAAGACTACATTTACGGATACCAAATCAGATGCTCTATTTCTTTTTACCAAAAAAGTAAAAATGCTTATATTTTGACATGGCTAAAATCCATTTTTAAAAATGGGTATATACGCCACCGCCGGACAGGAATCAGCGATTATACGGTTGTTGAACCTGAGAAAGTTAAAGAAATCCTTAAAACCCTTAGAAAGTTTGCCAGATTAAAGAAAAACACATTAATCTAGGGCTTAAGATTTAAAAAAAACTTTCTCAAGTTGCCGGTCCAAGAGATTTTTTAGAAGTGTGCCGGTTAGTTGATTGTTTTAAAGAACTCAACTACTCCAAAAAGAGGACAATAACATCTAAAGAAGTTGAAGAGTTCTTAAAACAACATAATTATCTTGCCCCTGTAGAGACTTCTTCCTAAAAGGAAGAGAGTTATCCTTTTAAAGGCAAATTCCTTCAAAACTAAGGGATAGCTAATACGCCAGCCTCCTCTTTAGCAGGAAGAGGATGAAGGTATAGTCCATGCCACTGGTAACAGTTGGGTAAACATGCGTGAGACAGTAAGTGACCGTTGCTGTCTATAAATCTGGCTATATGCTGGGAAGTCCGGTGTATCATTCACTACTTGACAAAAGAGTACATAGAGATATATTGTCTCTATGATATTGTCAAGTGAAAATGTGCAATGTGCGGATAATCAGCAGGCAAGAAAAGTAAACCCCGTTAGAGAATTCTCTCTAACGGTTTCCGCTGACGGTGGCATTAAACCACCGTCAGCGGCTATGTCTTTCCCACCGCCGACTTTATCGGTGGCTTTCTCTAACGGGGTAAACATTTCTGATGAATGTAGAAGTTTTACTTTTCAGCCTCAGAGACTATACGCCAGATCCTGACATTTAGTCGGGAAAGATATAGTCCGAGCTCATGCGCGAGCGTGAGAACCAAGCAGAAATGACTTGGTCGCCATTGACATTTTTGAGAGTAAAAATGTCAATGGTCATAAAGTAACAGAACTGTCGGTCTCTATCCACTGTGGGCGCTGGATTCTTGAAGGGGAGCTGTTCCTAGTACGAGAGGACCGGAACAGGCAGACCTCCGGTGTGCCAGTTATCGCGCCAGCGGTAATGGCTGGGTAGCCGTGTCTGTATAGGATAAGCGCTGAAGGCATCTAAGCGCGAAGCTGACTCTAAGATTAGGAATCCCTTTCCGATTTTATCGGAATGAAGGGCCCTCTGAGACTAAGAGGTTGATAGGATGCAGGTGTAAGTGCGGTAACGTATTCAGCCGAGCATTACTAATCGCCCAATCGACTTGATACTCAGCCTTTGTTTTCTTGAATTTCTGATAATTTAATGGGGGTGGTCATACCGGAGGGGAAACACCCGTTCCCATTCCGAATACGGCCGTTAAGCCCTCCAGGGCCGATGGTACTGCACTGGCAACGGTGTGGGAGAGTAGGTCGCCGCCCCTGTTTTATTTTTTCCTAATTATCTAAATGTATATTTAAATTTTTTTTGAATTTTACATTGTTAATATTTATAAAAAATATTTGCTCAAATGCAGATTAAGAAGAAAAAAACATATTTACCTAAAGTTGAAGACTTAGCCAAAAACCGCAAGTGGTATCTTATTGACGCTAAAGGTAAGGTGCTGGGAAGGCTTGCGTCCAGAATAGCCCTTATTTTAAGAGGTAAAAATAAGCCGGATTTTACCCCGCATTTTCTTTGCGGCAGCGGAGTAATTATAATTAATGCCGGCCAGATAAAGGTAACCGGCAGGAAAATGGACAACAAACTCTACCAAAAGTATACCGGCTATCCTTCTGGAAGAAAAGTTATTCCTTTAAAAGAACTTTTGCAAAAAAATCCTGCAAAAATTATTTACTATGCTGTCAGAGGTATGCTTCCTAAGAATAAATTGAGTAGACAGATTTTGTCTAAGTTGTTAAAAGTATACGCCGGTCCGGAGCATAAACACCAGGCTCAAAAACCAATTGAGGTAAGCATATGAAAAAAACAGAAGCCGGTTCTGCTGACTCTCAAAAACAGGTAATTATTGCTACCGGAAGAAGGAAAACCGCTACTGCCAGGGTATATTTAAGGCCCGTAGGGAGAGGAAGGTTTTTTGTTAACGGCAAAAAATGGGATGTTTATTTTACGACTCCAGTACAAAAATCCTTAGTTATAGAACCTTTGGAAAAGGCCGGTTTGGAGAATTCTGTAGATGTAAAAGTCAGGGTTAACGGCGGCGGGATTACCGGCCAGGCAGGCGCTATAAGGCTGGGGCTTGCCCGGGCAATAGTTTCTATAAAAGAAGAATTGTCTCATTTATTTAAAAAAGAACGCTTTCTTACCCGCGACCCAAGGGCAAAGGAAAGAAAGAAATACGGCCAAAAAGGTGCCAGAAAACGTTTCCAGTGGACTAAGAGGTAAGGGCCTGCCGGATTTGCTTTACTATGCCTGAAGAATATCTGCCGTTAAAAAAAGTCAAAGAATTAGATCTCAAAGCCAAAACTTTTCTCAATATTCCGGAAAATGTTTTAATAGAAAACGCCTCAAAGGGAGTTGCTGAGACAATACTTTGCGAGCTGGGCCTGCCGTCTAAAATCTGCGTTTTTGCCGGAAGGGGGAATAATTCGGCTGATGCCTTAGCGGCATTAAGGCATTTATTGAATATAGAGAACAATTTAGAAATTTCTATTTATTTAGTCCTATTCGGCAAAAAATATAATTCTGAAGTTTCTTTTCAGTTGGAAATTTTAAGAAAAATCCTTCCTGAATCAGCAAAAATAATCAGACTTAATTCTTTGAAAGATGTGCGCAAAATACAGTCTTCCTGCGATTTAATAATTGACGGGATATTCGGGACAGGATTTAAGCCCCCGCTTGCTTTAGAATACAGGGAATTGATAGAAAAAATAAACTCCTCTTTTGCCCGTAAGGTTGCTGTGGATATTCCTTCAGGAATGGTCTGTGCTGGGTTAGAAAATACGGATTTAGCAATAAACCCCGTTAGAGAACGAAGTTCTTTTACCGGGG
The DNA here is from genome assembly GCA_015486615.1 of Candidatus Omnitrophota bacterium. Lineage (GTDB taxonomy): Bacteria > Omnitrophota > Gorgyraeia > Duberdicusellales > Duberdicusellaceae > WFRI01. The sequence continues at coordinate 2,172 of WFRI01000094.1, read as the reverse complement.
CAGGAAAAGATTTTCTAACAATGCAGGGGGAGAACGTAGACGACGGCATTAAATCGCCGGGGGAGAACTTCTCTAACGGGGTAAAAGCAGATATAACAATTACTTTTATTGCCCCAAAAACCTGTTTTGACTTTAAACAGAATAAAAAATATTTAGGAAAAGTTTTTGTGAAGAATATCGGCATAAGCCGGGATATTTTAGAAAAACTGTGATTCCTTTAAAAATCTGCCAACAACCCGCGATTTTTAAAACTTGACATTTTAGAATTATCGGACTAAAATAAAACTATAATTGTTAAACCTTATATATTGAAAAGGTTAATAAGCCATCTTTCCAAAAAAGAGATAAGTTTTATTACAGGGCCTCGGCATCTTTCAGCCGCTTAGTTAAAATTATTGGGCCGCAGGCAGGCCGGCTGGTTAAGTTTTCTGAATTGTCTTCCACATTAGGCCTTTCTCTTAAAACAGTAAAAGACTGCCTTTGGTATATGAAAAAGACATTTATCATTTGTAAGTTAAGCCCGTATTTTAATAATGTGCGCAAAGAAATAACAAAATCCCCAATTTATTATTTTTATGATTTAGGCTTAAGAAATTTTTCCTGCGGCGAGTTTGGAAATTTGCAGGACAAAGGTTATGTTTTTCAGAATTTTATTTTTAGCCGATTAAAACAAGCAGGCGCGCAGGAAAATCTCCATATTTATTTTTGGCGGACTAAAGACAGAACAGAGGTTGATTTTCTGCTGGATTTTGGGAAAAATATTATTCCCATAGAAGTAAAATGCACAAAAATGAGAGATGTGCAGATTCCCCGTTCTTTACGAAGTTTTTTGGAAAGATACAGTGTTAAAAAAACTGTAATTGTAAATTTGTCTCTGGAAGATGTTATTGAGGTAAACGACGCAAAAGTTTATATAATTCCTTTCTGGCAAATCTTAGACGATTCTTTTATGGATAGATTAAATTGAAAACTTTGTCTGCCAAATAATCTATGCGAATATCTCTGCTTATTTTTATTCTTTTTTTCTCAGGCTGTGTTGTTATCGGGCCGCCTGTTGACAATAAAGAATTAAAAAAAATCACTAAAGATCTAAAAAGAAAGGCTCTTCTTTACCAAATCCAGCAGGATGAGAGAGTAAACTCAATCGGTTTTAGAATCCTTAAATCTTTCAAAAAATCCTGCCGCAAAAGGCTAAAGCCTTATTTAGGCCTTCTTTTAGCCGATATTAACAAAGATATAAAAGATGTTTTAAACTTGTCTCAGGATAAAGGAGTAGTGGTTTATGGAACAGTAGAAGGCTCGCCGGCCCAAATTGCCGGCATAAAACAAAAGGATATAATAACTGCCTTTAATTCGAAAAAAGTAAACTCAGTTTACGATTATAATTATTGTTTAAGAAGGCTTAAACCCGGCAAATCCGCCAAAATTGCGGTAGAAAGAAATAATCAAAATTTGTTAATTGAAGTTAATCCTTGTTTTATTCCCTACGATATAAAATTTTTTACTTCAACCAACTCACAGATTAATGCTTTTGCATCCCCTGCAGGAGTGGTAGTAAACTATGGGCTTTTGGATTTTATAAAGAATGACGACGAACTGGCTGTAGTATTAAGCCACGAGATTGCGCATATAATAAGAGGGCATTTGTTAAAAAAATCCGGAATAGATTTGTTAGCGTCCCTTGCCGGAACATTTATTGTTTCCAATGTTAAAAACTTTTCGCCTCAGGCAGTAAAGGATTTGTCTTATGGGGTAAGCGCAGGTCTTAGCCGGAATTTTGAAAGAGAGGCGGATTACTTTGGGGTGATTTATGCTTACAGAGCGGGATTTGATGTTAAGAAGGGAATTGATGTATGGGAAAGGTTTTCTATCCGGCTGCCCCAAAGTTTAAACAAAAGTTTTTTTGCCGACCATCCTATATCTTCGGAAAGGCTTTTGAGGATAAAACAGGAAATTGAATCGTTGAAAGATTTGGATTTAAGCGATTGTTTATATAATTAGTTTGCACTAAAAAGGCGATTTATGGTTTATTAGATTTAATTTGGGTGTTGGATATTTAAGAAACATCTTTACCTCGATTATTAATTGTACAAAATTGCAGAAGATGGGAAAAGATAGAATTCAAAAGATAATATTATTTCTTTTTTTTGCCGCTTTTTGTCTGATTTTGTT
>WFRI01000093.1 GCA_015486615.1 Candidatus Omnitrophota bacterium | reverse complement strand
ATCTTGAATTTTCTTAAATTTTGATATGTCATTTTGATTTTTGCATTTTGCGTGTCTGCCGACAGGCAGGCATTTTGATTTAACTTATAGAGCGAGTCAGCGTTTTTTAAGTGGTAGTCAGCGCTTTTAAGCGGTAATTTGTTTGATTATTCGAATTTGGTTATTGGTTATTTATGAGGTTGTTTTAAAAAGTCATCCGAAGGTTTACCCCGCGGTGTAGATTTACGGGACTGGGCAGGATTATCTCTTAGCGCGGGGATGGGCTTTTCTGTAAACATTCTTCAGCCGGCCGGTAGTAAGATGAGTGTAAACCTGGGTTGTAGAAATGCTGGAATGGCCTAAAAGTTCCTGGACGCTTCTTAAATCCGCACCCCGGTTAAGCAGATGCGTAGCAAAAGAATGCCGAAAAGTATGCGGAGAAATCCTCTTCTTAAGATGAAATATTTTCGCCCATTTGTTAATAATTTTCCTTACTCCTACAGCAGATATTTTTTTGCCAAACCGATTTAATATCAAATGCCTGTCCTGCGGTCTGCGGCTGCTGATATAATCCCTCAAAGCCTTTTGTGCAGGCTCGCCTAAAGGGACAAGTCTTTCTTTTTTCCCTTTGCCTTTGACTTTAACCATCCCGGAAATAAGATCAACATCTGCCAAAGTCAAGGTTATAAGTTCCGATACACGAATCCCTGAAGTATAAAGAAACTCAAATACCGCCTTATCTCTAAGATGGAGTTCTGTATCCTGCGGAATAGAATCAAGCAGATACCTTATTTCCTGCTCAGTCAAAAATTCCGGAAGTTTCTTTTCCAGACGCGGATAAACCAAAACTGCAGCCGGGCTGTTTTTTATATATCCTTCTCTGACCATAAACTTAAAAAAACTTTTTAAAGTAGAAATCTTGCGGGAAATAGTGCGTTTGCTTAGATTCCGTGAGGAAAGATAGGACAGAAATTTCCTTAAAGCGAAATAATTAATTTTAGATACGTCCGGATTGGAAAATTGTCTAAATTCTAAAAGGTCCTTTTGGTAGTTAAGCAAAGTGTAAGGAGAATAATTCTTCTCTATTTCCAAATAGTCTAAAAATTTTTCTATATAACGTTCAAAACCAAGCATAATGCATTAGGAGCAGCGTGCGATACCATCCCGTAAACAGTGTATAATTACTCCTGAGAAGGCAGAGTGCTGGTTGTATAACGGCATTTAGGATAATTGGAACAGCCGTAAAACACCTGGCCTTTCCTATTGCGCCGTTCTATCAAATCACCGCCGCATTCCGGACATTTTACCCCTGTCGGCAAAGGTTTTGCATTTTTGCATTTAGGGTAATTGGAACAGCTTATAAACCTGCCTTTGCGCGACCATTTAATAACCATATCTGCACCGCACAGTTCACATTTCATTCCGGCATATTCGACTGTTCTCTGAACATTTTCGTTAGCCTTCTCAACTGCACGGGAAAATTCCGGATAAAATTCCCTTAATACTTCCTGCCAAGGAAGTTTACCTTCTTCGACCAAATCCAGTTTTTTCTCCATCTCAGCGGTAAAATTCTCGTCTATTATCCCCTGAAAATTAGCCTCTAAAATTTCCGCCACCTGAATGCCCAGATTTGTAGGCACCAATACGCCTTTTTCCCTGCGGACATAGTTTCTAAAGATAAGAGTTTTAATCGTAGGAGCGTAAGTGGACGGCCGGCCAATGCCTTTTTCCTCTAGTACTTTTACTAAAGAAGCATCATTAAACCTGGCCGGCGGCCGGGTTTGGGCTTCTTCCGCTTCTGCTTTCACAAGTTTTAATTCCTCGCCCTGGGAAAGCTCCGGCAGAAGTTCCTCTTTAACCTGACGGCCCCATACTCTCATAAACCCGTCAAATAATATTCTTGCGCCAATACTGGCAAAATGATGCCCGGCGCAGTTTATTTTTACATGCAGGGTTTCTATCCGGGCAGGTTTCATATAAGAAGACACAAACCTGCGCCAAATAAGTCCGTATAAACTATTCTCAGGCTTGTCCAGAAAGCCTGCAATTTTCTCAGGACTCCGGCTTACATCTGTAGGCCGGACAGCCTCATGGGCCTGCTGAGCCAAGGCTTTGGCTTTAAACTTATAAGGAGAATCTACTGCATAATTCTCACCGATATTCTCTTTTATATAATTTAAAACCTGTGCCTGGGCCTTTTGAGAAATATTAAAAGAATCTGTGCGCATATAAGTTATAAGGCCGGTTAATTCTCCTTCCCCCACATCCAGGCCTTCATATAATTTCTGAGCAACCAGCATAGTTTTAGAAGAGACAAACCTAAAATTCCTAAAGGCTTCCTGCTGCAGAGAAGAAGTAATAAACGGCGGGGGAGGCTTTCTTAAAGAAAGCCTTTTCCTTACCATATCAACAATAAACCTGCCGGATCTCACCTGCTCAAGTATTTTTTGGGCTGTATCTTTATCGTCTATACGGGTATTTAACCTGGCTTGAAACTGGATACCGTCTTTCTCCAGAACTGCTACAATATTGTAATATTTCTTAGAGGTAAATGCCTGGATTTTCTTTTCTCTGTCCACTATAAACTTCAAAGCAACTGACTGCACCCTGCCGGCAGAAAGCCCGCGCACAATCTTTTTCCATAAAAACGGCGAAAGCATATACCCGACTACGCGGTCCAACACCCGGCGGGCCTGCTGAGCATTGACTAAATTTAAGTCAATCTGTCCAGGCCGGGAAAAAGACTCTTCTATAGCACTGTGAGTTATCTCATGAAAAGTAATCCTTAAAAACTTTTTGCCGTTATATTCTTTTTCTAGAAGGTTCTTAATATGCCAGCCAATAGCCTCGCCTTCCCTGTCAGGATCAGTGGCTATATAAATATTCTCAACCGGCCTGGCTTTTGTTTTTATGGTTTTGACTATCTTTTCCTTGCCTTTTATCACCCGGTATTCCGGGACAAAGCCGTTCTTTACATCCACACCTATTTTACTTTTGGGTAAATCAACTATATGGCCCATTGAAGACAAAACATCAAAACTTTCAGGCAGGAAACTGCTGATTGTCCGGACTTTGGTAGGAGATTCTACTATTACTATTGACTTTGCGCCTTCTTTTGTTTTAGCCATAATTAATTTTTAGCATAAACCTTCCCCGGAAGTTCTTTAATTGCTTTTTTCAACTTCAAAGAAAGAATAACTCGGTTTAATTCCAGCAAAGGCAGGCCGCTCTCTGCAACTATTTCCTCTATATTTTTCTGGCCTGAAGAAACCGCATTTATCACTTTTTCTTCTTCCTGACTGAAAACAATTTCTGTATTCTCTGCCGAAGGCGCAAATACTCCGAATTCTTCAAGGATATCCCCCACATTCTCAACCAATTTTGCGCCCTGTTTAATTAAAGAGTTTGTGCCCTGGCTCTGTGCAGAATTTATTTTCCCCGGCAAAGCAAAAACTTCCCTTCCCTGTTCCAAAGCCAAATTAGCCGTAATAAGCGCCCCGCTCCTTTTAGCCGCTTCAACCACTAAAACCCCCAAACTCATCCCGCTTACTATACGGTTACGCCGGGGAAAATTTTCTTTATACGGCTGAGTAAACAAAGGATATTCTGAAACCAAACAGCCTTTCTTCTCTATTTCTCTTGCCAAGGTTTTATTTTCCCGGGGATAAATATTAAGCAGTCCCGAGCCTAAAACCACAACTGTTCTGCCTGAAGCCAAAGCGCCTTTGTGAGCATAAGTATCTATGCCCCTGGCAAGTCCGGAAACAATAACTAAGCCGCACATTGCCAGTTCATAGGCAAACTTCTCAGCCGAGTTAAGCCCGTAAAAAGTGGCCCGGCGCGAACCTACTACTGCAAAGAGTTTCTCTGAAAGCACATCTAACCGGCCTTTAATATATAAAACAGCCGGCGGATCATATATTTTAGAAAGCAAAACAGGATATTCTTTATCCCCAGGAGCAGTTATTTTAATACCTTCTTTAACTATTCCGTCTATTTCTTTTTTAAATTCTGAGGAATCCCTGAGCCGGATGAGCGGCAAAGATATTTTTTCAGGAATACCCCGGCCGGTAAAATCTCCAATCTCAAAGTTTAGAATATCCTCAGGGGATGAAAGCCTGCTAAGTATCTGCTGGATTTTTAAAGGGCCAAGGCCTTTTACCATATTTAATAAAACCAACGCCTTCTTTCGGTTATCCATTCAATCCTCCTGATATAATTAGCACGGATTAAAAAAACCTGATTTTATGAATATGTCCAAGGCCGTAAGTCCAACGTCGAAAATCAAATGTCAGACGTTAAGAAAAATGGTCGCTGTCCCTATTTTTTAAACAGGCAATTATCTCCTTAGCAACATCTTCAGGAGATTTGGCATCTGTAATTATATGATATTTGATTTTTTCATAATAAGGCCTGCGCACAGCCATTAATTCTTTTATTCTCTGTTTAGGGTTGTTAACATTCAACAATGGCCGGTGGGTAAATTTCTTTACACGCTCATATACAGTATCAACAGAAGCAAAAAGGCATATCCCTATTCCCCGGGTATTAATCAAAGAAATATTATCCGTATCTAATACTATGCCGCCGCCGCAGGCAATAACAGATTTGCTCCTCTTAAAACTCCGGACTAAAGCCTGCTTTTCTAACTCCCGAAACTTAGCCTCTCCATAATCCCGGAATATCTCGGTGATTTTTTTAGCGCTGGCTTGCTCAATTAAATCGTCCAAATCAACAAAATCCCACCCCAGCCTGCGGCTGAGGATTTTGCCCGCAGTAGTTTTGCCTGTGCCCATAAATCCAGTTAAATAAATATTCTTAACCATGGAAACCGGTTATACCGTGTTTTTATACCACAGCAGACATTATTTGGCAATAAAAATTATCCGGCTGTATCTAACTTCTGCCGTAAAAGCCCTAATTTAAAAGAAACTACCCCTTAAAAAGCACTGGCGTGCTTTTTTAACACCTCGGGGGTGGAAAGAGTTCCACCCCCGAGGTGGGTAGTGGTAAGAAAACGGCGTCGAAAATCGAATGTTAGACGTCAAGAAAAATGGCCGCTGTCCCTATTATTTGTCCCTATTATTTAAACCTAACAAAAATACGCATCTTAAAGGAATATCCTTTAAGATGCGTTTTTCACTATTAACACTTTTATGTTAACGTCTTTCCTGCAATTTAGCCAGAAGTCTTAATATTTCAATGTAAAGCCAGATAAGAGTTACCATAAGCCCGAAAGAAGCATACCATTCCATATATTTAGGAGCGCCTAATCTTGCCCCCTCTTCAATAAAATCAAAATCCATAACCAGATTCAGCGCCGCAATAATTACTACGAAAATACTAAAGCCAATTCCTAAAGGCCCTGCCCCGAAAATAAAAGGAATATGCAGGCCGAAAAAGCCTAAAACCATACTAAAAAAATAAACCAGAGCAATACCGCCAGTGGCAGCAAAAACACCTAATTTAAAATTCTCTGTAGGCTTTATTATCCTGGCTTTATAAGCAAAAAGCATAGCAAACATTACTCCAAAAGTAAGACTTACGGCCTGAATAACAATTCCCGGATATCTTGCTTCAAAAACCGCGGAAATACCGCCTAAAAACAAGCCCTCAAATAAAGCATACAAAGGCGCAGTGATTTTAGACCACTCTTTTTTAAATACAGTAATTAAAGCAGTGATAAACCCTGCAACTGCCCCTAAAGTAACATACCCGCCTAAATTCTCAAGCCCGGATTTAGACCAAACCCAGGAAGCACTGGATACAACCAAAAAAAGAAGAAAAGCAGTTTTATTAACTACTCCCTGAATACTCATCGCCAATGCTGAAGAATATACCGCATTTCTAAATACGCCGGGCCTTAATGCCGGATTAGACGACCGCAACATATTTACCACCTCTCTTGTTTAGAAATTTTCCAATGCTTTTACAAGCAATTCCTGAACTACTTTTGTTTCTTCCTGAGTAAGCCGGCCTAATTTTGAAAACCGCCAGTTCCCATTGCTGTCTCTATTCTCTCTGCTGATCTGAACCTTCTTAGGGCCGTTATTGTAAGAATAAATGCTCACAGTCAAACGGATATTCGCAATCTCCCTGCTTTCGGAAAAAACAACCTCGTCCAAATCTTTGTCATAAGGCATATTTACCCCCTTTTACAAACCAGTTATTAAAACCGGACAAAGAAATCCATAAACGGATTGTCAAAGTGCTTTGCTGCCTTTTTGTAATAATAACTTATCAAAAGGATATGCACCCCGATTATAATCAACACACTGGCTACAATTATTGCCAATAACGGCGGATATAAAGCAATCAGCACTCCAGCAATCACAAAAATCAGGCCTATTATCATTCTAACCTCCTGCTATAATTAGCACTGATTAAAAACACTGACTTTATGAATAAGCCGTAAGTCCAACGTCCAATGTCGAACGTCGAATGTCCAAGGTCGAATGTTGAAGGTCGAAAGTTTAAAAACCAATCCAGCCAATTTTAACCAATAAAACTAATCTAAACTTATATTTTTGCATCGGACATTTTGATTTAAAAATATTCCCCGTTCTCCAAATATTTCAAATACTTTTTTACCCCGTTTTCCACATCTAAAAAAAACTCATTATAACCTGTCTGCCTCAACTTACTTATGTCAGCACAGGTATAATATTGGTATTTCTGTCTTAGTTCTGAAGGCATATCAATATACTCTATATTCTCTTGCCTGCTTACGCCTGAGAATAAGGCCCTGGCTAATTCATTCCAGGTATAAGCCCGGCCGGTCCCTACATTGTAAATCCCGCTCCTATCCCTATGTTTCAAAAAGAAGTTTACCACTTTCAAAACATCTTCTATATAAACAAAATCCCGTTTCTGTCCGCCGTTTTCATATTCAGGATTGTAAGATTTAAAAAGTTTCAGCCTCCCGGTTTCTCTTACCTGGTAATAACCTTTACAAACCATACTGCGCATATCCTGTTTATGATATTCATTAGGCCCGTAAACATTGAAAAAACGCAGGCCTACAAATTCTTTATCCAAACCGTTTCTTATAATCCACTGGTCAAACAAAAGTTTAGAGAATCCATACATATTAAGAGGTTTTAATTTAAAACTAACCTCATTGCTGTCACTATAGCCTAAACTCCCGTCTCCATAAACAGCGCCGCTGGAAGCATAAATGAACCGGGCTTTCTTATCTTTTGCCCAAAGTGCCAGTTTTTTAGAATAAAGGAAATTATTCTCCATAAGATAGGAAGCGTTGGATTCTGTAGTAGAAGAACAGGCTCCCATATGGATTACGGCCTTAAAGGAAATTTTCGTATGGGTTAAATATTCAAAAAGGCTGTCTTTATCTACATAATCAACAAAAACCTTGCTACGCAGGTTTTTCCATTTAGAAGACGAGCCTAAACTATCGCAGACAACAATATCATACTC
>WFRI01000092.1 GCA_015486615.1 Candidatus Omnitrophota bacterium | reverse complement strand
GAATAAAACCTACTCTGGTTTCTTCTCTCTCTGCATAAGATCCTTTACCGCATGCAAAGGGGATTTATTTTTATAAAGGACAAAATAGGTCTCTTCAGTAATAGGCATATATATATTGAGTTCCCGGCTTAGGGTATAAACTGACTTTACCGTTGTAACACCTTCGGCTACCATTTTCATTCTTGCAATAATTTCTTTTAGTTTTTTCCCCCTGCCGATCTCTGCTCCTACAAAATGATTCCGGCTTAAATCAGAGAAACAAGTCGTAGCCAAATCCCCTAAGCCGCTAATGCCAAAAAAGGTCCTCTCCTTTGCCCCGAAAACTCCGGCAAACCTTACCATCTCTTTTAACCCCCGGCAGACCAACGCAGATTTGGTATTGGTGCCAAAACCTAATCCGTCTGATATCCCACAGGCAAGAGCAATAATATTTTTCAATGCCCCGCCTAATTCCACACCGGCAATATCATTATTACGATACACCCTAAAAACAGGCAGGGAAAATATTTCCTGAAGATAAGCCGCTGTTTTTTGGTTTTTTGAACAAATAACCGCAGTGGTAGGAACCGCTCTTGCTAATTCTCTGGCTATAGTAGGCCCGGAAAGAACAGCAAAACTTACGTTACCCAGTTCCTCTTTTATTATCTGCGAAGGCCGTTTCAACCCTTTAATTTCTATACCCTTGCTTACACTGACAAATACTTTATTTTTTAAAGGGTATTTTTTAACTTTCCGCAGAACTCGCCTTAGGAATTCTACAGGAATGGCTAAAACAATTATTTTGTTTTCTAAGGCCGCTTCTAAATCCGCAGTTATTTTTACCGAAGAAGGTATCTTCACTGAAGGCAGGAAATCTTTGTTTTCCCTGTATTTCTGAATAGATAAAGCATGTTTTTTAAAAGCACTCCAGAGAGTAATATCTAATTCTTTTTTGCCTGAAAGCACAACTGCTAAAGTCGTGCCCCAACTGCCAGCGCCTAATATACTTATTTTTTCTTTCATAGTATTTATAAAAAGCGGGCAACGGGATTTGAACCCGTGTAGGTGGCTTGGAAGGCCACTGCACTACCCCTGTGCTATGCCCGCAAAAAGCCGGCGAGAGGAGTCGAACCCCCGACAAGCTGATTACAAGTCAGCTGCTCTGCCAACTGAGCTACGCCGGCATTCTGCCTGACTTCATTTCTTTAAATGCCAAAGGCAGATACTCAATTATATCCGAAGCAATTAAGGAGATCTCGCCTTTATCTTTAGCCGCCAAATCACCGGCTAAACTATGAATAAATACGGCTGTTTTTGCTGCCTTGAAACCAGGCAGCCCCTGAGCCAATAAAGCAGATATGACTCCGCTTAACACATCACCACTTCCAGCGGTAGCCATTCCGGGATTGCCAATAGGATTTTCAAAGAAATCCCTGCCATTGGTAACTATTGTCCGCCTGCCTTTCAAGACAAGGGTTAAATTATATCTTAAGGCAAAATCCTGCGCAAGTTTTTTCCGGTTCTGTTTTATAAAATCCACAGGCCTGCCAATAAGCCGGCTGAATTCGCCCAAATGCGGAGTTGTAATTAACAACTGTTTATGTTTCTTTAAATAAGCCAATTTTCCCGAAAAAGCGTTAATCCCGTCAGCATCCAAAACAACCGGCAGATTCAAACCCGCAATTATTCTGCGTGCCAAAACTTTGCTCTGCTGCCACCTACCCAGGCCCATTCCTAAAGCCAAGACATCAACTTTTTGGGGGACAAACATTTTAATATCGGCATAGGCCTCATCTTTAAGCCGTCCTTTATCCGCAGGCAGAGGCAAAGTCATAACTTCAGTGAGTTTAACCTCAAAAATATGGCTTAAATCTTCAGGCACCCCTGCTGTAACCAACCCTGCCCCGCTTCTCAAAGCCGCCAGCCCGGCAAGACATACACTCCCGGTAAGCCCTAAAGACCCTCCAACAATCAAAATATGCCCAAAATCTCCTTTATGAGAATCGGGATTTCTTTTGCGCAACTGCTGTGGCAACCGCATAGTCTTCTATGTGGGTAATAGATATCAATACCTCGATATCCTTAACACCATCCTTATCAATTCTGCATACAGGTGCTCCTGACGGAAGGTTGGTAATGACTATATCTTTAAACGCAAGGGGTATTTTCTTGCCTAAAGACTTAATCACGGCTTCTTTTGCCGCAAACCGTGCTGCAATCCTTTGATAATACAGTCTGTTTTTGGCTATTTTTTTAACTTCATCTTCCGAGAATACCCTGTTTAAAAAGTCATCGCCCCACTGTTCAACTGCCCGTTTTATCTTAACAGGGCTGATAATATCTACCCCTAAACCCAAAATCATATTCTGCCTTTTTACCTCACAAGAGTCATCATTTTTCTTATAGAAGTATAAAGCCCATTAAAAACTGCCTCAGCAATAATGGAATGGCCGATGTTTAATTCTTCTATGCCTTTTATTTTTGCTACGGCGGATACATTGCTGTAATTAAGCCCGTGGCCGGCGGCTACTCTCAGCCCTAAAGACAATGCCAGTTCAACTGCTGATTTTATGCGGGTTAACTCCCTTTGGCGGCTGTTAACACCAGCCGCATCAGCATATCTGCCGGTATGGATTTCAATTTCTTCAACCCCTAACTCTTTTGCGGCTAAAATATCTTTCTCTGCAGGATTGACAAATAAGCTTACAGCGATGGATTTTCTTTTAAACTTTGGCAGAACCTGCTCTAATTTACGCCGATTTTTATTTAAATCCAAACCGCCTTCAGTAGTAAGTTCTTTCCTTTTTTCCGGGACAATAGTAACTTTATCCGGCTTTAGTTTTAAAGCGATATTTATTATTTCACCGGACAAAGCCATCTCTAAATTAAAGCCGGTCTTTAATCTGCGCTTTATGGCAAAAATATCTTTATCCTGTATATGCCGGCGGTCCTCACGCAAATGGGAAACTATAAAATCAGCCCCTGCCTTTTCAGCAATAACAGCCCCCTGCACAGGACTGGGATAATCTGTGCCTCTTGCCTGGCGTAAAGTTGCTATATGGTCTATATTTACTCCTAAACGCATTGCAGTCAGGGACGCAAAACCTTATTAATCTCGCCGTTGACATACAACCAAACGACCACGGCTAAAATTAAAGAAATAACCTTAAGCCAAAAATTGTTAAATATAAAATTTAATCTTCTCATCGGCGTTTTTTCTTTTCTTTTCTAAACAGCCCTCTTAATATAAGCGCCAAGTCCTCTCTATTCAATTTACGCGTAAGCCTGCCATTGACTGCTAAAGAAATACGGCCGGTCTCTTCAGACACAACCAACACAGCCGCATCTGTCCGTTCCGACAAACCCACCGCGGCTCTATGACGCATCCCTAACGCCCGGTCAATATCCGGATTTTCTGACAAAGGGAACAAACAAGTAACTGCCATAATCCGGTTGTTAGAAATAATAACTCCGCCGTCATGCAAAGGCGAATTAGGATTAAATATGCTCTGCAGAAGTTCTGAAGAAATCTCTGCATCTATAATAAGGCCGCTTTCTATATAGTCTTTTAACCCTACTTCTCTCTGTATAGCGATTAGGGCTCCTATATTCTTTTTTGAAAGAACTCCTGCCGCAGAGATTACTTCCTTTATTAAACTCTCAATTTCTTCTTCTTTAGGGCCGAAATAAAAAATCTGGTGCTGGCCTAAACGGGTAAGGCCCTGCCGTAATTCCGGCTGGAAAATCACAAAAAGCGCAATTATAGAAATGGCAAATATTTTGGCAAGTATCCAGTTTAAGATATCCAGGCCAAGTTTTTGAAAGATAAAGAAAGCAACTATCAGAATAATGATGCCCCGCAAAAGATTTACCGCTTTGGTATCTTTAAGAAACAGCATTATCTGGTAAAGGACAAGCCACAAAATACATATTTCTAAAACTATCTTCCAATTAAAAGTTATATGCGCCCATGCCGGCATAATTCAGTTCTCCATTATTGCACAGACTGTTTTTAAAACATCCCCGGCTTCTTCCACATCATGAACTCTTAAAATATTGCATCCCTGCATAATGCTCACAGCCAGGCCGGCTAATGTCCCGGCAAGCCTGTCCTGCGGATTATCCCTGCCGGTTATCCTGCCGATAAACGACTTGCGGGATAATCCGATTAATAAAGGCATACCTAAAGACTTAAACTGATGCAAAGATTTGATTAAGGCCAAATTATGGGGCAAAGTTTTGCCAAAACCTATACCCGGGTCAATAACGATACTTCGCCGGTCTATACCGCATTTGACGGCAGAATCTACCTGCTTCTCCAGAAATTTATAAACCTCGCTGACAACATCTTTATAAACAGGGTTTTTCTGCATAGTCAGGGGCCTGCCTTTCATATGCATAATTACTACCCCTGCTTTTTGCCGGGCAATCAATTCTGCCATTCTCCTGTCTCTCAACCCGGTAATATCATTGACAATAGAACAACCTGCATTTAAAGCCTCTTTTGCCACCTGAGGCTTATAAGTGTCTATAGAAACCGGAACTTTGGGAAAATGTTTTTTTATTATACTTATAACCGGCAGGACTCTTTTTATTTCCTGCCTTGCCGAAATTGATTTTGCCCCGGGACGGGTAGACTCTCCGCCAACATCAATTATGCCTACTTCGGAATTTATCCAGGGCCTTATTCTCTGTAAAACAGCCTCTCTGCCTATTTTCCCCCGGCACAAGATTCCATCCCCGCTAAAAGAATCCGGACTGGCATTAACTATACCCATAATAACCGGCCGGGACAAATCTATCTGCCTTCCCTTTATCTTCCAGACAAAATCCCTCCGGCTAAACCTGTCTAAACAAGCCTTTAATTCAGCCCCTATCCTGCGTATAGAAGGCGGCTGGATATTTAATTTGCCAAACAACCGGTTAAAATGACTGCGGCTGGCAAGAATAACACCTTGCACATTTTTCTTTTTAAAGATAGCACTCTTAGGAAGAGCAAAATCCCCGCCTAATGACAAAAGCTCCTGTTTTAATATATTCGCCGCATAGCCTGAAATACCTTCTACATATACTGCCATAAAATCCGCCTTAGCGGCCATAATACCAATGCCCACAGGATCTACTCCCAAAGAACGCATCCTTTCCGGCAGGTCCTCTTTCAAGAAAGAGTAATTAAGAATCCGAATACATGCCATAAAAAGTATTAGCTTCCCCTGTTGTCTGCTTCTTTTCCCTCTGCTTTATTATCCAAACCAAGAAGGGCCTTAACTTCTTCAGCAGTCATAATCTCTTTTTCTAAAAGAGCGCTGGAAAGTTTCTCTAATTTATCTTTATTATCAGAAAGAACTTTCTCTGCTTCAGAGTAAGCCTTGTCTATAATAAATTTTACTTCTTCGTCTATTATAGTAGCGGTATGTTCACTATAATTTTTATGCTCTATTAAATCCCGGCCTAAGAATACCTGGCCTTCTTTTTCCCCTAAAGCAACATTGCTTAAACGCCGGCTCATTCCATAATCCATAATCATACGCCTGGCCATTTTAGTTGCCACTTCTAAATCATTGCCGGCACCGGTAGTAACCTCGCCTAATAAAAGCATTTCTGCTATCCTGCCGCCTAACAGAACTTTTATTCGGGAAAACAATTCTTTTTGGCTCAAGATATACCTATCCTGCAAAGGCAGCTGCAGCGTATATCCTAAAGCGCCTACTCCCCGGGGCATAATTGAGACTTTATGAAGAGGGTCCACGTCCGAAAGTAATAAAGATAACAAAGTATGTCCGGATTCATGCACAGAAACTATTTTCTTCTCTTTATGAGAAATAACCCTGCTTTTCCTTTCTGGGCCAGCCATAACCCTTTCTATGGCTTCTTCCATCTCTTCAAAAGTTACCTCATTTTTATCCCTGCGGGCAGCCAAAAGAGCAGCCTCATTACAAAGATTGGCAAGGTCAGCGCCGGAAAATCCCGGAGTCTGCCTGGCTATAGAAAGCAAATCTACACCTTTAGCCAGTTTTATATTCTTAGTATGAACCTTCAATATCTTCTCTCTGCCCTTTATATCCGGTCTATCTATTACTATATGCCTGTCAAACCTGCCAGGCCTAAGCAGAGCAGGGTCTAAAACATCCGGCCGGTTAGTAGCCGCCATAACAATAACTCCCTCTCCGCCCACAAATCCATCCAGTTCTACAAGCAGTTGATTTAAAGTCTGCTCCCTTTCGTCATGACCTCCGCCAATTCCCGCGAACCTCTGCCGGCCTACAGCATCTATTTCGTCAATAAAAATAATACAGCCTTTCCCTGAAATTTTAGAAGCCCTTTTTGCCTGTTCAAAAAGGTCCCTGACCCGGGAAGCACCGACTCCTACAAACATCTCCACAAAATCCGAACCGCTTATGCTGTAAAACGGCACATCTGCTTCCCCTGAAACTGCTTTTGCCAGCAAAGTCTTACCGCAGCCAGGAGGCCCGACCAGCAAAACCCCTTTAGGAATCCTTCCGCCTAACTTTTGGAACTTCTTAGGATCCTTTAAAAACGCAATGACTTCAGAAAGTTCTTCCTTAGCCTCATCAACTCCGGCAACATTGCTAAAAGTAACTTTATCTTTAGCTTTATCTGCCACTCTTGGTTTTATTTTGCCAAAACCCCAAATCCCGCCGGCAGAACCTCCTTTACTTCCACGGTAAATAAAAAAATAAAGCAATGCTACAAATAACAGAATAGGAAAAACTGAATTAAAAAAGACAAGCCAGAATTTACTAATAGGCTCTATTTCAAACCTGGGGACATTGGTCCTGAGAAGTTTAATTAAATCCTGGTCATCCTGAGGGACAAAAACAAAAAATCTTTTTCCTCCGGCAGAAGGAGAAAACTTACCCTCTAACTTTCCTTCAAGTTTCCTGGCATAAATGATAGTATGAGTTTTATCGTTAGTCTGGAGTATTTTGAAAAACCGCGAATAAGGTATTTTCTCAGCCATTCCGGAATTCTCCATAAAGACAGATAGAAGATTAACTGCCAGCACTGCTATAATAACCCAGAAAAACAGTGACCGCAAAGCCTGGTAGTTGTTAGGAGGGTATTTCTTGCTACTTTTATTCTTCATATTTTTCATAGCAAGTATATTATAGAAAAATACGCTAATTTAGCAAGATATTATTTAGGATTTCTACCATTTAAAAAACACTGGCATATATGTCCAATGTCGAATGCTTAATGCAAAAAGATTTTTTGATTTTTTATATGTAATTTTACATTTTGATTTTTAATTTTTGATATTTCAATAAAATGCGGCAGCCTTCGACGTTCGACATTGGACTTACGACCTTGGACATTGGACCTTGGACATTGGACATTTTTACAGAACGCGCCAGCGTTTTTTAAATAGCAGTCATTTTGATTTTTGACGGCTCGACTATGCTCCCCATCAACCCTGAGCAAAGTCAAAGGGTTGATTTTCCAGCGGAGCCGTCATAAAAAACTGCAGGCCTCTATTCCTGGTTAATCACTAAAAGGGTAAATACTGCCCTGCTGGTTTTATCTGCTGTGCGGGAAACCAGCAGGCGAAGGTTTTGAAGATAAATTCTCAGAACATTCTTTCGGCGGCGATTTAAATGCCTTACAGACAGTTTCTTTATATTTCTCCGGAGAACGCGGGAAGATACTAACAACCCTGTCATTTATTACTATAGTCGGCGAACCCCGGACATTATATTTTTTGTTAAGGCCAGCCTGCACTGAAAACTTAGGAAACCTCCCTCCCTGCCAGGTATCTTTATTGTTGTAATCTTTGGTAATATTATATTGTTTGTCGGTCTCAGCGATACATCTATCAATCTTAATCTTGTTTACCCTTGCCTGAATAAGGCATTTATTAAAATCTCCTTCCCTGACAAAACAATTTAAATAATCGTAATACTTTCCTTTCTGAACTTTCTGAATACAATACTGCCTCAAATTCTCATCAATTTCTTTTTTACCGTGCATTGCGTAATCTACAAAACATACTTTCATATCTGCTTTGCCCTTTAACAAATTATACACCGGCAAAAACGCCCTCTGAGCCTGCAGGCCGAAAGGGCAGTAACTCATTACAAACAATTTAACATCCGGCCGGTCACTTTTAGGGATATTTTGAGCAACCGGCTTACGCATCCTCGGCTTGACAGTTATATCCCTGGCACTGAGGAACAAAAGTCTTCCGTCTTTTGTCATATAAGGATAACGATCTCTGCCGTTAATTTTAATATGCAGGCTGTAAACACCGTGGGATTCATTCACTCCTGCCAAGACAGCAGAATCTCCCGGCCGCAGTAGATATTTATTAATATACTCTATACCGCGTCTGGAAGCCTCTAATGGAGGAACTATCTTTAACTCTTTCTCCTTTCCGAAACCATTGTTTTTACCGGAAGGGAAAACATTACCTGCAAATACCATTGCGGCAATTCCAAATCCTGCAATAACTACGAATCTTTTAATCCTGTCCATAACTCCCTCCTGATACAATTGAAGAATATAATTTTTATAGAACACACTGATTAAAAGCATTGACTTTTTGAATAAGTCGAATGCCTAATGTTGCAGGTCCAACATCGGATGTCGAACGTCCAATGTCCAAAGTCCAAAATGTAATCTCCGACCTACGACTTTCGACCTTGGGCATTTACAGCACGCCAGTACTTTTTTAGCGGCAGGAATCCTCTCAACAAATTGGTTGCGGGGGGCGGATTTGAACCGCCGGCCTTCAGGTTATGAGCCTGACGAGCTACCTGGCTGCTCCACCCCGCGAATAACTTGCCTCTTTTAAGAAAAACTTCCCGCTTCCCAACCTGCCGTAAAGTGAAATCCTTTCAGGATTTCATCACGGCTCTGGCTCGTGGAGAAAAATTTTATTGCCCAGCCGAATTTTCAACCTTAATTACTATATCACCTTTACGAAAAAGGCCTAATTTATCTCTCAATATTTCTTCCGAATAAGCGCTGTCTTTGCTTAAACGGTCATTTCCCCGTTTTAGTTTAGCAATATTCCTCTCCAAATCCTCAATCTGCGCTCTAATAGATTTTTGCTCATCTTTTAACTTTTTAAGTTTAGTATAATCCGGCAAAAACAAAAAAAATAACACTATCAAACACAAAGCAACAATCAAAAATACTCTAAGAAAACCGGCAAGGCTTACATTATGGCCTATATTTAAAAATTTTACTGCCATAAACAGCCTTTTTGCCTAACTCTTCTTCTATACGCAAAAGTTCGTTATATTTAGCAATCCTGTCCGTGCGGGAAATAGAACCGGTTTTAATCTGGCCGCAGCCGCTGGCAACAGCAAGATGGGCTATAGTAATATCCTCAGTTTCGCCTGAGCGGTGCGATATCGTTGCCGCATAACTATTGGCAAAAGCCATTTTTATAGCCTCAAATGTTTCTGACAAAGTTCCTATTTGATTAACTTTAATCAATATAGCATTGGCTATTTTTTGTTCTATGCCTTTTTTAAATATTTTAGTATTGGTGACAAAAATATCATCGCCGACAATCTGGATTTTTCTGCCTAAAATTTTGGTAAATTTCTTCCATCCCTGCCAATCATCCTCTGCCAAGCCGTCTTCAATAGAAACTATAGGGTATTTTCTGACAATACGGCTGTAGAAATCAATCATATAATCTGAGGAAACTTCCCTGCCCTGGAAAATATATTTGCCGTCCTTAAAAAAAGAACTGGCCGCAGGATCCAAAGCCAGGCTTATATCTTTACCCGGCTTATATCCGGCTTTTTTTATACTTTCAACAATCAATTTTAATGCTTCTTCATTATCTCGCAAGTTAGGAGCAAAACCGCCTTCATCGCCAACACTGGTAGAATGTTTATCGGCCTTGAGTATTCCCTTCAATGTATGAAACACTTCTGACGCGGCCTGCAAGGCCCGGGAAAACTTATCAAAACCTAAAGGGACAATCATAAATTCCTGGATATCTAAATTATTATCTGCATGCAGTCCACCGTTTAATATATTCATAAACGGCAAGGGCAGAATTTTAGCTTTACTGCCGCCCAAATATCTATATAAAGGCATTCTTTTTTCTAAGGCTTTTGCTTTTGCGGCTGCCAGAGAAACTCCCAATATAGCATTTGCACCCAGCCTCCCCTTATTGGATGTCCCGTCTAAATCTATAAGAAGTCTGTCAATCTTTTTATAATCAGGATCCAGCCCTTTCACCTTTTTGAAAATAATAGTGTTGACATTATTTACAGCCTTTAATACGCCTTTACCCAAATAAGGCTTGCCGCCGTCTCTTAATTCTATGGCTTCATGCTCGCCGGTAGAAGCTCCTGAAGGCACAGCAGCCCGGCCTAAAATACCATTAGTTAAAATGACATCCACCTCTACTGTAGGATTTCCCCGGGAATCCAGTATCTGCCGCGCATGAACCTTTTTTATTTCAGCCATTTCCTACCTCCTTCATATAACCTTCCGATTCTCGTAGAACATCTTTACTTTTATCCCAGCGCTGTTTATTATAAAGAAAGTTTTATATAAGTCAACTGTTTTGTGGGCAAAAAGTTCCACCTCGGGGGTGGTAAAAAAGTTCCACCCCCGAGGTGGAAATATACGGAGGAGGTGGGATTCGAACCCACGTCCCGCAAAGCAGGAACCGATTTTCGAGACCGGCGCCTTAAACCAGACTCAGCCACCCCTCCAAAGTAGAATGTCCAACGCCCAAAGTCGAAAGTCGTATGTCGAATGTCCAATGTCGTAAGAACTACACTTCCCACTTTCCACCTCTCACTTCCTACTTCCACTTACGACATTCGACATTTATTAGCCAGTGCTTTTTAGTAACAGTTAATGTTTTTTAGCAGCGAACCCCGTTAGAGAATAATCTCTTCCGCTGTCTCTTTCTAACGGAGCAAACACTCCGGGAATCTTCTCCCCGCAGAATTTACACCGCCCATTTACTATATTGTTTTCAACAACCTTATACCCCTGTCTTCTTATCAAAACCCTTCCGCACTTTGGGCAATAAGTATTTTCACCAGGATTGCCCGGCACATTGCCGATATATACATACTTCAGCCCAACTGCCAAAGCAATATTCCTGGCCTTTTCCAGAGTTTCAACCGGTGTCGGCGGAAGGTTTTTCAGTTTATACATAGGATAAAAACGAGAAAAATGCAAAGGGACATCCTCACCTAAATTATCTCTTATCCATTCACACATCTTTTTTATCTCGTCAAGGTTATCGTTCAAAGTAGGAATCACCAAGTTCACTATTTCCAGCCATACTCCGGACTGCTTTATAATTTTTAAGTTATTTAATATAACATCCCTGTCCCCAAAAACAACATTTTTGTAAAAGTCTTTGGAAAAGCCTTTCAAATCCACCTTTACCGCATCCATATATTTTAAAAGTTCTTTCAGCGGCTGGGGGTTAATAAATCCGGCTGTAACCATTATATTACGCAGACCTTTTTTATGGGCAAGTTTGGCTGTATTATACATAAGTTCGTAAAAAACTACCGGTTCGGAATAAGTGTAAGCAATGGAATCACAGCCGTTTTTCTTGGCAAAATCAACTATCTGTTCCGGCGTAAGTTTCCGGAAAGGCACCTCCTGTGCAGTCCTCTGGGATATTTCCCAATTCTGGCAGAACTTGCAATGCAGGTTACAGCCGGCAGTTGCCAAAGATAAAGCAAAACTGCCCGGCAGAAAGTGAAATACCGGTTTTTTCTCTACAGGGTCAATGTTAAAAGCAACAATCTTGCCGTAGTTTAAAGAGTAAAGTTTTCCGCCAATATTTTTTCTAACTCCGCACTGGCCCACTTGGCCTTCTCTTAAAATACAGCGGTAAGGACAAAGATTGCACCTGACCGCCCCGTCAAAAACTTTCTCCTGCCACATAGCAGGATATTTGTCCTCTGCTAATAGGCCAAGCGTAAAAAACCCCAATGTTAAAACAATAATAAAGATTATCTTCGTTTTTCTAAACTGCATTTTTGGCAAAGGTTGCATCTGACACATTCATTATCTATTATATTTTTATTTTCGTCAACAACCCCGGTTAAACATATACCCTGGCATATTCTGCAATGTTTGTTTTTACAAGGGATTTTGTATTTTAAAAAGGAAAATTTTGCCGCAATTCCCAAAACTGCGCCTACTAAACAAAAATACCGGCAGTAAAACCGCGGAATAAACGCGGATGCTATTAAAAAAACTACGCCTATCCAAAATCCCGGATTTTTAAACATAAGTTTAAATACAGGAGTAAAGACTTCTAATTTCAATCCTTCTTTACAGCCAAATCCTAATAAAGATAAAACAATCCCAAGGATGATATATTTCAACAGCACAAGCCTGCGGTTTATTCGGTAAGGGACAATTTTCTTTTTAAAAGGCAGCAGAGAGAATATATCCTGCAAAGCGCCGAAAGGACAGATAAATCCGCAGTAAACCCTGCCGAAAATTAAAGTGGCAATAAGCACAATTATCAAAAAGCCCAGACAGAAGGATATATACACCCCGCTGTTCAACATCTGCCGAATATTTTCTAAGTTATAAATAGACAAAAACATCTGTTTTACAAAGCCTAGAAAAATCACCGAGAAAAAAACGAAAAACCACCGCCAGGCAGGATTTCTGTTTACCATAACTATAATTGCCAAAATAGAATACAAACAAATAAAGCCCAGCCGGGCGGAATACTGCATTTTGAAGGCCCTGCGCGAAGCGAAGGAAGCGGTCTTTTGCGGCCGCGAACGTATAATCCCGGATTTAAGATAGGAGCTTGCAGACTCAGCGTTTGCAGAAACCGGCCCGCTCTGCAGAAATGCCTGAGAGTAAATTTTTCTGCCGGCCCGGCGTAAAGCCTTCACCACAGCCGCCGAAGATATTGTCGCTCCTGTAATCCCGCTTATGGCTCTGCCTAACCGAAAGTTTTCATCCAGAGGACTCTTGCCTATAAACTGTTTTTTAAAACCAAACGAGGTAATCCCGGCGGCATATTCTAAAGTTTCCCTATGGCTTACTACTTCCATATAAATTATTTTCCCCTGAGAATTAAGGCAGAAAAAAATATTGATTATTCCGGAATACCCTTTTACCTGCGGACAGATATCTCCGGTTAAGCCGCAGGCCTGCTGAGGTTTGTTATCTTTATCTAAACAAACCCAGTACTTAAAAGGCGAGTGTCTTTCTTTAAAACTTCCGGTCTGCCGGCAGTTCTCAGCAAGGTATTGATGAAAATCCGCAAAGCAGGCCGGGCTCTTTAAAAAAAAACCCAATAGAAAAACAAAAATCACCTTAAATTTTCCAGCCATAGTACTGCTA
>WFRI01000091.1 GCA_015486615.1 Candidatus Omnitrophota bacterium | reverse complement strand
TAGAAGTTCCTTTGCTGTTTGAGAAGAATTTGGGGAACCTTTTTGATAAAACAGTGGTTGTTTACGCTTCTAAAAAAGAATGTTTGGCCCGGGCAGGGAAGAAGGGTTTTTCGTTAGAGCAGGCTGCGTTTATCTTAAGACGGCAGATTAACAGCAGGGATAAAGTTAAACTGGCCGATTTTGTAATCCGCAATAATAAAAGTTTTGAGAATTTAGAAGCAGAAGCAGACAGTCTGCTTGAAAAATTAGACTACTGCTAAAAAGCGCTAACGCACTTTGAATATGTCGAGAGTCGAATATCCAATGTCGAAAGTCCAAAATGTAATCTTCGGCCTGCGACCTTTGACTTTGGACGTTGGACCTAGAGCGGAGTTGAAGGGTCGATTTTTTCTGAAAGTGTGCCGCAAGGTGTTTAAAAAAGCACGCTAGTGCTTTTTTAAATGGTAGCACTTGATTTTAATATTTATTAACTTTTTGCCATAAGGCAAGGCAGCGCGAGAAGGAGGTATTTGATGGACATAGGCACATTAAAAGAAATGAAGATATCTGAACTGGCGAAAGTGGCTAAGGAGATGTCTATTAACGGAATAAGCGGTTTGAAAAAACAGGATCTTATTTTTCGGATACTCCAGGCCCGGGCAGAAAAAGAGGGTTTTATGTTTGGTATAGGAGTGTTAGAGATTCTCTCAGAGGGATTCGGATTTTTGCGTTCAGCCAATTATAATTATCTGCCTTCGCCGGATGACATATATGTATCGCCTTCGCAAATCCGTAAATTTTCCTTAAAAACCGGCGATACTGTCAGCGGCCAGATAAGGCCGCCTAAAGACAGTGAGAAATATTTTGCCTTGCTTAAAGTAGAGGCAGTAAATTTTGAAGATCCCGATTTGGTTAAGAGCAGAGTTTTATTTGATAACCTTACTCCTGTATATCCTCATGAGCGGTTTTTGCTGGAAACGGATTCTAAGGAATTATCTACGCGGATATTAGACCTGATAGTTCCTATTGGTAAAGGCCAGAGAGGATTAATAGTCGCTCCGCCTTACAGCGGCAAAACTGTGCTTTTGCAGAAGGTCGCTAATGCCATAATGGCTAATAATCCGGAGGTAGTATTGATGGTCCTTTTGATAGATGAGCGGCCTGAGGAAGTGACAGAAATGAAAAGGATTGTTAAAGGAGAAGTTATCAGTTCTACCTTTGACGAGCCTGCTGACAGACACGTTCAGGTTGCTGAAATGGTTATAGAGAAGGCTAAGAGGCTGGTAGAGCATAAAAAAGACGTAGTAATTCTTCTTGATAGTGTTACCCGTTTGGCCAGGGCTTATAATCTGGTAGAGCCGCACTCAGGCAGAATCCTTTCTGGGGGTATTGATTCTAACGCTTTGCATAAACCTAAAAGATTTTTTGGCGCGGCCAGGGCAATAGAGGAAGGCGGGTCGCTCACGATTATTGCTACTGCTTTGGTAGATACAGGCTCAAGGATGGACGATGTTATTTTTGAAGAGTTTAAAGGCACGGGAAATATGGAAATTACCCTGGACCGCAGTATTTTTCAGCGCAGGATATATCCTTCTTTGGATATTAAAAGGTCTAACACCCGCAGAGAAGAACTCTTAGTTCATCCTGACGAACTGCAGAAAATATGGATTTTAAGAAAAGTACTTAATGACTTAAATTCTGCTGAAGCCATTGAATTGCTTGCTGAAAAACTGGCAAGAACAAAAAGCAATGCCGAATTTTTGTTGACAATGAACCAATAAAAATGCTGGAAGATTTGGAAAAGATAGAGGCTGAATACAAACAAATAGAATCTTTGCTTGCTGACCCGAATGCTGTAAGCAACCAGCAGCGTTATGCTAAACTTGCCAAAAGGCATTCGGAGTTGAAAGATTTTGTCCTGGCTATATCCAATTACAAGAAACTTCTTGAGCAGAAGTCAGAGTTGGAACGAATATTTCAGGACTCTTCAGTAGATAAGGAATTGTTAGAAGTGGCTTCTCAGGAATTAGAAGAAGTAAAGCAGAGGCTGGCTGGTATAGAAGAGGCAATTGAAGAGAAAATGTATGAAGAAGAAACTGAGCCGGACAGAGGGGTGATTTTGGAAATAAGGCAGGCTGCTGGAGGTAAAGAGGCTGCATTGTTTGCTTCGGAACTTTTTAGGATGTATACAAGATATACTGAAATAAAAAACTGGAAATTGGAAGTTTTGTCCATTCATCCTACAGATTTAGGCGGAATAAAAGAAGTATCTTTAGGGATAAATGGTAAAGGTGCTTATGCCCACTTAAAATTTGAGAGAGGAGTTCATAGAGTCCAAAGGGTTCCGGAAACAGAAGCCGGCGGCAGGATACATACTTCCACAGTTACTGTGGCAGTGTTAAAAGAGCCTGAAGAAATAGAATTAAAAATTGAGCCTAAGGAATTAAAGATAGAAACTTTTCGGGCATCCGGGCATGGCGGCCAGCATGTTAATATGACTGATTCAGCAGTGAGGATTACCCATCTGCCTACAGGCATTACTGTTTCCTGCCAGGACGAGCGTTCTCAGATAAAGAACAAAGCTAAGGCTATGCGGGTTTTAAGGGCAAGGATTATGGAATATGAAACTTCCCGGCGCGACAGCGAAATCTCTTCTCAGAGGAAAAAACAGCTCGGATCCGGAGAAAGAAGCGAGAAAATCAGAACCTACAACTTTCCCCAGCGCAGGGTTACTGACCATCGCATACCAGTTTCTATATACAAATTAGAAGATTTTTTAGGAGGAGATATGGATATGATAATTAAGCCGCTGATACTGCATTTTCGCAAAAGGAGGGTATAATTGCAAAATCTGCTGGAAAGACTGCCTTTGGCTGATTTTAGATACCTTTGCGAGAATATTTTAGGCATACCTTTATATCAGGCGCTTGCCGGAGATTTTGTAAAAGTTAAGGGAAGGCAAAAACTTTCACAGGTGATAAAAGGGCTGGATTCTGGCCTGCCTTTTGAATACATAGTTTCTGAAAGCAGTTTTTTTGGCCTGGATTTTAAGGTTGAGCCTTCAGTATTAATTCCCCGCAAAGAAACTGAGTTTTTGGCAGAAGCCGCGGTAAGGTATATCAACAGAAATAATCTGGCCAAAGTCTTGGATTTGGGCACAGGCAGTGGCAATATTGGCATTAGTGTAGCTAAGAATACCAAAGCAAAGATGGTTGTTTGTTCGGATATCTGTGAAGTGTTTAAGATTGCTGAGTTTAACCGACAAAGGCATAAAGCAGTTAATGTTAGGTTTGTAAGGGCGGATTTATTGGCAGGATTTAAATATAATAGTTTTGATATAATAGTTTCTAACCCTCCCTATGTAGAAAGTACATTTTTGAATTCTGCGCCTTCTTTAAGATTTGAGCCGTCTTCTGCATTGGAAGCCGGAAGGGACGGCCTGCTTTTTATAAGAAGGATAATTAACCAGGCGTATTTTTTTCTTAAAGACAAAGGATTTTTATTGTTAGAAATAGGGTTTGGCCAGGCGGAAAAAACAAAGCAAATTGCTTTAAGCACGGGTAAATATAAAATTTTAGAGGTAATTAAAGATTATTCAGGCATAGAA
>WFRI01000090.1 GCA_015486615.1 Candidatus Omnitrophota bacterium | reverse complement strand
GGATCTATGGTGTAGGGGAAAAAGGTATATTTGCCTAGAGCCTTCAGCCTAGGGCCTATATTTGAAGTTATGAATTATTAACTCCCTGCATTTAATTCCCCTAGCCCAACTTTTTCTCCACAAAACCTGCCCTAATACCTGCTACAATAACAATTTTCTTCATATTTCCCCCATACTTTCCGCCAAACTTTACACTTAAGGTTCAACCTTATCTGTCAACTTAGCTGCCAAACTTTACACTTAAGGTTCAACCTTATTTGTCAAGTTATATAAAGATGGACGGCTGACATTTAAAATCTTTGCAATCTGGCTCATATTAAATCCCCTGCTTTTAAGCTGCTCCAATAAATATAGAAACGCTTTTTTATTCTCTGGGGCATTCTTGCGTTTCTTCTTCTTAAATTCTTCTATCATTTCATCTAAATGCACTTCTTTAGAAATAAAATCCTTATTAATCAATCTCTTTGAAAGAAACTTTGGCAAATTTCTAAATATCTGTTTACAAAAACCTACTACTGCTTTTGAATTTTCTAATATGCTATCATACTTTATCTTGGAATAATTCTCCAGCATCTCTTTATAAAGAGAAGAAGCCTTTTCTAAATCTTCGTTGACCATTTGCAAAATAAATTCTTTATTCACAAAACTTTTTGTCTCGGAATGAATAAACACATTTATTGACGACCACCGATAATCCTCTGCCTTTTCTACCAGATGTGCCTTTTGAGGGTTAAGATGAATGTAAAGGGAACTGCCTAAGAAATGGAGATCGTCTAAACACATAGAAGCCCTATAAACTCCGCAAAAAACATGTCCCTTCCTTTTATATTTTGTATTAAACCTCATAGCATAAGTAGTATTTAAAGATTGCATTGCTTGAGATAAATTTGGTTTATTTATCCTTAGAAGAAGATGATAGTGGTTGGGCATAAGACATAAGGAAAAAATTTCTATATCAAATTCTTTTACCCATTCTTTCAAAAGAGAGAGCATATTTAAATAATCTGCATCTTCAACAAAGATTATTTCTTTGCCCGGGGCACGCTGGGTAATATGATAAATCTCTCCTGCCTGAATAATTTTTCTTCGGTATGAAAATATCTCTTTCTTCATCCCTCCTACCTAACTTTACACTTAAGGTTCAACCTTAGTTGTCAAGTTTCCTCTTATACCCTTCAATTAATGCGGGGATTAGCCGGCGAGCGTTAGTAATCATATCCGCATCGGATTCCTCAAATAAAAACGGCCTTAAGATTTCTGCCTGTTTAATAAGCTCGGCCGGGCTAAAACTTTCAACCCTTTTTCTGATTGCCTCTAAAGGCTCCTCCTTAATCCCTAAAACCCGCAGGGCATTCTTATCAATGAGATACCCTTGTGAAAGCATAAATATAATGTCATAAAGATGCCTTGCCCTTGTTTTCTTAATTAACGCCTCGATTTTATCAGCAAAAAGAGCGCCTATTTGAGTGCAAAAGCAGGGGTATAATTCGCCAAAGCCGGAAATTACCCGGGTTTCTGCAATAATCTTCCAGCGCGGTATGTTGGTTTCTACCTTGATTAGTAATCCTGATTTCTTCGTATGCTCAGAAACAACGCCGTATAACTTCTCAATATCGGGAAATATTATATCCGCAGCATATATTCTCTTAAAATACCTGAAATCCACAACACAGTTTAGATTTATTCTTTTAAGTTCCCTTGCCGCCGTCCGCACCGTTGTTTCGAAATCTGTTTTTGTCAAAGAATCGGTATTAAAATCCAAATCTTCAGAAAACCTTTTTGTCCTATGCACAAACCGCAAATATGTCCCGCCGGTAAAATAAAGCTTCCTGCCGGCTTCAGTTTTATACAAGGCTTTAAGAATAATCGTTTGCAGGTATTCCCGCAGAATCCCCCGCATTTTTGAAACCGGCATCTGCCGGGCTTTCGCCTCTGCTAAAAGCGCCTCATAAGTAAGCATAGAAACTTTCTAAGTTTAACTTAAATCCCCTGGCATATTTTTCTAATTTCTTTTTATTCATTTTAGAAATTATCTTTTTATCAAAACGCTCTGCTTCAAAATCAACATTTTCACCGCGCCGCTCCTTAAAATAAAGATAATCTGCTGCTGCTTTCTCTGGCTCAGCCAGCATTACTTCAAAACCGCTCATCTTTTCTAAGTAATACCCCGTAAAGGAGGCATATTTTACCGTATGATAAAGGAATAATCCATGTTTATTTTTAAATCGCCGCGTGGGCTTAGTGGTAATTGAAGTAACCGCCATAGCAACTTCAGGAATTATACTGTAATAAGACAACGCCGTCTCAAGCGAAACATAAGAAGGCTCATAAAGTTTATTGGCAATTACCATATCAGGAATAGCCATATCCTGAGGAAATGCCAGTTCGTAAAGCCCTTTTTTCAGGCGCACAATCAAGCCTTTGCTTCTCCAGCGATACAATTCCTTCTTCAGGTTGGCACTTGATTCATTAGGATAAAAAACCCTGAGTTCGTCCAGGGAAAAAAGATAAAACCTGTTTTTTTGCAGGACCTGCAAAAGGTTATTAAACTCCATTCCACTTAATAGACATTATTGTCTACCTCCTGAAACGATATTAACATACTTACTCAGTTTGTCAATCTGTTTCTTGTTAGTTATGAGTTGGAAGACTTAATTTAGGTTTAGATATTTTTCCACCAGAAAGGTAAGATAGCCAAGTTTGTCAAGACCATTTTTTTCCTCTCAGTTGTAAGCATTTTAATGGTATCTCTTACTTTCATTTATAAAGAATACCATATTTCTATTTTGTTCGCAATTGATCTACTTTTCCGCCTAACAATTACTATGTCGAAGGTCCAATGTCCAACGTCGAATGTCGAATGTCGTAAGTTAAAAAAACAATCCAACCAATAAAACTAATCTAAACTTAAATTTTTTCATTTTACATTTTGATTTAAACCTTCCACCCCTGAGGTATCCAAAAACGTGCCAACGTTTTTTAGTAGTAGTAGGGGGGCCTGCCCCGTGGCAAAGATTTACGGAGTTATTTATAACTCACTATATTTTCACTGACAAAGCAGTCTTTTTCTACAAAAACCCTGTTCAGCGAAACTCCGGTTATGTATCTTAAAGCATCTATAAAAGGAGAAACCAAATTATTAACAGCCGCCCTTACCAATTGAGGAGTTAAGACAACGGTTGAAGGCTTGCTAATTTCCGCCATCTTCCCGTTTATCTGGTTTAACTGTTGTTTTATATCCCGCTCATGTTTATCCGCCTGCTGGTATTCCGGACTCTCAGCACCTCCTTCCCGGGAGGTAATTTCACCTTTCTGTTTCTCAATGCCAGCCAATTCATCCTCTAATGCGGATTTTTGCGCGTTGAGTTTTTCTAAATATTCCTTTTTAAAATTCTGGCTTTTGGCAAAAAATGCTGAGTATGTACCAGACCCCCAGTTAACAATGTCTTCTATTTTATCTAATAACTCCTGTCCGTTTACCAAAATAAAATTAAGATTCCGTTTGTCAACAAGAGCGGCCTTTACAGAAGCAGACTTTACTGCAGATAAAACAGCGGGATTTTTACCTTCAGATATATCTATAATGTCCCTTATAGTATCTACAGGCAAACCTATTACCAAGAAATCTTTCATAAAACATACGCTAATCTGGACAGGGCCTATGCTTATTAAGGATACATTTGTATTCTTATATGTCTTTTTCGCAAGAACATTTTGAGGCAGATGGCGCAAAAGAGACTGGACTATATTTTCCGCTGAAGCCCTGTCTTTAATTTTAATAAAAACCGCTACTTTAGGCAAAGGAAACATAGATATATTCACATCTTCTAAAAATACTGCGGTCTCATTGCCAAAAGCAGAAATTACATCCTGCACGCTAAGACCTGTTTGTGTCTTAATGTCATTCTCTATTTCAGCAGCGGATTTGCCGGATTCTTTACTCATCTGTTCAGCCATATCGTTCCAGATTTTAGATAAACTCCTTAATTTCGTCCAATAGCAGACAATAAAATCCTGCGGCAAATATTTAACAAATTGGGGATTTCCGGAAAGAGAAAATATTTCATTGGAAATATCGTCCCTTACCTGAGTAGAAAACTTATCCTGGTCAAAAAGTAGATAGGTCCTCTGTTTAATCTCATTATCCCCCAAAAAAATCCCGCTGGCTATAGCGTTAATTCCGCGGAGAAACCCGTTAACAGTCTTTAGTTGCTCATCAACAGCCTCAGCCTGTTTTTCCGGAATACCAGCAGTCAGCATCTGTTCAAAAATATTGGCCTGTCCATAAAGACCATGGCCGCTTACATACCCAACTACCTGCCAGCCCTTGCCATTCTTTTTAATTTTATCCTTAGCAAGAAGGTAGTCCCGGGATGCCAGTAAAGACTTTCTCCTGCCGGCAGACACATCTATAAACTTCTCAATAACATCCCGGCTCAAACCTGCCACAGTAAATTTGCCTAGGCTGGCATAATACAACTTATACCCTAAATCTCTGCCGGATATGCCCAAACTGACTATTTTCCGGCCCCGGTATCGGATGTTTGAAATACTTAACTTTAAGTTAAACTCCGTCTCTGCATTTTTGGCTATTTTATTTATTATGTCCCCATCGGTATCCTCTATAACCAAAAACAAATTCTCCAACTGCGCATTCAATAATTCTAAAAGGCTAGTAAAAGTATTCCTTGCTACAGTTATCTGGCCTAAGAGTGTTATGCTTTTAAATAAAGATGACAGCCGCAATGTATCCCATAACTGCCCGGCTTTTTCTTTAAAGGCATCAAACTGGGCCCGGGTCCGCTGGTCAGTTATAAATTTTTCTGCCAAAGTCTCCCAGTCTATATCCTGCAATGCTGACTGGAAATCTTTTATTTTCCGGGTATAACCAGCCGCTTCTTCCGGGGTATGGGCTTTAAAATTGATAAACATAAAAGTACTCTCCGGGAGCAGAGACGCAATATCTTTTTCTTTTTTTTGGGAAATAAAATACAAAACTCCCGCCGCAGTAACAACAACAGCCAGCAAAATACCTATAACCTTTTTCATTTTGCCTCCTCTGGTTTCTGCCCGGACTTTTTAAAATCGTCCAGGTTAAAGGTTTTTTCTTTCATAACTCCCTGTTTAGGATAGGCTTTGATAATAACTGTTTTATGCCGGCTTAATTTATCCACCGGTATATCTATATAAACATACCCGCCGCGGGTTATTGGCTGGCTGAGGTAAAACTTTCTTATCATAGGCAAATCGTCAATAATAATATCTACCATTCTTATATAATACCTGAAAGGGTTGCTGGTTAAATGTTTTATTTTTATATGCAGTATATTATTTTGGAAATCCGGCAGGATGTCAATTTTGCCGGCCGGCTGGGAATAAGCCGGGCACGGCAAAATCAAAACCAGCAGTAAAACTGCTTTAAATATATTCCTCAGCCCTGCCATTAAATTAATAGGTAAAATTATACCTTTTGCCCTGCAGTAAATAATGCAGGCGGTTGTTTATCCATATAGGAATGTTGTATAATTCATAGCGCCGGCCCTGGATAAACAGGCTAATATGCTTATGCCGCACAGAAACAAAAAACCACCTGCCTTTATAACAAAACTTCAAACTTACACCCTGCCACTTCCTAGGCAAAAACGGCTCTATTTTAATTCTGTCTTCCAAAACCTGTATTCCGGCAACCCCCCGGCTGATAATATCCAAAGAGCCAGCCATAACCCCGGAATGAATACCTTCAGGGGTTGTGCCGCCTTGGGTATCAAACATATCTGACTGTAAAACTTCTAAAAGCCATTTTATAGTTTCTTTGGGCCGTTTAAGGATTTGCGCAAGGTAGCAATGCACAACCTTGCTCAAACTTGAACCGTGAGATGTCCTTTTTACATAATACTCGTAATTCCTTTTCAAAATATCCTTATCTAAATAATAACCCAGCCGCCTGAAAATATCCCGAACTTCATTTAAAGGCAGCAGGTAGAAAATCATTAAAGCATCTGCTTGTTTGGAAACCTTATATTCATCCGGAGATTTACCTTCAGCCTTAAGGATCCTGTCCATCCTTTCTATCTTTTCATAGCGCTGGCGGTATTTATTCCAGTCCAGTTCCTTCAAATCAAAATACCCCTGAAATTGAGCAATTATGCCTTTTTCATCAATAAGAATATTCATTTTATAAGTTATATCCTGCCAAAGGCTTAAATCCTGCGGGGAGATATTTAATTTTCTTAAAAGTTTATTCTTGCAAGAATCTGGAATAATATTTAAGGCCTGCATGGCTTTCAGTAAAACCCAGACTATTAAAAGATTGGTATAAGTATTGTCCTTTAGGCCAGGGGTTTCTGAATCCGGATATTTTTCGTGGAATTCATCAGGCCCCATAACTTTTTCTGTATGATAGCGGCTGGTTTTTGGATCATAGATAGTCAAACTGGCAGCGAATCTGGCAATTGATAAAAGCATTTCTGCGCCGTATTGGCAGAGGAAATCTTTGTCCTCAGTATGAAAATAATACTGCCAGACATTATAAGCAATAGCAAAAGAAACATGTCTTTGGTAACGGCTGTAATCCGGACCCCATTCCCCGGAAAGCGGGTTAAGGTGAAGAATCTGGGTCTCTTCTTCGCCGGTTGAGGCACTTTGCCAGGGAAACATTGCACCTTTATACCCGTTTTTACGGGCATATTGCCGCGCTTTAACCAGCCGCCTATACCTATATAATAGCAACGCTTTACTTATTTCCGGAAAATGGTAGTCAAAAAACGGCATAGCGTAAACTTCATCCCAGAAAATATGGCCGCGGTATGCCTCGCCATGCAGGCCCCGGGCAGGAAAACCTGCATCTATTTGGCTAATATGCGGCGAGGCAGTCTGCAAAATGTGAAAAATATGCAGACGCACCGCCTTCTGGGCAAAAATATCACCGTCTATTTTTATATCGGCTTTGCGCCATAAGTCTTCCCATGCAGAAATATGCTCTTTGTAAATATTAATAAACCGTTGAGGTTTCTTTAAGTCTCCTATAGACGAATTCGCCGGAGATTTTATACCTTTGTCCCGGCTGGTATAAACAGCCACTGTTTTCTCTACAGCATAAGAACGGCCTTTGACCACAAACATCTTAAAACTCTGTTCTATTCTCTCCCTGCCGCGGGTAATAGTATGGATAGAAGGTTTCTTTTCTTCTCCTTCAACAAACACCCTCAGCCGCGCAGACTGAGCAACCTCAATTTTTGACTGGTTAGTCCTGACTATTAAGTATATCCCGTTCTTGCTGAAATTCCCCAAAGATACCGGAACAAGGTGTTTGGAATTTAACTGTCTATACCTTTCTACTCCGGAGTTAATAACTGCTCCGTCCAGCAAAGACTGGACAGTTATCCAGCCGTTGTAATTTTCCGGAGTAATCACATACCTGAGGGCCGCTAAATGGGGACTGGCCATACTGACTATACGCTGAGTTTCTATTAATGTCCTGCGGCCGTGTTTGTCTTGAACCCGGACCCTTCGCGATAAAACTCCTTCTAACATATTCAATTCCTGGCGGTACATAAGCAGACGGGTTGAAGAAGGGCAAATATATTCCCCCTCACCGGCCTTAAAACGGATAAAAGTCCAATTAGGACAATTGACTAAATCTTCATTGTAAACTATTTTGCCGGCAATATGCGTAGCCAGTTTATTATATACTCCTGCGATATAAACAGCAGGGTAATGTATCTTTGAAGCCGCAGACTCGTAGGCAGCGCCCCGCACCCCCATATAACCGTTGGCTAAAGTGCATAAAGCCTCTCTTAAGCCTTCTTCTGAAGGGTCAAATCCGTAATAAGTAAGTTTCCAGGAAAAATGGTCAGCCATTATTATTGTTTAAGACCGCTTTAAAAATCTTTCCTATTTCATCCGGAGATCTGACCCAAAAATCAGCACAGGAAGGCCTAATTTCTTCTGCCACCAAAATCCCCACACCTCTGCAGCGCACAATCCTAAAAGCGTCTTCGTCCGTAGTATCATCGCCGATATACACAATCAAATCATTGTCCCAGGACAAATTCAACGCCTGCATTATCCAGCACACAGCCTTGCCTTTATTCCAATCCACATTAGGAAGAATCTCGTAAACTTTTTTGCCCTGCATAAGCCGCAGTTCTTTCTTCCCGGCAACAGCGGTTTCTACTGCTGTTTTTATTCGGCTAAAATCTTCAGGATTTTTTACCAGGCGGTAATGCACAGCAAGGCTAAATTGCTTTTCCTCAATAATTACTCCCTCTATGCCGGATACAGCCGGGTTAACTTCACTCACCACCTGCCGGATCAAAGGTATTATCTTCTCAGCATCCGGATGAATTAAAGAAACTTCCGGACCTTTAATATCAAAACCGTGGCTGCCGGCATAAAAAATGCCCTCAATGCCGGCTAAATTCTCCACATCCGGCCTCGCCCTGCCGCTGACTATAGCCACGGGATATTTTTTGCACAGATGTTTAAGAATATCTTTCATCTCTGAAGACAAAACAGCCAATTCCGGCCGGGAAACTATGGGAGTCAACGTCCCGTCATAATCTAAGAAGAATACGGGTTTTGCCGAAGAAGAAAATACTTCGCTGGTTCGCTTGAAATAAGCAGGGTTAACCTTAACTCTCTCAGATAGAGAAACTTCCCTGCCATAGATAGATATACTACCGGGGGTTTTTTGCCAATATTCAAAAAAATCAGCAGGTTCTTTTAAAAACCAATTCTCAATCCAGGCAATGTCAATATCAGCCAAATCCCGCACCACAACATCTGCATAATGTTTAAACAGAGAGTCTTCATTGCCTTTACGGGCAACGCCCAAAACCAGGCCAAAACCTCCGTTTCTGCCTGCTTCTACTCCGGAAGCAGCATCTTCTACAACCACAGCGTTCTTAGGCAAAACCCCCAAATTAAACGCTGCCCGGACAAAAATATCGCCTTCAGGTTTACCTTTAAGCCCCAGTTCAACTGATACAACCCCATCAACCCGGGTCTCAAATAAGTCTTCTATTCCGGCGGCCTGAAGAATATACCGGCAGTTTTTAGAAGAAGAGGCAACCCCGATTTTTATCCCTTTTTCTTTTAATTTTCTGATAAACTCAACAGTAGAAGGGTAAACTTCCACACCTTTTTCCTGCAGGACTTTTCTAAACTGGATATTCTTCCTGTTGCCTATTCCGCAAACTGTTTCTTTATCCGGAGGGTCTGAAGGACTGCCAAAAGGCAGACGGATATTACGCGACTCAAGAAAACTTTTTACTCCTTCATAGCGGGGCTTGCCGTCAACATAAGGCAGATAATCTTTTTCGTGAGTAAATTCCCGGAAAGGCCCGCGGCCTTCCTTTTCCCGCAAGCGCAAATATTCCTCAAAAACGGCTTTCCATGCATAAAAATGCACAATAGCAGTTTTGGTAACAACCCCGTCTAAATCAAAAATAACAGCTCGTAACAACCTTTCCATACACCTCCTTGCTTTTAAGCAATACTTACATAAAAATATGCTGATTTTATTATACAGAAAAAACCGGATTCCGCCAGAAAAAATGTTCTGCGACAAAATGAGACTGTCTCAAAAAGTTGCACAGGTTAAAGATATAGGCTCAAGGCCATAGGAGCGAGTCAAGGTCGAGGTGAAGGTTTAGGTTGAGACTAAGAACACATAGCCACCAAAACAACAGGCACCAGTTTAAATTTAAGTTGATAAGTTAGAAGGAATGCTAAAATCAAAGAGAGCCCTGAAAGTTAGTATTTTCCAAATCCCGGATTTGCTGTTTAATAATTTCCGGAAGGGACAAAATCTCTATATCCATAAAACCGCGGATAATTACTGACTGAGCCTGTTGCTGTGAAAGCCCTCGGGAACAAAGGTATTCTATTTCTTCACGGCTTATTTTTCCAATGGCAGCCTCATGAGACAAATCTACATTCTGAAACTCTGTCTCCAGCTCCGGGACAGCGTGAATTACGCCTTTTTTTGCCAGAACCAAACCCCGGCATTCCAAATGAGCCCTGACTTTTTCCGCTTCTGCTTTCAAATGGCCGCGGGCTATTATTCTGCCGCCTAAACTTACTGCCCGGGAAATAATTTCGGCGCGGCCGGCCCGCCGAAAAATAACTCTGGCACCGACATCCTGCACTGAGCCGGGATGAGCCATTAATAAAGAATTAAAACTTGCCCGGGCGCCCCTGCCCTGAATAACAGCAACGGGATACATTTTAATTTCCCTAACTGGCTTTAGGCAAATGTAGTTAGACACAAAAGACGCCCCTTCTTCCAAAACAGCCGCACTTACAGGCCGGGCAACTGTGTCATCCTTCCAGGAATGAATCATAGTAAAATTCAAATACCCGCCCTTTTCTACAAAAAACTCGGACAGCCCTAAATGAAAACTTTTATCGGCAGATTCAGCCGAAGCGCATCCGGTAATAATGTAAACCCTTGCTCCTTCTTCAACAATAATTATGTTGTGAACCCTCTGCCGGGTCTTTTTACTTTTAATAAATAAACAGGCCTGTATAGGCAATTCCACTGTCCGGCCTTTTCTCACTCGGATAAAATACCCGCCTTGGGTATCTCCGGGAATGCTTTTGCTGATTAAAGAAAACGCCCGGCCTTTATATTTTCTAACTTCCGGGAATTTCTCCAAAGCCCGGTCCGTACTTAAAATTTCCGCCTCTTTAGTAAAGGACTGTGAAAACAAAACGTCTGCGCCCTGCTGAAAAAAACTTCCGGAACGCTGCTCCTGCGACCAGTCTATCCCCGCAGAAATTATTTTATCCTTATCAGAAGCGGAAACGTTTAATCTTTTATCCACGAAAGGTGCACTCCCTGCATTTTTCATAACCTTTTGACCGGATATTCTCAAACATTTCTTTAGGGCTTCCTAAACACCAAATCTTCCCATCCAGCATTATACAGCCTTTTTCTGCCGGAACATAGTCTAAAATATAACCAGTATGGGTAATAATCAAAGCAGACTTGCCTTCTTGCTGCAAGAAGCCATTCAAAACCCCGCCCATAAGGGAAATATTTTCTAAATCAACTCCAGACTCAGGCTCGTCTAAAAGCAGCATATCAGGATTTTGCAGAATTAACTGGAATATCTCTGCCCGCTTCATCTCCCCGCCGGAAAAATCAACGTTTATATCCCGGGATAAGTGCTGGGTTAACGCCAATATTTCCGCTAACTTACAAATCTTGGCTTTATCCGGACAGAGAAAATCTGCAATCTGGGACAATTTCACTCCTCTTATTTTTGGCGGAGACTGATACATAATTCCTAATCCCTGTTTTACCCGGGTTTCAACAGAAAGGTTTTTCAAAGGCCGGCCTTTAAAAATAATCCCTCCGGAAACAATCTGATACCCGTTAAATCCCATAATGCTCCGTAAAAGCGTAGACTTGCCGCTGCCATTAGGCCCGAATAAAACCATAACCTCATTTTTACCGATATCTAAATTTATATTCTGAAGAATTAAGTTTTTGCCGGCTTTAACTGAAAGGTTTTTTATGGACAGCATTATTTACCTGACTTCTTTTTTTCTGAGCGCTCTTTCTGAACGAACGCCCGGTATCCACCAATAAAATGAAAACCCTGCGGCAAGCCGCAGGGAATTATTAGGATAAATCAACCTTTCGACTTTGTCCTTTGACAATCTCAGGACTTTCCTTCGGCCGCTCAGGGTTGACAGCAAATACTGTCTAACCGCCAAAAGGCAAAAAACGCTCCTGTGCGCTGAATAGAAAGGTCTTTAAGGATTTTTCTCTCTTTTGTCATTATAATAATCAAGGTCGCTTAAAGGGACAACTACTGAAGTAGCGATGTTAGTAAGATGAGCGGCTATCCGCTTGAAATACCTCGCCATAAGCGCCATACATACAGCCTCATTAACTGAAAAATCGCTTTTGGCAAGATGCTCAACAATCGAATCGCAGCGCCGCACTACTTCCCTTTCATATTCCCACGCCTGAGACGCTTTGTTTTCATCAATCTCAATAAAAGCATCCTTCGCACAGGCAAACAAGGCTTTTATCTTATCCTCCGCATGACCAAACAACCGGGTATATTTCTCTTTATCTAAAGGCGCAGTTAAAAGACGGGATATCTCTGATAAATTTTTTGCATAATCCCCAAGCCTTTCAGCGTCTTTTACCACGCTCATAAGGAGCAAAGACGTGGACATATCTACCGAGGGCTGAACAGAAAGATGTTCAATAATTCTTTTCCGGATATTCCTTTCCAGGTCATTAATACTCTTGTCTATAGAGTAAATCTTTTCTTCCAGACCCTCTTCCTTTTGGTTATCAATAATCCGGCGGCAGACCGCCTCAAACATAATCTGAGAATCGTCCAGCATTTGCTTAAACTGCTCTAAAACCTGCGTTAAAAAATCTTTGCCTTTCCAAAACTGTAAGAGATTTTTAAACATACCCGCCCCCTGATTTAAAAGCCTTTATCGTCATTTCTTCAACATATTGGAAATAAAAATCAATATAAACGGCAGTAAAAAAAACACGCTTAACACATAAAGGATGGCAATCCTCCTCTTTTTGAAAGCTAAATTACCCAGGCCTTTCGCAAGGCTTATAGGAATATTTCTGAGGAACTTAGACGGGTAAATAAAAATTACTCCGATAAAATTAAACAAGAAGTGGACAAACGCTATTGTTACTGCGGACAAATTTCCCGTAGCAAACGAGGCAAGTATTGCTGTAGTTGTTGTGCCTATGTTTGCACCTAAAGTAATCGGAAATATCGTCTCTACTGTAAGTATTCCTGCGGCAACCAAAGGCACAAGTAAAGAGGTAGTTATAGAACTGCTTTGGACAAAAACCGTAAACAAAAAACCCGCAAAGATTCCCAAAACTCCGGCCTGGCCTACTACATTGTTAATTACAATCTCTGCCCGGGAAGCAACAACTGACCGCATTATCCGGACGATAAAATATAAAGACAAAAAAAGCAGGACTACAGAAAAACCCAAAACTACTCCATAGCCAAAATGCGCAGAAAAAGAGCAAATCTTTAACACTGCATCTTTTAACCAATGGACAGCCGGCTTAGTCGCAAGTTTAATAGGGCTGGTAAACTTTATGCCTCCAATATTAGCAAACAACCCGCTCATAAAAGAGGCGGCTTTGCTTAAAAAATGCGTGGTAATTTCCAAAGGAAACATTACTAATACGCACATTATGTTAAAGAAATCATGGACAGTAGCCCCGCTTACCGCTCTTCTGAATTCTTCCCGCCTGGTTACATGACCCAGAGACACTAAAGTGTTGGTAACCGTAGTGCCTATATTAGCACCCATAACAATAGGCACAGCATTAGGTATTGTCATAACTCCTGAGCCAACCATACCCACAACAATAGAAGTTATAGTTGAAGAACTTTGGACAATGCTTGTAGCAAGAATACCTATAAAAAGCCCGGCAAAAGGGTTAGAGGTAGTATTCAGCAAATTCCCGGCAAATTCCCGGCCAAAGCCTTTAAAAGCCGCGGCCATAAGGCCGATGCTGACTAAAAATGTATAAAGAAAGAATAAAACAGACAGAACCCGGGCACTGGATTTTAATATCTTGTTAGGCATAAAAAAATAATAAAATTATCTCTGAACTGTCAGTGATCCCGTCTGCTAAATTAAAAGGGGAACGCAGGATAAAATCACAGAGAGATTATAATCACTGTCGGTTCTTTGTCAAGAAATAAAAAGGGCGGATAAACCGCCCTTTTTGCTTTCCGCCGGCAATTTTAATTAATAGCCAAACCTGTTACCAGAATGCATGCCTCTGTTAGGCCGGTCAAAATTTGACCTGGGCCTGCGTGCCTTGCTGACCTTTAATTTACGGCCGTTTAAATCCTGGCCGTCCAAACCATCTATGGCTTTTTGAATATCCTCTTCCGAAGGCACTTCCACAAAACCAAAGCCTTTAGACTTGCCGGTAAATTTATCTTTGATAATTTTTGCCTCGCTGATCTGGATACCTTTAGACTCAAACGCTTCTTTTAAACTTTCTTCAGTTACACCATACTCTAAATTGCCCACATAAACTTTGTTTTTTTCTTCCATTTTTCTTTCCTTTCTGAATATTGTTATCGCTAAAATTCTCCCCATATTACACATCAACCACTCATACAATTCCTCCTTTCTAAAAAACTTACAACTTCCCCGCAAGACGCAGATATATTCAACAATATGTTTTTAAATGCATTTAAGTATTTAATCTCAACATCGGGGGAATTCGCAGGACATACAGCAGAGCAGGGCAAGTGCGAAAAGCGGAAATATGCTTGTTAGTCAAAAACTCCCCAAAATCCAAAAACTCAAAAAACACTCCGGTATTTATTATACATACATTGGCAATAATGCAAGTTTTTTATTGTCTTTTACACCCTGCTTAAAAGCCCAGCGCATAAAGGCCCAGCCCTATCCCTAAGCCAAAAATCAAATTAAAAAGTTTTACCAGCAGAGAATCTTTTAAAGAATAAGAAAAAAGCGGCAGCATTCCATGACCGTCCTGGACAATAGAACTGGCAAGCAGCACAGAAAAGGGTATCAGTCCCCGGGCAAACATCATAACAAAAATAAGGTGGGGCCCGGATTCAGGAATAATCCCCAGAAGCCCGGCAAGAAAAACCACCCATACCATATGGGCCTTAATAAATCCTTCCAAATTCCAGCCTTTAAGGCCTAAATCCACTGCCAGCAAGGCTCCAAAACTCCACAGAAAAATCCGCAAAAGGTGTTTTTTAGCAATATGCTGCCAAATATGCGTCTCTAAATAATGGTCGTTTACGCTGACAACGATAAATAATCCAAGGCCGACTAAACTCAGAAAAGTCCATCTTTTCCAATCCCAACAGCCCGGGCCTATATTGCCGGTTATAATCCCAACAAACGCCCCAATGAGAATTAACAGAAGCAAAAATCTGGAAAAAGACAATTTTTGAAAATTTCCCAAAATCTCCCTCCAGCCTAAAGGGTGGCAAATAACAGGATCATGATGCATATCTGAAGGCAATTGGCAGTTTTTACAAGTCTGGATTTTAAATAATTTAATCAAAGCATCAGACCCATAGCCTGAAACTATACCTAACATAAACAATACCCCAAACAAGAATAACGCTTTTTGGGGAAACATTGCCAGCATAACAAACGCCTCATCTCCACAAGTAGCCACCATACCGGCTACTATAGCCCCAAAACTAATAAGCCCATGGATATAAAAAGAAACATTCATAAAAGAGCCTAAACATCCCGGCAAAGCGCCTAAAAAAGAAGCAGTAACATACTGCCGGGATTTACTGCCCTTAATAAACCTGCTTAGCCCTCCTCTGCTTACTACTTCTAAATAATCAACAAATATCATCATCACAAAAACAAAAACCGTAATAAGCAGGCCGTGTTTAAAATCAGACAGAATAATATTCATACCGCCTCCTGGTAGAGAAAATCAAAAATCTTTTTAAATTTTGATTTAACTATATCTCTAAACGGCAGTTAAAGCGTAATTTGAATAAATTAAATCCCCAAATAAATTTCACCATGCCAAAAATCTTACCCTCTATCATATATCAAGAGTCAATGCTGGTCTGGATTTCTACAAGTCTTCTGTGAATAGTATCCCTTAAAACACGCGAATGCAAAATGCCGGTGATTTTTAAAGACCCTGGAGATTTTACAACCGGCAGAAAATCCACCCCCCGCTTTTCAAAAATCTCCTGCGCAGATATAAGAGGCACTTCTTCCGATAAAACTTCCACCGGCAACTCCGCAACATCTTCAGCAACTATCAGTTTGCTCAACTGGGCCTCCAAAAACGATTTCCTCAGTTCTCCCAACGAAATAACTCCGACTAAATCCCCAGATTTGCTGACAACAGGGTAATGGTAAACGTCTGTATTCTTTATAACCTCCATAATCTTGTCCAAAGTCGCGTCTTTCTGTATAGAAGGAAAGTCTTTGTCCATTACATCTTTAACTTTTAACGAAGACATCACGTCATCTTCAGTAACATTCCTGCCAATCTCGCCTGCCTTATTAATACCTACTTTAACCAAAACCGGGCCTAAAAGCTGAACAACAATAGTAGTCGCAGCAACAATAGCAACAATAGTCGGACCCAAAAATGCGCCTTCTTTGCCCATATAAGACAAACTATGGCTTATGGACATAGCCAGGCCAATAGCCACTCCTCCCTGAGTAAACAAGCAAATACCTGTCCAGCGGACAACTGCTTTTTTGGCCTTAGATACTGCCGCACCGAAAGTAGCACCGATTATTTTCCCGGTGCTTCTGGCAACTAAATATCCTAACACTACAAAAATAACTGTTGTTTTGAGAAAAACCGCCATATTAAGCTCAGCGCCGATAAAAATAAAGAAAAGTACATATAACGGCTCGGACGTTTTTTTAACCAAATCAAACAATTTCCGACTCAACTGCGGGACTGTATTCACCAAAACAAAACCCATCATCATACTGGAAAGTATTAAGTCCAGATTGAGGACAAGCGATATACCGACTACTGCAAGTATGCCGCCTAAACAAAAAGAAAAAACTACATCCTCATCTTTTGATTTTTTAACTACCCATGAAAGCGCATACCCGATACTGCCGCCTATAATACAAGATTTAACAATCTCAACAACCGGATCTATTATAGAATGAGATAAAGAAAAACTGCCTTTGCCAAGCATAGATTTACAGAATACCAAAGTAAACCCATAAAGGATAAGTGCTAACGCATCATCTAAGGCTACAATTGAAGTTAAAGTAGTGGTAAGAGGCCCGCGGGATTTATATTCCCAGAGCACACTTACAGTTGAAGCCGGGTCAGTAGCAGAAGCAATCGCGCCTAAAAGCAGACCTAAATACAAATCTTTGGTCAGTAGAAAAACCGCAGCGGCAACGAATAGAAAGGCTGCAACTCCTTCGCTTATCAAAATAGTGTAAATGGTCCTGCCGTACTTTTTAAAAACTTCTCCTTTTAGTTCGCCGCCGATTAAAAAGCCTATAAGGCCCAAAATGAACTGAATTAAAGGTGAGAGAGTATGGGTAAAAGATACCGGCCAAAGATTAAACCCGCTCCTGCCAATGAGAACACCTATTATAATGTAGCCTACTACTTGAGGAATACGGAAAAATCTAAAGATCCTCCCCCCAAAAACACCCAATACTAAAGCCAAGCCTATAAGAAAAAGTACATTTTCCATAAGAGCAAATTATAGTGGTTTTAACAGATTTGGCAAGTTATTTTGTTTAAAATTTCGGAAATCCTCCCTGCATAAAACGAATAAAAATAGGCCCGGCAACTACTATTAAAACCGTGGGCAGGATACAGAAAATAAGCGGAATTAATATTTTCAAAGGCGATTTATACGCCTGACGCTCGCCTCTCTGCAGACGGCGGTAACGGGAATCTTCGGAAATAATCGTAAACGCTTCGGCAACAGGTGTCCCCATTCTCTCTGCCTGAATAATCCCCTGCACAAAAGAAGATACATCTGGTATGCCTATACGTTTACTCATATCTCTCAATGTTTGAACCCTGCCTTTGCCGACATTAATCTCATCTAAAACAACTTTTAATTCCTCAAGCATAGGATTGGTGCGGCTTTTACGCAGAATCCATTTTAAAGCCGAAAGAAAATCCAGGCCGGCGCTTACACAAAGATATAAAAGATCCACAGTTTCAGGAAGCCAGCGCCTAATGGCTTCTTTGTTTTTCTTAACCTGGG
The DNA here is from genome assembly GCA_015486615.1 of Candidatus Omnitrophota bacterium. Taxonomy (GTDB): domain Bacteria; phylum Omnitrophota; class Gorgyraeia; order Duberdicusellales; family Duberdicusellaceae; genus WFRI01. Next base: position 48,275 of record WFRI01000090.1, on the reverse strand, counting down.
CATTCAGCCAAAAATCCGGCAGAAAAAAGAAAATAACAAATCCCAGCCAAAACAACGGTCCGATTCTTAAGCCTAAAGTTAAAGATATGGCAACAAAACCTGCTGCACTTAAAAACTTCAAAGCAAAGAATTCCGCAGGAGTCCAGTTATACCTCTTCCTCAAAAAGTAAAGCCTCTGCTGATAATAAGGCTTAAGCCTTAACTTTTTAAGAATTACTTCGTTAACCGGCGCAAAAACTGAAAGCAGAGATTCTTTCTTTTTCTCCGGCGGCCCGCCGCCGGGGGCTATCCTCTCGGCCAAAGAGACATCCTCTTCTTTCCCGCCCATACTTAACAAAACAAAGTATATGGCGGCAGCAGATATTAAAAACAACAAAAGGGTTTCCATAATTTTATGCTTTTATTATACTAAACTTCCTGATTAAAAATGCCCCTAAAATATTCAGAAAAACTGCCACTCCTAAGAGAATTCTGCCTATGTCGGTTTCAAACATTATATCAAAATGGTGCGGATTGGTCCTGAAGACAAACCAGGCAAAAAGAAAAGGAATAACAGCCATAATAATACCCTGAAGCCGGCCTTGCAGGCTAAGGGTATTTATCATCTCTTTTAATTTGAACCTGTCCCGGATAGTAGTGATTAGCCGCGAAAAAACCCGGGTCAAATCCCCGCCTGTTTCCCTGGCAACTAAAATTGCACTCACAATAAGGCCTAATTCTTCTGAATACATACGGCTGTTAAACCTCTCTAATGCCTCTTCTATAGGAACGCCCAACTTGTGCTCTCTTAAAAGCAAAGTTATCTCATCATGCATAGGCGAAGGCATTTCTTCGGCTAAAACTTCAAACGCCTGGATTAAACTCAAGCCTCCTTTCAAACAACTATTCATTATAAGCAAAGCATCTATCAACTGATTATGAAAAGCCTTCCTGCGCAGGGATTTTTTTACCCGTATAGCAGATAAAGGCGCAGCAAACCCGGCAATAATCCCAACCACAATAAACCAGGTGTTCTTATAAACAAAATATAATGCTGCTCCTAAGACAACAGGGATAATAATATAAAGCAGGGCTAAAATTTTCTGCCGGCCAAAAATAAACATATTCTCCAAATCCGCCTTGTCTTCCGCAGCCCTTTCCTGCTCAGCCTCTTTCCAGGTCTTAACAATCCAGGGAACTCCAAAGTAAGCCGTCAGAAAAACCAGACCAAAAAGGCATAATAACATTAATCCAACCATAACGGACTTATTTTACCACACGGCAGAGAAAAAGGAATAGGGGTTAAATTGCGAAACATTTTTTTCGGGGCCATTTTGCACTTTGCATTTAATCTTCCGCCCCCGAGGTGTTAAAAAACGCGCCAGCGTCTTTTTATCGGTTAATCACCTCTATCTGGTCATCTGAGTAATTATCCATATTGTGAATATCAAACTGCTCGCCAGAGCCAATAGTGTCAGCAGTGCTTTTATATCTGCCGCCAAAGACACCTCTTAGAAACACGCTCATTGCGTAAAACGCTGCTACTATTATCACTGTCAAAACCACATAACCTAAAAATGTCTGGGCTTTCCTAAGCATGCTCCTCCTTTTTACGGATTCCGGTAAAAAACAGTTATGTTAGTCTCGCCGCCGGCAATGCCGGACAAGGAAACAACACAGAGAGATTTTCCCTTTTGAAAAACTATGCTTTTCATCCGCATATTGTCTATATACTGTGCGGCTTGAGATGAAATTCCTTTTCCGGGACAAGACGGGCAGCTTCCGGAATTATCCTCTTCTGCAGCGGCCAGACTTTTTTTCAATGCCTCTTTGTCCAAAGCCGCATTCATCCTGCCGGTTAAATCCGAATATTCCCAGCCGTAATTAGGCATTTTTTCAACATAAAATCCGGCTACCGTCTCTATGCTGTCAGAGGTAGTATAGCCTGCAGTTATAGAACTGCCGCCTTTTTGAAAATATACCTGCCGGGCATTGGGATATAAAGGAACACCGGATATTTTCCGCGGCTCAACCGGAAAAACTTCGTTTAACTCCTGGTTGATAAAAGATAAAGATTTTCCCTGCGAAAAACTCACTACAAAATCAACCCCGGAGGGATTTTGCCCGCGGTCCATAAACATTATTGTTAAACTATTGCCCCGGGAATTGGTAAAATACAACTGTGAGCCAAGAGTATCAAGTGAATTTGTTATAGAATTCTCCATTTTTTCCATTTTTTGGTTAGGAAACGCCTGCTGTACTCCCTTTAATTTAGACCGAATATCCACATACTGCCAGCCGTATCCGGGAAGATGTTTCAGGAAAAATTCTTTGACCTGCTTCTGCGTCAAAGAACTGGTATAAATAGTGCTGGTAACAGTTATGTCTCCTGTCTGCATGGTTCGGGCTTTTCTCAAAACCTTTGTCTGTTCCGGCAAAGGGAAAGATTTAGGGTTAAATACATTTTTTAAATCATCCAGCATCGAAGCACCGGCCGTGTTAAACATTAAAAAAATGGTAAGGCATAAAAAATACCGCTTCATTTTCCACCTCCCTGCACCTTTTGTTTTAGATTGCCTCTTAAAATCTTCAAAGGAAACCTTTGGCTGGCGCTTAAGGCGCCTTTCCCCGATATATCTGTGCGGACAATCCGGGCGTCAAACCCTAACTTCGGCGGCGAAATTCTGCCCGAGCCCCGGAAATCAGCAACTGAGAAGCTTAAAGGCACAGGATATTTTTCCTGCCAAAGCCCCAAATCTTTGCCCTGGTGAAGTTGAAACGACAAAACATACACACCGCGGTCATGAACAACATCGTCTATCCAGACTATTGTGGCCCAAGACAAGTTAAAGCCCGAAGAACTGCGCAGCGAGGCTGCAGGAGCAAGGCCTACTCCGGACTCAGTTAGCAGAGGGTATAAAAAACGAATAATTTGCGCATTTGCCGCGCTATGGGCCGCTGTATCTATGCCCAACTCCTCTTCCGCACCCGCACAAGCAGCAGATCTACAAGCACAACAGGCGGGATGAGGGCAACAATCATCACAACCACAGGCTACGATTAAGGAATCATCAGCTAAACCATATCCATCGCCCACTGCTACCCACTGCGCCAAAATATCAGAAGCAATTTTCCCCATTCCTATCAACAAAGCTATTTGAGCAGGATAAGGCAAAGCTGTAATCCGGACAATAAATTTATCCACCTTGTTTATTTTGACAAAACCCTGGACAATATGATTTTTTTCCCAGCCGTCCTTCCAGTGATACCTCCTGCCCGAGCCTGCAACCGGAAATCTTTGCTTAATATGGGATATTAAAGGGTTAAACTCCGCAAACATAGCCGAGGCTTTGTCAAAAGTAACGTTGGAAACATCTGAAGAGTCCAGCCAGTCAGAAAACTTATCTCTTTGCCCGGAGTTTAACCGGCTGGTTATTCCGCTGTTAATAAACAAATACCGGTAAGCAAGTTTAATAGCGTCTTTCCTGCCTTTAGCGGCCATTTTCCTGATAATATTGTAGAGAAACAATTGAGCAACTGAAAAACTGGTAATTGCTATACCTATGGACTTTAAAGTAGTTATAAATATACCCATAGACGCAGAGGCTTTCCCTAACGAACCTATCGCTGTGGCCACCATGCCTGCTGCCACACAAGGCGCTTTGCAAGCTTTTGTAGCAGCGGCTTTCGCTGAAGATAAAGAAGCCAAAGATGTTTTATGGCTTACTATTAAAGCCGCTAAAGCGGCTGCATAAAGCACGGCTGTAGTAGTTACAAAATCCTGGTAAGCAACCTTCATCTGACTGTTGGCTGTTGCGATATTGTTAAAAACCGAAGCCATAACCGAGGCCCCGGCCAAAGAACCGGCGTCAGAAGCATTGGCCACATAAGTCTTATTCAAAGCCACTTTGCCGATATTAATGGTGACTAAAGCCGCAATAACTAAGGCGGTTATCAAGACAATAAAAAAAGGGGTCAATTGCCCCCTGCGCCCGGCTTTAGCAGCAGAAAATGTTCTAAACATTTATTTCTGTCCTTTAAATAAATAATCTTTGTCTAAAGGCCGGGTAATATATACCGGCCAAATAACCGGCTCGCGGATATTGGAAGAACTGCCTACTATGGGCGCGCCGGCAATCACTCTGGTATTATTGTAATTCACTTGGCGCTGGACAATAGGCACTATTGTCCAATTCCAAATTCTCAACATCAAAACCATAAGCATAACCACTAAAGTAAACATCACACAAACTTCTAAAACTGCCTGGCCAAATTTTTTTCTTAAAAACATATCCGCCTCTTTACTTTTCCACCCGGGTATTCCAATGCCGCTGCCGCTTTATTATTTTCCCCTGGCCCAAGCCGGGCTTATATACATAAAAAGTGTGCTGGGTATCATATATGCCTTTTTGGACTTCTAAATGCGCGGGATAGTCTTTCTTCACCCCGTCTATCGTATAAGAATCCTGAATATTGTCCTGCACAAAGGCAGAAGATGTTTCGTCAATAGTGCTTCCTTGGCCTGTCTGGAAACGGGAATCAACAGAAGTGTTTTCCTGACGTGTTGTAGAATGCATTTTCCGGACGTCTTTTTTGTTAGACAACTCATCCATATTTATGTTTTTTTCTGCGCCGTCTCTATTCTCAACCACAAAACTTCCTTCTGTCGGCGTCATCTTACCAGCGCTTACCAGCCAATAAATGTTCGCGGAGCCTGAAGAAACCGCACTCTGGCCGGAATCAAGGCCGGGAGAACTTAAGTCTGCGCTGCGCCGGTGACGGGTCAGAGAATAAGAAACAGCACCAATATTTGTATCAGCATAACTTAACCCCCTGCGGAATGCTTCCATTGCTCCCATCTGGGCATAATTCATCTCTTCCGCGTAATTTACCACACCAGCAAACAGCGTAATTAGTATAACCGAAAATATCGCGGTTTCTACAGCGGCCTGCGCTTTTTTCTTACTAAACATATATCCATTATTCTTATTACCTAAAATATCCACCGTCCGCCTCATTCCTGGCTATTAGGATTAGGACGAATATAATTCTGGTCCCTATCCTGGACATTGGCATAAAAATCGCCTTTCACCTTATCCTGCGCAGACTCGCCCTGGCTGGAATCCGCAAAATCATCAGAAGCAGTCTGAGCCTGCGCATTCTGAACGGATTTAATGTTTTCCAGCAGTTCCACAGTATTTATATCCTTGTCCGGGTCCTCGTTGGGAGAGATACTGGCTCCGGAGGTATGGCTGTTCGTATTCACTGTATGCCGGTGATTTCCGGCATTCTCCAATATACTATCGTCCTGAGATGTTTCAGACACGGACATGTTCGCAGGCGCCAATTCCTGCTCATCTGCCCCGCCCTTGTTATAAACCATTTTTTTATTAACTGCAACTCTCTGCTTACTGGTAATAAAAACATCTGCAAGGTCTTTTGTCTTCGCCTGCAAACTTCTCTGCATATACCCTGACATTGCCGACAAGGCTATTGCGGCTACACCTACTATTATCCCATAGTCAATTAAACTCTGAGCCCTTTTCATCAAAGCCTCCTATTCTATTTTCTATTTAGGATTAACATCCGTCGTCATATCCAAAGAGCTCGTTGTATCAACCTTTGAATTAGATTCACTGTGGATATCATCCGAGAGACTGCTGGTATTACTAATAGTTGTTGTATGCTGGTTAATTGTAGTCTTTCCGGGAATATATAAAAATTGGGAGATTTTCTCACCTTCCTGCTTCTGCCTGGCCTGAATATGACCGCGCACAAAAACGGCCATAGTAATCAACACTCCTGCCAGCAGTATCCATAATCCTCCATATTCTATGCTTGTCTGAGCATTCTTCATTTTAACTCCTGCGGTGCCTGGTGAAACTGCTTTTCTTAAAACTTACTGGAGTCGTAAGTAGTATTAACTGTGGTCTCTTCTTTGTAGCGATAGTCCGCAGCGTTTGTTTCCGATACGCCGTTTACAACTGAACTGTATTCTGTCTTGTCGCCCAGTAAATTTGTGCTCTGCTCCGTATCCGTTCTTCCGGGGTCAAAACTTGTATCGCTGATATTGTCTGCACTGCTCTTAATTTTGCCCTGGATATGGTTGCGCACAAAACTTTGCATAGTAATAACAGAAGCAATCACAATCGCTATAAGCCCGGCATACTCTAATGTGCTTTGTGCCTTCTTAATTTTTATGAACATAAAACCCCCTTTTGAATACAACTCCATAAATAGGTTATTCCGAAACACCCTCCTGCCTATAGGACGAACTCGCGTTATATTGCTGAGTATGCTCATAATTTTCAGCATAGTTTTGGTATTTCTTAGTTGTATCATCCTGAGTATAGGTAGTATTAATATGCTGGTTAGTATAGTATGGCTCGTATTGGTTGGTCGTGCCTAATTGAACGCCTCCTACTGAACCTGTCACTTTAGTAAGCAAATCCGCTGAGTCTTTTAACTTGGCGTTAAACGACCTTTTCATATAAACCTGCATACCGGCCAAAGCCGCCAAAACAACGGAAAACAGGATAGCATACTCTGCGGTTGACTGGGCTTTTTTCATTTTTATCAACATACTCTCTCCTCCTTTATTTTATTTCAACGTCCTCTAAATTCTACTGCTGTTGTGCCGACCCCGACTGTGGGATATCATCAAGCAAATCGCTAATATGATTTGCCGCATTTTCCAAAGTATCGCCTGCTGAATTTATACTGTTAGTAACCTTGGTTTGAATATGTCCGGCTGCAGCGATTACTGCCGCTACAATAGCTGCTACAATCAAAGTGTATTCCAATGTGCTCTGGGCTTTTTTAGGCAAAAACATAAACACCTCCTATCGTTAGTCCTCATTGTTAACAACGGCGCTGCCGGTTGTTTTAAAAAAGTTTTCCGTAGCGCCTGCCTGGTCCGTTTGTAAATTCACAAGATTTTCCGGGGCGAATTCCGCCTCAACCTGTTTCCTGTTATTGTCAACCACCCTAAACAACTCATCTACTCTCTGCTTTAGGCTGTCTATATCACCGGTATTATTATCTTGCCGGGGAAGCGAAATAGCAGGGACTACATTGGATTTGTCCCTTAAATTCTCGCTGCGCATTTCTAACTGCTCTCTGGAAACAGAATTTATTGCCCGGTTAAAATAAAGACTCATTGCCGACAAAGCAAGGCTAGTAACCATAACCACTGCTACATACTCCAAAAAACTCTGGGCTTTTCTGTCTGCCATAATTAGTCCGCCTCTTAACTTCTTAATTCTTATCTTCGGAATCAACCGAAATACTATTGTCCATTATGTTATGAAAACTATCTATATCTATACCCGGCGGCAGAGAATCAATCCTGCCCTCATACCGGCTGAGTATATTTCTATTCACGTTATTAACAACTTCCTGCCAATTAACAACATTGGCGTCAGCATGCTCATACCCAAAAGGCGTGGTTTCCTCATGACTGCGAAAACTCAAATCAACATCCTGGCGCATATCTTCAGCCTTAGCCGTAACACTGTTGCGCATATATATCCACATTCCTGACAAAGCAACAGCAATTATCGCCCACAAAAAAGCGTATTCTAAAAAACTTTGGGCTTTTTCCCCTACCATAAGATTTCCTCTACTGCTTCGTTAAAGCCGGTATTAAACCCTTTATGAACCTTCCCTAAAAAATTGCCTGCCGCCAGCACAGCCAAAATAAAAGCGGCAAATATTACAACATACTCTAAAAACACCTGGCTTTTAATATTCCTGCACATATTCTTAGCTTTCCCAACACGCCGTGTTTGTGTTGATTATTATCTGCCTCCCTTAGACAATTAATCCATATAAACTATATCACATTCGTATGCAGAGTTTCAAGCCTTATGTGCCTTTTCCTTTTTGGCCATGAAAACGTTTTCCTGAAACGCCTGCCGGCCAAGGGATAAAATCACTCTTTTGCCACAGTAAAAAATCGGCATTTGGTTAAAAATCTCTATAACCGGCCTTACTTTGCTGCTCTCAGGAAAAACAATTTTTTTGTAAAAGCCTCCCAATCTAAATACATCGCCGGGCAAAACCAGGATTGTTTTTAAGTCTGCACCGGTCAGGCCGAATTTATTAATCAAGACAAGTTCTAATAACCTAATCAGGCTGGGAACAGACATAAAGCGCTGTTGTTTAATCTTGAAATACTGCCGCACGAAACCAATAGAGTCTTCGCTAAAACTGGCTCTTTCTAAAACCTTCCAGTGGGCATTTAACCCTGACTGCGGATTTATATGCCGCAATAGATACTCTTTGACGGCTGAAGGTAAATCTTTTAATATGGCCGAACCGGAAAAAATCACCTTCCACAAAAGGCTGCCCTCTCTGTCAAAAATATCAACAAGGGGCAGTTCTAAATAAGATTTGTTTAAAGATATTTTTGCTGTGAATAAAACAACTTTTATCTGCCTGCCGGCAAACCGCAGGCTTGCAGTGCTTAATTTCCTCTTATGCTCTGTCTGAATCTGTCTGGGATGATAACCTATAGATATCTCTGAAATTAAGCCCAAAGGTTTAATTTCTTCTACAACTCTGCCGTCCCGGGATATACCTTCTATTTTTAAAATCCTGCTTTTGCTAAAACCTTCCAAAACGCGGAAAACAAGAGCAGAAACATTACCAAAACAAGGCAGGCTCAGCACAGGCAAACTGCCGCGGGTAAATATCTGCTGCCAGTATGTTTGCACTGCCGGGGAAAAACAAACATATTGCCAGGGAATACTGTCATAACTGCCCCACAAACTTTTAAAATAAGGATCCAGGTAAAAATAAAAGCCATTGGCAAAAGTGATTTTGTAAGCCGGCATTGGCTCAATCGCATAATGCGGAATACCTATTTCTATATCTGTACCCGGGGGCTTGCCCGGCAATCTTGATTTTGAAGGCAAGGCAAAAAATTCCCTGAGAATATCCTGGAGATCCGGATTGTCAAAATCTCTAATCCCGGCAATATCTGTTAAAAAATAGTATAGAATTGTTTTTTTTGCACGTATGGCATTCACTCCAAACCGCCTGCGGGCCTGCCGGCATATATTGTCTATTCCGATTAAATCCCAGGCAGCCTTTAGAAAAATTAACCCCGCGTATTGTTTGTCCCTGCGGGAAAGCAAAAGTATTTTCTCCTTTCTGCCCGCGGATAAAGAAACTCCCTGCTTTGTTAGAATGCGCTGGACAGAACTTTTGGAAATTGAGAGTCCGTATTTTTCCTGAACGGTTTTAGACAAAAGCCTGCAGCCAAAACCCGGATTCTTCCTATACTCTCTGCGAATTAATTTAACAATCTGCCGGCTGGCTGGTTTCATCAAGAAGTTAAATGGACAATTTTCTCTGCCAGGGCCGGGAAGCAACAATAAAAGCAGCAAACAGGGTATAAACAAGCCAATCCCGGCCAACAAGAATCAAAGCCACGGCAGGATAATTTTGGTAAGGAGAAGAGAACTCCTGAATTAAAGCCCGGGACAAAAGCACAATTAAAACTCCCGGGGCAACTACCTTAATCAGAAAATCCCACCATCGAGGAAGATGTAAATGAGAAGCGCTGTTAATATGGCCGCGTAACATCTTAGGCTTATAAACCCAGCCTAAAAGTATACATTCCAAAATCGCACCAATCACCAGGCCGTATTGAGTTAAAAAATGGTCAACTATGTCCAGTAGAACCAACCCCGCTTCTGTAGCAAAAATTAAACTGCCCAAAAATCCTGCCACGCACAGATAAGACACTACGCTTCTGCGCGAATATCCAAATTTATCCACTATCCCTGAAGTAAAAGCCTCAATAATGGAAATAGACGAAGAAAGCCCGGCAATAAATAAAATACCAAAGAATATAACTCCAAAAACCTGTGATAACGCCGGCAGCATGCTTATAGCCTTAGGATATACTACAAAGGACAAACCAATAGCCTTGTCAACTACCTGATTAATAGGCCTGCCTGTAGTATAAGACATATACCCTAAAACCGCAAAGACTCCAAAGCCGGCAATTATGGAAAACAGGCTGTTGGCAAAACTAACCGCTATTGCGTCCTTTACTATCGCGCTTTTGCGGGGCAGGTAAGACGCATAAGCAATAATAATTCCAAAACCCAAACTTAAAGTAAAGAATATTTGAGAAAAAGCCGCAATCCAGACTGTAATATCCTTTAACTTAAAAAAATCCGGCCTGACATATACCAGAATGCCTTGTTTGGCCCCTGGCAGGAAAAGGCTCCAAATAGTGATAATTAAAGTAAGCAGAAACAACAGCGGCATAAAAATCTTGTTTGCCTTCTCCAGGCCCTTCTCAACCCCCCTGAATACAATAATCCAGTTCAAAAACCAAACCGCTCCTAATGCAAAAAGAACCTGGGTGCGGATATTGCCTAAAGGAAAAGGCCGGGCGCTTTTATGCAGAAACTGTTTAAAGAAGAAATCCCCGGGGTTAGCCCCCCAGGAAAGATTAAAGGAAAAAACTAAATAGTTCAGACACCAGGATATAATTACTGAATAATAAAGGACTATGCCAAACATCACAAAAATAACCTGCCACCAGCCAAGCCATTCCCAATGCTTGTTGATACTGGCAAAACTCGCAGGCGCAGACCCTCTGACTTTATGGCCTAACCCGATTTCCAAAATCATCAGAGGAATTCCAATAAGCAATAAGGCTATTAAATAAGGAATAAGAAAAGCCCCGCCGCCGTTTTGATAACAAAGGTAAGGAAACCGCCAAATATTGCCCAAGCCTACAGCCGAGCCAATAGTGGCTAAGAGAAATCCAATATGAGTCCTCCATTGGGGACGGTGATGAACGGATATTAATGTTTTATCCATAGATAAAAATATAACAAAAATCTCCCCGTTTGCAACAATATTTGTATGCCCTTATAAAAGACACTGGCCGCAGGACAGTTAATCCACAAATTTCACAGTTTATTCAGATAACTGCTGTATTTACAATACTTCTGTCCTCTTATACCGTAGATTGTTCTATCCTTCACTTTTAGGAATCCCGAATAAAATATTTAAGAATCCGGCCTGCCGGCAACTACCAATGTCACTTCCCCTTTCAGGCCTTTATCGGGAATTTGGCGCAAGACTTCTTCTGTACTGCCTCGTATTTTCTCTTCAAAAACTTTGGTCTGCTCCCGGACAATAACCACCTGGCGCCGGCCTAAGATTTCCCGCACATCTTCCAATGTTTTTTTTACCCGTAAAGGAGATTCAAAAATAATCAAAGTAGCCGGCAAATTCTTGACTTGCGACAATGCCTGCTTTCTCTTCCCTGGCCTGCGGGGTAAAAAACCCAAAAACATAAATTTATCCGGGGGCAGGCCCGAAACTACCAAACTGGAGATTACTGCTGAAGGCCCGGGCAGGCTAAAAACCTCCAAGTCTTCTTCTATGCACCGCCGGGTTAATTTATACCCCGGGTCAGAAATAAGAGGAGTGCCTGCTGAAGAAATCAAAGCCCCTTTTAGCCCCTGCTTTAGCAAAGCAATTACTTGGGGGATTTTTCTTTCTTCGTTATATTCGTAAAAACTAATTATTTGCCTGGGACGGGCAGAAATTCTCTTGAGAAGAAATTTAGCCTTGCGGGTATCCTCAGCCAGAATAAAATCTGCCTTTTGCAGAACTTCTACTGCCCGCAAACTAATATCCTTTAAGTTGCCGATAGGCGTAGAAAGAATATATAACATTACTCTACTGTAACTGACTTGGCTAAATTGCGGGGTTTGTCTATTGCCCTGCCTAAATTTTTTGCCACAAAATAAGCAAACAACTGCAAAGGCAGAGACGCCAACAAAGGAAAAAATTCCGGGCTTATTTTTGGCAAAGCAATAACTTTGTCAGCCAAACCTTTAGGCACAGCGGAAGGCCTGTCAGTTATAGCCAGAACCTTGCCTTTTCTCGCTTTTATCTCCTGCATATTAGAAACCATTTTTTCAAACAGGCTGTCCGAAGATAGAAGGCAGACAACTGCTCTATATTCGTCTATTAAAGCAATAGGCCCGTGCTTCATCTCCCCTGCAGCATACCCTTCAGCCGGAATATAGGAAATCTCCTTTAACTTCAATGCCCCCTCCAAAGCCAGCGGGAAATTTATACCCCTGCCAAGAAATAAAAAACACCCATATTGGGAAAATTGGCGGGCAATAGAACGCACCTGATTTAAACTTTGGGTTAAAATCTTATTCTGCAAAAGCGGGATCTTTTTTGCCTTTGCCAAAAAAACAGTTTCCTGCTCTTTAACAATACTGCCCCTTGCCCGGGCAATGTATAAATATATAAGGTAAAGGCAAAACATCTGGGCAGTAAACGCCTTGGTAGAAGCCACGCCAATCTCAGGACCTGCAAGCGTATAAACCACAAAATCCGCTGCACGGGTCAAAGCAGAATTCTCAACATTGCATACTGCCAAAATTCTGCATCCCTGCTGTTTGGCAAAATTAACCGCAGCCAAAGTATCAGCGGTTTCCCCAGACTGGGATATCGCAATAACCAAATCATTTCTGTTAAAATCAACCTTCCTGTACCTGAATTCCGAAGATACGTCTGCTTCTACAGACAAACCTTTAATTCTTTCAAAAAGGTACTTGCTGCTAAACCCCGCATGGTAAGCAGTCCCGCAGGCAACAATAAATATCCGCCGGATTTTATTTGCTGCCTGCCTGCTTAAAAACCCCTTTCCAAACCAAACCTCTGACCTGCCGGCATATCGGGAAAGAATCCCCGCTGAGACTTTCGGCTGTTCGAATATCTCTTTCAGCATAAAATGCTGGAACCTGCCTTTTTCTGTAGAAAAAGCCTCTTGTTTAATTACAACCGGCTGAGGAAAAACTTTTTTGCCTCTAAAAGAAAATACCTCTATGCCCTGTGGATTTATTCTCGCTACTTCTTCGTCTTTCAAGTAAACCGCTTTTTTGGTCCAGGAAAGCATTGCTACAGAATCCGACGACAAAAAGCATTCGCCCCGGCCCAATCCCGCCATTAAAGGCGACTCTTTTTTAACTCCCCAAATAACCCCGGGCTCATCTGAAAATAAAATACCTAAAGCAAAACTGCCCCTTAGCACAGCCGCTGTTTTTAATATTGCGCGTTTTTTGCTGAGGCCTTTTCTTAAAAAACCTCCTATTAAGTGGGCTATTATCTCTGTATCCGTGGACGATTTTATTTTATGCTCCGAAGCAATCTTCTTTTTAATCCCGGCAAAGTTCTCAATAATTCCATTATGCACCAAGGCAAGTTTTTTCCAGCAGTCCAGATGAGGATGAGCATTTATTCGGGTGGGAGTGCCATGAGTAGCCCAGCGGGTATGGGCTATGCCACAGCAGCAAGCCGGAATTTTCCTGTCTCGCAAAATGCCGGCTAACTTAGATACAGGGCCTTTTGTTTTAAAAACCGCCAGCCTCTGCCCTGTATTCAGCGCTATGCCGCAGGAATCATAGCCTCTATATTCTAACTTTTTCAGGCCTTCCAGTAAAATCCCTGCGGGTTTTCTTTTCCCTGTATAGCCAAAAATCCCGCACATAACTCTACTTAAACACTTTGTTTAAATCCGAACGGGTAAAAGTAAAAAACATATATACCAGCCAGATGAAAAACAACAGATTAAAAACCCTGTCCACAGACGAAACCGCACTGGAAATTCCAAATCCGGTAAGCACGGCTGCGATTAAAGCGTAATACACCCCGATTTTGCGAAAAATTTCTCTTTTTAATAATATGCCCGCGGCTACAACCAAAAGCAGGCCAAAGAAAATTAAATTTGTCCAGGCCAAGGCTAAAATAATTTTTTCAGCAGGGACTTGTGGCCGGGAAAAATGCCCGCTCAACTGTTTCAGCAAGCCTTTTTTTATTTTGGGGTCCATAAAAACCCCCAAAGAAGATGCTATTCCCAAAAGTCCTAAGACGATATTTACTATACTGATTGCTTTTAACCTGCCAGGCAGGTCTGACGGCTGGATAAAAGGCCGGCCGGAACCTTTCTGCCGGCCAAAAGAGGAATTTTCTCTATCTTGATTACCCTGCATCCTATTCAACAACCCGAGCCGCAGTAGCGACTAAATCGTCTTTGCCCAATTTAATAAGCCGCACTCCCTGAGTATTCCTGCCCGAAGGCCGAATAGCATTAGCTTTGCAGCGGATAAGAATACCTTTTTGTGTAATAACCACCACCTCGTCGTTCTCAGTAACCAAAACTACTGCCGCCACACTGCCTATTTTGCCGGAAACTTTAATCCCAATAACGCCTTTGCCTGCCCGGGACTGAGTGCGGTATTCCTTTATTTTAGTCCTTTTAGCAAACCCTTTTTCAGTTACAGCAAGAACGGAAAAATCCTGGCGGCTGATATAAGAATTAATCAAAACCATTCCCAATACCGCATCTTTTTTGCCGATAGCGATGCCTTTTACTCCCATAGCCTGCCTGCCCATCAACCGCACATCTTTAACTTTGAAGCGGATACATTTCCCTGAAGATGCGCTTAAAAGCACCTCGTCGTTTTCACTTTCTCCGCCAGCCACACCAATTAAAGTATCTTCCCTGTCTAAGGTAATGCCGATAATCCCGGTCCTTCTTATATTGGAAAAAGCGTCCAAATCCACCCGTTTAATTAAACCCCGGGCTGTAGTCATAACCACAAACTGTCCGGGAGTAAATTCTTTGACAGATAAGACAGACGCCACCCTTTCTCCGGAAGAAAAATGCAGAAAATTAGCAATGGCTCTGCCTTTAGACACCCTGCTGCCTGCAGGAACTTCATAGGCTTTGACCCCAAAAACCTTGCCTTTATTGGTAAAAATAAGCAACGTGTCTTTGCTGGAACAAACAAACAAATGTTCTACAAAATCTTCCTCTTTGGTTGCCATAGCAGTAATTCCCCTTCCCCCTCTGGCCTGCTTTCTGTAAGAAGACAAAGGCTGGCGTTTAATATAGCCCTGGCCGGAAATAGTAATTACCACTTTTTCCTCCACAACCAAATCTTCAATTTCTATTTCCTCCTTTTCGGAAACAATTTCTGTGCGGCGTTCGTCCCCAAATTTTTCCTTTAAATTCCTCACTTCTTCTTTAATTAATTCATTCTGCTTTTTTACCGATTCTAAAACAGCCTGCAGGTAAGCAATCCTTTTAAGAAGTTCTTTGTATTCGGCGTCTATTTTATCTCTCTCCAAAGCCGTCAGGCGCTGCAACTGCATTTCCAGAATAGCCTGAGCCTGCACATCGGAAAGATTAAATTTCCTCATCAGCTTTTCCTTGGCGTCCTGCGGAGACTTGGATTTCTTTATCGTGTTTATAACTTCGTCCAAATGCTTTAAGGCAATTTTTAAACCTTCTAAAATATGCGCCCTTCTGCGGGCTTTTTCCAGCTCAAATCGGGTGCGCCGGACAATAATTTCCTTGCGGTGCTGGATGTAATACTGCAGCATTTGCTTTAAATTCAGCACCCTTGGTTTGTTGTTCACTAAAGACAGAAGTATCACGCCAAAAGTTATTTCCATCTGAGTATGTTTATACAACTGGTTTAATATAACCTTCGGCTGGGAATCGCGTTTTAAATCAATAACTATCCTTAGTCCATCCCGGTCAGACTCGTCTCTTAAATCCGCAACCCCTTCTATCTTTTTACTGCTGATAAGATTGGCTATGGTTTCCAAAAGATTAGCCTTATTAACTTGATAGGGCAGCTGGGTAATAACAATATAACTGCGGGTTTTATCCTGCTCAATTACAGCCTTAGCCCGCACAGTCAGCCTGCCGCGGCCCTCTTCAAAATAACGCAGAATTTCTTTTTTCCCGCAAATAACCCCGGCAGTGGGAAAATCCGGGCCTTTGATGAATTTTTTCAAGTCTTTAATCGGGCATTCAGGATTGTCAACTACATAACAAATAGCATCGCAGATCTCGCCTAAATTATGCGGGGGAATGTTTGTAGCCATCCCCACGGCAATTCCCGATGCACCATTAATTAAAAGATTGGGCAGGACTGCCGGCAAAACAACTGGCTCCTTTAGAGAATTGTCAAAATTAGGGACAAAATCTACAGTATCTTTGTCTAAATCCGCAAGCATTGTCTCGGCAATATACGCTAAGCGGGCTTCTGTATAACGCATAGCAGCAGGAGAATCACCGTCTATGGAACCAAAATTTCCCTGACCGTCTATCAAAGGATACCTTAAAGAAAATTCCTGCGCCATACGCACCAAGGCATCGTATACCGCGCTGTCTCCGTGAGGATGGTATTTACCTAAGCACTCACCAACAATCCTTGCACTTTTTTTAAACGGCTGGTTATGCTTTAAATGCAACTGGTCCATTACATAGAGAATCCTGCGATGCACCGGCTTTAAGCCGTCACGAATATCCGGCAAAGCCCTTCCGACAATTACACTCATAGCGTAAGTGATATAAGAGGCTTTCATCTCCTCTTCTAAATACCGCGGGACAATATTTTGGGGTAAATTGTTATTTTGAATCATAACATTTATATGTCCAAATTAACCACTTCGTGGGCGTTGTTTTGAATAAATTCCCGGCGCGGGCCTACATTGTCGCCCATAAGCACAGTAAAAATCCTATCTGCTTCTACCTCATCGTCTAAAGAAACTTCCAACAGCGCCCTTTTTGCCGGGTCCATTGTGCTGCTCCACAATTGCTGAGGGTTCATTTCTCCCAAGCCTTTATACCTCTGAATAGTAATACCGGCCAGAGCGATATTTTTAGCCACAGTCAGCATTTCCTGCAGAGATTTTACCGGGATGCTGTTTTTCCCCTCTTTGTCTTCAACAATTATTTTTGCTTTTTCGCCGGACAGAAAATCCTGCACGCTTAAATTTCTTTTTCTCAACAAAGATTCTATTTCCTGAACCCTATGGGTCTCATATAATTCAATAATCCGGCTTTCTTCAATATCACTGTCAGCAATTTCATCTTCGCTAAAAGCAAACATTTGTTCCGTTCCTTTATGTACAAGATACAACGGATATTTTCCTTTACGGGCAGAATTTATATATTCTTCTATCTTAACTCCTTTTCTGGATAAAGAGTCCATTAAAGTTTCCAATTCCAAAAGCGCCGCCAAGACAGTATTTAACTCCTGCCGGCTGAAAACCGCCTTATCTTTTTTGCCGGCCACTTTTATCGCCACATCCTCAGCAGCAGAGTTTAAAATAAAACTGGTCATTTCTTCTTCGGTATGAATATACTCTTCACGCTTTTTGCTTTTTATTCGGTACAGCGGCGGCTGAGCAATAAATATCTTACCCTGTTTAACCAAATCCGGAAACCTGCGGTAAAAAAATGTCAGCAATAAAGTCCGGATATGGCAGCCGTCCACATCAGCATCGGCCATCAAAATAATTTTTCCATATCTTAACTTACTAATGTCGAAATCATTGTCAATACCTGTACCTAAAGCAGTAATAATAGTTTTAATTTCGTCATTGCTTAAAACCTTATCCAGCCGGGCCTTCTCTACATTAATAATCTTACCTTTAATTGGCAGAATCGCCTGAAATGTTCTGTCTCTGGCCTGCTTTGCGCTTCCTCCGGCAGAATCACCTTCTACAATAAACAATTCCGCATGTTCGGGATCCCTCTCTGAACAATCGGCTAATTTCCCCGGCAGGTTGTAAGACTCCAACGCGCCTTTCCTGCGGGTTAAATCCCGCGCCTGCCTGGCTGCCTGTCTGGCCCGTGTCGCTAAAATGCTTTTTTCCACTATTTTTTTGGCTACACTCGGATTTTCTTCAAAAAACGCAGACAGCGCCTCAAATACTGAAGAAGCAGTTATGCCCTCTACTTCGGAATTGCCTAATTTTGTTTTGGTTTGCCCTTCAAACTGAGGGTTAGGCACTTTTATACTAATAACCGCGCATAACCCTTCCCGAACATCGTCGCCGGAAATGCTCAAATTATTTTTTAACAAATTTTTTCCCTTGGCATACTGATTAATTGCCCGCGTCAAAGCAGACTTAAAACCGGATAAATGTGTTCCGCCTTCAACAGTATTAATATTATTAACAAAAGAAAAAATGTTCTCTTTATAAGTCTCGTTATACTGCAGCGCCACTTCTAGATGAATATTATCTTTGTCCTTCTGTAAATAAATAATTTTTTTATGCAGGACATTTTTATTTTGATTTAAATGCTCCACAAAGGAAACAACCCCGCCTTTAAATTTAAACAGGTCAGTTTTGCCTTTATGTTCATCTACAAGTTCTATACTCAATCCGCTGTTTAAAAAAGCCAATTCCCGCATACGGGAAGCAAGAATATCGTAAGAAAACTTTGTCTCTTTAAATATTTCTTTATCCGGCTTAAAGGTAATTTTTGTCCCGGTATTTGAACTCTTGCCGGTTTTTTTTAATTTGGTTATCGGCCTGCCTTTTTGGTACCTTTGCCGAAAAACACCGCCGTCTCTTTTTATCTCTACATCCAGCCATTCTGACAAAGCATTCACTACGCTGACCCCTACGCCGTGCAGTCCTCCGGAAACTTTGTAAGTTCTGTGGTCAAATTTACCTCCGGCATGCAAAGTTGTAAGCACTACTTCTACAGCGGGCTTTTTTTCAGTTTTGTGAATATCTACAGGTATTCCCCTGCCATCATCTACAACTGTAACGCTGCCATCTACATTCAGCACCACCTTTATCTTATCGCAAAAACCGGCAAGGCTTTCATCAATAGCATTATCCACCACCTCGTAAACTAAATGATGCAGTCCCCGCATAGATGTATCGCCTATATACATCGCCGGCCTGCGCCGCACTGCCTCTATGCCCTCTAATACCTGGATATTGGTTGCATCATATTTCTGCTGATTATTCATATTATCCGCCTACCAAAAACTTAATTTTTTTTACTTCACTTTTTTGTTTTTTAACAGCCGCCAAAATCTTATCCGCATTCAGGCTCAATTCCTGAGCCCAAATTCCGGAATCCACAAAAACTACAATTTTCTCATTCCTTATTTTTACATTGCTAATATGCACAGAGGCCTCTTTGCCAGCAGCCTCATTTAATAACACAACAAACTGATGTTTTTCCTGCACCTGCTTTAATAATTTATCAATGCTGTTTTTTATCCCGTGGTACATAAAGTTAGTCTAAACGCATAGGCAAAGCCAAATACAAATACCCCGCACTGCGTAAAACTATAGGTTTTTCAGGCCCGTAAATATCCAGGCAAATCCTCGCCTGATTTGCATTTTTTAATACATCAATTAAATACTCAGGGTTAAATCCCAAAACAATTTCTCTGCCGGAATATTCCACGCCTGCCAAATCTTCCCTATACTCCCCCAAATCAGGAGTGGACTTAGAAATCACTAAATAATCTTTCTTTATTTCAATCTTAACACCTTTATAATCAGCTGTGCTCAAAGTATTAGCCCGGCGCAAAACCGCCAAAAAATTTTCTTTTTCCACACACAATTTGCTGTCAGATTCCTGGGGTATGTATTTTTCGTAATCCGGAAACTCGCCTTCAATAACCCGGGAATTAATTAAAATATCGCCCATATCAAACTCAACCTGCTTTTTACCAAACCCTACAAAAACATATTCCTGCTTTTTTAAGCTATGATTAAGTTCCATAACCGTCTTCAAAGGCAGAATAAAAGCAACTTTATCGGACAAATCAGCCTGGTCAGAAGCCATTTTTCGGCTGGCTTTAGCAAGCCTTTTTCCATCAGTAGCAACCAGACTAAACTCATCTTTGTTAAACTCAAACAAAACCCCACTCAACATAAAATTACTCTCCCCCATAAGAACACAAAAACTGGTCAGATTAACCATATCTCTTAAATCGTCAGCCAAAATTTTTACTGCCTGTTTTTCTCTGCTTTGAGGTATTTTAGGAAAACTTTCCTTTCCAACTCCATTCAAAACATATTCACACCTTTCACACCTTATCCACAGTTTGTTATCATGTGCGTCTAAAACGACTTCACTGTTGGGCAAAAACTTTACAATAGAAACGATGTTTTTAAAAGGCACGCAAATACTGCCTTTTTCTTGAATATTGCTATTTTTGGTATGAGTTATAGTTATATCCAAGTCGGTAACGGTAAAACGAACTTTTTTATCTAATGCTTCAATTAAAACAAAGGAAAGTATCTGCAAATTCTTTGTAGAGACCCCTCCAGACAAACTAACTAACATCTCTTCTAATACTTCTCTATTTATTAATATTTTCATGTAGCCTCCTTAATAGTAAGAGTTTAGAATATTGTGTAAAACTTCCAAGTTTCTTTATTTATCAATATATTTTGATAATAACAACCTGTGGATATTTTTATATTAACTGTGAATATCGTTTAATATACTGTTAATAACATTCTGCATCTGCAAATTCTTTTTTAATGCCTCCTTTATTTTTTTATGCGCATACAGTATTGTTGTGTGGTGTTTGGAACCTAAAGTATTTCCTATTTCCGGCAGAGACAAATCAGTTAATTCCCGTAAAAGGTACATAGAAATCTGGCGGGGCAGGACTAAATTTTTACTGCGTTTTTTTGATTTTATTTCTTCCGGTGAAACACCAAAATAAAGGCTCACTTTATTTAAAATCCGTTTAGTGTCAATCTTTTCTGTATGTTCTTTGACCATATCTTTTAAGACATTGCGGGCTGTTTCTAAAGTAATAGGTTTATTTTCTATTACTCCGTAGGCAATGACTCTTATTAGAGCGCCTTCTAATTCCCTAATATTTGTGGTAATAGTTTCTGCAATAAAAGCCAAGACATTATCATCTACTTTCACCACTTCTTTTTCTATTTTCTTTTTTAAAATTGCCATGCGGGTTTCAAACGGCGGCGGCTGAATGTCTACAATCAGCCCCCAGCAGAATCGCGAAACTAACCTTTCCTCCAATTGCTGGATTTCTTTAGGCGGCCGGTCCGATGAGAGGACAATTTGTTTGTGGTTGTCGTAAAGCACGTTAAACATATGAAAAAATTCTTCCTGAGTAGATTCCTTTCCGGCAATAAAGTGAATATCGTCTATTAATAAAATGTCTATATTGCGGTATTTTTCCCGGAATTTTTGGGTGCTTCTTTTCTGGATAGCGCTTATCAATTCATTGGTAAAATTCTCTGAAGATATGTACTGTATTTTTACTTCGGCTCTTTTTGCTGCAGCATGGGCAACTGCCTGCATTAAATGGGTTTTGCCCAAGCCTACATTGCCGTAGATAAACAAAGGATTGTAGATTTTGCCCGGAGATTCGGATACTGCTACTGCTGCCGCATGAGCCATACGGTTAGACGGGCCGACAACAAAGTTTTCAAAAGTAAACCGGGAATTAGTGTGTTCTACATTGGCCGGCGGATTTTTAAATCGAGCGCCGATTTTCTTTAGAACTCTTTGCGTTTTTGTGTGCAAAAGCCCAGGGTTGATTTCTAAAACCAAAGAATCCCGTTCATATCCTAAAGAAGAAAGAATATTTTTTAACAGGCTTCCGTAGTGTTCTTCAATCCAGTCTTTAAAAAACTTATCCGGAACCTCTGCTATCAAAGATGTCTTTCCCGCGGTTTTTAGTTTAATCGGGGCAAACCATGTTTCTAAAGCAGTGCTGCCGATATGGGGCCTTAATTGATTTAATATATTTTCCCAAAGATTCATAACCTTTGCAGTACCTTTTTATTAACAGGAAAAGAAAAAACAGTAAAAAGAGGGCACAACTAAGACTTAATTATAACTCAGGCGGAAGCGAATGCAACAAAATTTTTGGTAATAACCCTTGACACTTCGGTAGTCTTTGGCTAAAATCTTTTTGCTATGAAAAAAGGGTATACTACTCCTACAAAATTAAAAGGCAAGCACAAACACGGATTTAGAAAACGAATGCAGACTAAAACCGGCCGGGCAATTCTTAACCGGCGCAGGAAAAAAGGCAGAAAAAAACTCTCGGTTTAATGAAATATTTAGCAGTGTATTTTCTGGCCTTTTACCAAAAATATATTTCGCCCTATTTGCCGCATTCCTGCCGTTTTTATCCCAGTTGTTCAGAATACAGCCGCCAGGCTTTTGAGAAATACGGGTTTGTAAAAGGGTTGATTCTTAGTTTAAAAAGAATAATGAAATGCCATCCGTTTCATCCCGGAGGGATAGACGAATTAAAATAACTTTATGAACCAGGAAAAACGTTTATTTTTAGCCTTTACTTTATCTTTGTTGATTATTTTGCTTTGGCAGGCAAAATTTACACCTTCGCCTAGAAAAACAATATTGACCAATAATGTTCAGTCTCAACAGGTTGCGTCTTCTACTCAGAAAACACAGTCTTTACCCCTGCAGAAAAATGAAAAGCGTACGGTTGCAGAATCCTGCCAGCCGGTATCTTTTGGCCGTTATGAACTAACTATATGCAACCCAGGAGGATATATCAAAAATGTGTATTTGAAAGAATATAATGAAGATTCGGGTTATCACGATTTATTGCTCTTGGTTGGCGATGAAGAAAATTACAATATTAAACAATTTAATAATAAAATTTTGCTAACCGGACAAGAAACCGGCAGGGTAAAAACTCTTACTTTGGCAGATGATTATTGGTTAAGAGTTACAATTGTTGGGGCTAAAAATTCCAATGTTCTTTTAGGGACAGTTGCTCAGGCAAGAGGCTTTTCTGGCCGTTACCAACAGGCTTTTTATCAACCCGCAGCCGGTAAAATCAAATGGGTAAATTTAAATAGGCTCAAAAAGTCTTCTTTAACATGGCAGGCAGAAAATAGCGGGTTTAGGAGCAGGTATTTTCTTTTAGCCGCGCAAATACCGCAAACAGGCATATTTGTTGGAGGGCATTGGGACAATTCCGCTTGTATCTTTAGTATTATCAAGGAGTTGCGATTTAAAGTTGGTATATATCTCGGTCCTGAGAAGTTGGGATATTTGACCAAACATGATTTAGGCCAGGTTGTTAATTATGGAATATTCCATCCCGTTGCTGTATTGTTGTTGAAAACCTTAAAGGTGCTGCATATAGTTTTCCGCAATTGGGGTTTAAGTATTATTGTTTTAAGTCTTCTAATTTACTTTGCTTTTTCTCCGTTGACCAAGAAAAGCTTAAAATCTATGCAAATGATGCAGACAATTCAGCCACAGATGGAAGAATTGAAAAGAAAATATAAAGATAATCCACAAAAGTTGAATCAGGAAATTATGCTTTTATATAAGAAGTATAAAGTTAACCCTCTGTCCGGATGTTTGCCTATGCTTTTGCAAATACCTATATTTTTTGCGCTTTATCAAATTCTAATGCGGTTTATTGCTATTAAAGGTGCGCATTTTCTGTGGATAAAGGATCTTTCCTTACCGGATGCTCTATTTACTTTTCCTGCCAGCCTGCCGTTTATTGGCAAAACTTTCAATCTTTTGCCTGTTTTAATGGCGGGGGTAATGTTTGCCCAACAAAAATTTACGCAGCCCAAAACAGTCTCTTCGGACCAGCAGAAAATGATGACTATGTTTTTCCCTATATTTTTAGGAATTATTTTTTACAATTTTCCTGCTGGTTTAACCTTATACTGGCTTACCAATAGTGTGCTTTCCGCTGCATATCAATATAAAATCAATAAATCCCAACTCGTTTAGGTGTTTCATATGAAACACCTACCGCTAAAAAGCGCGTTAGCGCTTTTTACACGGGTAGTGGCAAGAAGGCGTGTTGTCAGTAATTGGAAGTAATTCCTCTTGACAAAATTTCTTTTTGTTCTATAATTTTGCTATGTTTCATATGAAACATTTAGAGAAGAATTAATGAGTATGGGGAAAGTATTAAGTTTTTGCAATCAAAAAGGCGGCACAGGTAAGACAACCAGTTTAATTAATGTTGCGGCTTTTTTAGCTTTGGCTGGCAGAAAAGTATTAGTTATAGATTTGGATCCTCAGGCTAATGCCACCAGCGGTTTAGGGGTAGATAAAAATAAAGTTGATGTTGGAGTTTATGAGGCTTTGTATAAGAGTGTTATTCCACAAAAGGCTATTTTTACCACGGATATCCGATATTTATATATTATGCCTGCTAAACCGGATTTAGCCGGTGCAGAAATAGAATTTGTAGGAGCGGATTCTCGCGAATATTTTCTGTCTCGGATTCTGGATAAAGTAAAAGATAATTTTGACTTTATTCTTATTGATTCTCCGCCGTCTCTAAGTTTGCTTACGCTTAATGCTCTTTGTGCGGCACAGGGCGTAGTGATCCCTATTCAGTGTGAATATTATGCTTTAGAAGGTTTAAGCCGGCTTTTAGATACTGTAAATCTAATCAAGGAACGGTTAAATTCGAATTTAGAAATAGAAGGAATTATTTTGACTATGGCTGATTTCAGGACTCGTTTGACTTTGCAGGTTATTGATGAAGTTAAACGGTTCTTCCCTGATAAGGCTTATAAGACTATTATTCCCAGGAATGTCCGGTTGTCTGAGGCTCCGAGTTTCGGCAAACCCATTGTTTTATACGATAAACATTGTATTGGGGCTAGGGCATACTTTAATTTAACCAAGGAAATATTAAAGCAAGATATACAGGGAGTGTATGATGGAGAAGAGAGTGCTGGGCAGAGGCCTGGAAGCATTGATCCCTCGGAACAAAGAGGTCAAAACGCAGTCTCAACAAGGCTTGATTTCCCAAGTCCCGGAGAAAAGTCAGAATCAAGAATACATCTATATTGATACTGACAATCTGCGTTTAAGCCCGTTCCAAAGCAGGGAGCAAATTCCTGAGCAGGAATTAAAGGAATTAAAACAGTCTATTCAACAGCAAGGGATTTTGCAGCCGTTGTTGGTAAGAGAAATTAGTAAAGGGTTTTTTGAGGTAATTGCAGGCAGCCGCAGGCTTAAGGCTGCCAAGTTGTTGGGTATCAATAAGTTACCAGCAATAGTTAAGAAAATAGGGGATCAGCAGGCTTTATTGGTTTCTATTATGGAGAATCTCCAGCGTCAGGATTTAAACCCTTTAGAAGAAGCCAAGAGTCTGCAGAGATTGATTAAGGAGTTTAATCTTTCTCACCAGCAAATTTCTGAAAAATTAGGCAAAGACCGGTCAACAATTACTAATACTCTAAGACTGTTATCTTTGCCCGAACCTATTCAGGAGGCAGTCAAACTAGGTAAAGTCTCTAAGACTCAGGCCCGTGCTCTTTTAGGGATAAAAGACTCTCAACAGATGTTGCAGGTTTTTCAGGATGTTCTTCAGCAAAATACACCGGTTAATTTATTGGAGAAAAAAGTAAGTCGGGCCAGGCCAAAAAAAGTCAAATCCAGAGATATCTTCCTTTCTGATATAGAGACTAAACTCCAGGAACGTTTAGGCCGCAAGGTTAGCATTGCTCAAAAAGGGAAGAGGGGCAAGGTGGTTTTGGAGTTTTATTCACAGGAAGATTTAGAGGCTTTGTTAAAGTTATTGGGGTGGGAGGCGGAATGATATGGCACGAGAAGCGACTTTAGTTATTATTAAGCCTGACGGGTTGAAAAAATCGTTAACCGGCGATATTCTTTCCCGGCTTTCTCAGGCCGGCCTGAAAATTATTGCTGCAAAAACCGTTAAGGTTTCCGAATCTTTGGCTAAGAAGCATTATGGGCATTTATCTGACAGGCCATTTTTCAAGGAGTTGCTGCGTTATATTACCGGCCAGCTACACGGCGAAAACAGGGTTTTGGCAATGGTTTATTACGGCGAATCTGCCATATCTCAAGTCAGGCAGATAGTTGGGGCAACTAATCCGGAAGAGGCGGATCCTGTATCTGTGCGGGGTGCTTACGGCCGGATTCTTACCACAGGTTTGTTTGAAAACGTTGTGCACGCTTCTTCCTCAGCAGAAGATGCGGAGAAGGAAATTAAACTTTGGTTTGCTCCTTCAGAGGTAGTAGTGAATTTATATCCCTGCAAGGTAATTACTTTGGAAAAAGTAGAGCAAAAAGTATGGGCATGAGCGAAGAAACAGCCGGATGTTCTAAAACAATGACTGCCTATGCCAGCAAACGGGCGGTTTTTTCCGGTTATGAAATAACGGTATCTTTGCGCAGTGTCAACTCTAAATATCTGGACGTTAATATATTTTTTTACCCTGACAGTTTATCGGTAAATTTAGAGCAATATATCAGAGATGCTCTTTTAAAGTCTATTCAGCGGGGCCGCGTAGAAGTTAAAATATCCGCTTCTCCCATAAGCAAGGCCTTGGGGTTAAAGCAGGATAAAGAGTTTAGACAATTTGTCCGGCAAATGCTTCTGCTTAAACGCAGTGCAGGATTAAACGGGGATTTGGCTTTAAACGAAGTCATAAATTTGTATTATAGCAGGGGAAGCAGTCTTTTGCCAAAAGTCAGCCTCGATCCAGTAAAAGTCAAACGGGTTTTTGACCGGACACTTAAAGACTATGAGACGTTTAGACACAAACAGGCCAGGGTAATATTATCTGATATCCGCTGGCAGTTGCAGAGCATAAAGACAGAAGTGGAGAAGCTGCCGGGTTTATTGAAGAAGCATAGCCGGCGTTTAAATACTGATGCGGCAAAGGATGTTAATGAAGAAATCGTCCTGCTTTTGTTTTATATAGAGGAAGTTTTAAGGCTGCTTAGGCGCAGGCCTCAAAGGATAGGCAAGCTTTTAGACTTCTTTTCTCAGGAGATGCTCAGGGAATCTAATACTATTTTGGCCAAAATTAGAGACCGGCGCGGCTGTGCGCTTACGGTTTATATAAAGGAAGCGATTGAAAGAATTAGGGAACACTCGCAGAATTTGGAGTAAGAGGCGTGCAGGCATTGCATTTAGGCTTTAATAATGTTGTTCTTAAACAAAGAGTTGTAGGCATAATTGCTGCGGGGGCTAAACCTGTGAAAAGACTAATTGAAGAGGCAAAAAGAAGCAATAAAATTGTTGATGTTACCTGCGGCCGTAAGACTCGCAGTGTGGTTATTACTGACAGCGGGTTTATTTTCCTGTCTTCTTTGCAGGCGCAGACAATTATTGAACGGGTAGAGGAAAATGCTGGCGAAGGGTAAGAATCTGAAAATATTTATCTTGTCCGGGCCCTCAGGCTCAGGCAAGACCACTCTGCTTAAACAATTGTTTAAGGACGCGGGCATAAGAAAGAGTTTTTTAAAGGGCATAACTGCAACAACCCGCGGGCCGAGGGAAGGCGAAAAGCATGGCCGGGATTATTTGTTTCTTTCCCCTAAAGAGTTTTTGGCAAAGAGAAGACAGGGAGACTTCTTGGAAACTAAAAATGTGGCCGGCAGATTGTATGGCAGTCCTAAAGAATTTCTGCAGAAGGCTTTTGCTCAAAACAAGCATTTTGTAGTCAGTGTTGATGTTAGGGGTGCTATGGAGATACAAAGGCAATATCCGGACAGGACAGTTTTGATTTTTGTCTTTCCTCCGTCTTTTGCGGAATTGGAAAGACGCCTGCTTGCCAGAACGACAGAAGATGCCCAGACAGTGAAAAAGAGGTTGCGTTTGGCAAAAAAAGAAGTAAAATATGCTCAAAAATACCATTATTGGGTAGAGAATAAAACAGTGTCCCGGGCGAAAAAACTGCTTAAGGAAATTCTTCAGGTAGAGAGTTTAAGGCGTACCACTTAAAAAACGCTGACGCGCTTTTTAACCTCTCGGGGGTGGAATTTTTTCATCCCCGAGGTGGGTGCTGGTAAAAAGGCGTAGTGGTAATAATCAAACATTGCTGTATTCTTGCTTGAATATTTGAATTTGGTTATTTTGTTATAATGTTGATTTTAGCCAGTTCAAGCAGTGTTTTTAATGAAAATTATACCAAGGGGGCTATATGAAAACGGGTTATATTTCTTTGGAAGAATTATTAGATAAAGCCGGCGGGTCTTTGTACAAATTAATTGTAGGCATTGCCATGCGGGCGCAGGAAATAGATGCGGGGAGCAGGCCTCTTGTGGATGGGGCAGTTAATGAAGATAAGCCAATCACTATAGCGATTGAAGAGGCCCGCTTGGGGCTGGTTAAATTTGTTAGCAGCAAAAAAAAGAAGAAATAATAATGCCGGGGTGGCGGAATTGGCAGACGCCTGGGACTTAAAATCCCATGTTCCGTGAGGAACGTAAGGGTTCGAGTCCCTTCCCCGGCATTATTTAATTATTTTGCGCTGGTTTCTTAACAACGAGATGCGTATATGTATAAATGGGCGCATAGCTCAGTTGGTTAGAGCGCAACGTTGACATCGTTGAGGCCAGAGGTTCGACTCCTCTTGCGCCCAGTCAGCATTTATCTAAGGCGAAAGAAGAAAGACAAAGAGTATATGCCGGCTGCAAGAGAAATTTTAGATAAACTTTTAGAGGACCCCGATATTACAGAAATTATGATTAACGGGCCGGATAAGGTATTTGTAGAAAAGGGAGGGGTTAAAACCTTAACCGACATAAAGTTTGCGGGCAATGAAGATATCTTATCTATGATTAATGAGATTTTTTCAAAAAGGGAAAAAAGGGTAAATGAAAACCGGCCTTACGGGGATGTTTGTTTAGAAGACGGCTCCCGGGTTAATGTGATAATTCCGCCTTCTGTTCTGCAGGGGGTTGCAGTTACTATCCGAAAGTTCTCTCAAAATATTCGTTCCTTAGACGATTTGGTAAAGTTGGGTTCGCTTAGCCGCAAAGCTGCGGATTTTTTAATCGCCTGCATTAAAGGAAAACTGAATATTATTTTTTCCGGAGGCACAGGCACCGGAAAGACTACGACTTTGGAAATGCTTTCTTACTACATCCCGGAGCAGGAAAGGGTAATTACTATTGAGGATACCGCGGAGTTAAAACTGCATCATAGCAATTTGATTTCTTTGGAGACAAAAGATCCCGACGAGCAGGGTAAAGGAGGCGTGTCTCTTTCTGACCTTATCCGCAATTCCCTGCGTATGCGGCCGGACAGGCTGATTATCGGAGAAGTCAGGGGGGCGGAGTCTTTAGATATGATTCAGGCAATGTCTACCGGCCACAAAGGGACACTGGCGGCTGTTCATGGCAACTCGCCTTTGCAGGTTTTAGCCCGGCTGGAGGCTTTAATTTTGAGCAGCGGGATAAAACTTTCCCTGCCGGATATTCGCAGAATGATAGCGGATACTATAAACATAATTGTCCAGCAGGAAAAATTTGATGACGGAACTCGGCATATTACTTATATTTCAGAAGTGCGGGGTACAGAAAGAGGAGAAATAGTTTTACAGGATTTGTTTAAATTTCGTAAGAAAGGCCGGGATGAAAACGGCAAAATTTTAGGATACCTTAAGCCTTCAATGAGGATGTATCCTTTGTTTTTTAATGCTTTCCAGAGAGAAGGCTTGCTTGACGAATCAATTTTTTCTGACGATAATGAGTAACCCCTTTTCATTAGAAACATTAAGGCACAGTTGCGCACATATTTTGGCTGCGTCCGTAAAAGAACTTTATCCGCAGGTTAAGTTAGGCATTGGGCCGGCAATTAAGGAGGGATTTTATTACGATTTTCTTTGGGAGAAAGGTTTTAGCCCCGATGATTTAGAAAAAATTTCCCGGAAAATGCAGGAGATTATTGACCGTGCCGAACCTTTTGAAAAGAAAGTTCTTTCTAAAGAACAAGCAGGGGAATTATTGAAAGATGAACCGTTCAAATTGGAATTATTAAAGGACATTCCAGACAAAGAGGTTTCTTTCTATTCCAACGGAGGTTTTTCGGATTTATGCCGGGGGCCGCATATAAACAATACCGGACAGGTGAAGGCTTTTAGATTATTGACGGTGTCCGGCGCTTATTGGCGGGGGAAAGAAGGAAACCCTATGATGCAGAGAATATACGGGACAGCGTTTTTCAGCCAAAAAGAGTTGGAAAGTTATTTGGCGGCGAGAGAAGAAGCAAAGAAACGGGATCACAGAAAATTAGGAGTTGAAACTGAGTTGTTTGATTTTTTCCCGGAACAAGCAGGCCCGGGACTTGTTTTTTACTTGAAACGCGGAGCAGTGTTAAAAAGGATAATTGAAGACTGGGAAATAAAGGAGCATTTAAAGCGCGGCTATATTATGGTCAACACACCTCAGATTATGGCCGCAGGCCTGTGGCAGAAGAGCGGGCATTTGGATTTTTACCGGGAATATATGTATTTGATAAATACTCCGGAAGGCGATTTTTGTGTAAAGCCGATGAATTGCCCCGGCCATATGCTGATTTATAAAACGAAAATCCGCAGTTATAGGGACCTGCCTTTGAAGATTTTTGAGTTAGGAACAGTATATAGGTATGAGAAAAGCGGAGTTCTGCACGGCCTGTTAAGAGTACGGGGGTTCACTCAGGACGACGCCCATATTTTCTGCCGGCCCGGACAGTTAGAAGAAGAGATAGAAAAAGTTTTGGTGTTTGTCAAAGAAGCAATGCAGGTTTTTGGTTTTGGTAAGTTTGAGGCGGAATTAAGCACCCGGCCGGAGAAATTTATCGGCGAGGCCGCTTTATGGGATAAGGCTGAGGCTATATTAGAAAATGTGTTAAAAAAAGGGAAGATACAATTTTCTGTAAATCCGCAGGAAGGGGCTTTTTATGGTCCGAAGATTGACATAAAATTGGAGGATGCTTTAGGACGCAAATGGCAGTGCGCCACTGTGCAGCTGGATTTCTCTCTGCCTCAGCGTTTTGGTTTGTATTATATAGACGAGCAGGGCCGGAAACAACAGCCAGTTATGGTTCACCGGGTAATTTTGGGCAGTTTGGAAAGGTTTATTGCTACTTTGACTGAGCATTATAAGGCGCGGTTTCCTCTTTGGCTCTGCCCTTTACAGGTAAAGGTTGTGCCGGTCAGCAGGGATTTTCTGCCTTATGCCGAAGAGATTAAAAGAGAGTTAGAGAAGAACTCTGTGCGGGTTGAGGTGTCTTATGAAGAAGAGACCTTATCTAAAAAGATTCGCAGCGCAGAGAAAGAAAAAGCGTTTTATATAATCGTCGTAGGCAAAAAAGAACAGGCAGCGGGGGAAATAAATGTCCGGGCTTTTGGCAGGAAAGTTTTAGGCAGTATGCCGATAGCGGAATTTTTGAACATTTTCCGGCAGGAATTGCAGGAAAGCCAGATTCCTAAATATTGAAATTAATGTAAAAATTCAAAATGATTCAAGATATATTACAATTTTAATTTTTCAATAAGATTTGGCAGATTTGAAGAATTGTCCAAACATTTTGATTTTTAATTTTTTAAAGTGTGCCCCGAGGTGTCCAAAAACGCGCCAGCGTTTTTTTAATGGCGGCCGGTTTTAGCGTAGGCATAATTTACCGGAATTTCCCTGCCAAAAGAAAACGGGTAAACTTCGGGAAATTAAGATTTTATTTAAACAGGAGGTGGAGCATTATTAAACAGTTGAGAATTAACCGGGCAATTAGGGCATCTACTATCAGGCTTATCGGTCCGGAAGGTGAGCAGTTAGGTATTGTTTCTTTGAAAGAAGGATTGGCTAAAGCTGTAGAGTATGATTTGGATTTAGTAGAAGTTGCCGCACAGGTTAACCCGCCGGTTTGCCGGATTATGGATTTTTCCAAATATAAATATGAGCAGGAGAAAAAAGAAAGGGAAGCAAAAAAACACCGCAAGGGGCTAAGAACTAAAGGAATAAGGCTTAGGCCTAATATAGGCCTGCATGATTACCAGATTAAACTTAAAAAGGCCAGAGAGTTTCTGGCTAAGGGGGATAAAGTCCGAATTAGAATGCTGTTTTTAGGCCGGGAAATGGCTCACAAGGAAATCGGGCAGGCTGTTATTAAGAAATTAACGCAGGATGTAAACGATATAGGAAAAATTGACAAACAACCTCAGATGTTAGGTCGTTATTTGGTAATGGTTTTGTCGCCGAAGGGAAAGGAGTGAGATGGCAGTTAAGAAACTTAAAACAAAAAAATCCCTGTTAAAACGGGTTAAAATAAGCAGGACCGGCAAAGTTTTAAGAAAAAAAGCCGGCAAGTCGCATCTGTTGTCTTCAAAAACGTCCAGTAGAAAAAGGCGGCTTAGAAAAACAACAGAGATAGCAGGTCCTTATAAGAAAATGGTTAAACGCGCCCTGCCTTACGGCGCTTAAGATTAAATTAATCTGCTGCCGGGCAATGGGGCAGTTGGAGAAAACAGGAGGGTAAATCAATGGCCAGAGCAAGAAATGCTGTAGCATCCAGACAAAGGAGGAAAAAAGTCTTAAAACAGGTAAAAGGCGCAAGGGGCGAACGTTCTAAACGTTTACGCCGGGCCAAGGAAACTTTAACTAAAGGGTTGACTTATGCTTACCAGCACAGAAAACAGAAGAAACGCCAGTATAGGTCCTTGTGGATAATGCGGGTTAATGCTGCGGCCAGAGAACGCGGCTTGACTTACCGGGAATTTATTGCTGGGCTGAAAAAAGCCAAGGTTGAGATTTCCCGGGATATTTTAGCCCAGATAGCAGTGGAAGAGCCGGAAGTTTTTGATAAGTTGGCAGAAACTGCAAAAAAAGTCTGAGTAATGTATATTGTTATTATTGGCTGTGGAAAATTAGGCAGCCGTTTGGCTGAGGAGTTTTCTTCCCAGCGGCACAATATCGTGGTGGTGGACAGAAACCCGCGGGCTTTAAACGTTTTGTCTGACCGGTTTAACGGTATTGCTTTGCAGGGTGAAGGCCTTAGTTTAGAAGTTTTAGACAAAGCAAACCTTCAGCAGGCCGATGCGGTTTACGGGGTTACCGGTAATGACAATTTAAACTTAGTTGCTGCCCAGATAGCGCAGAAGATTTTTAAGGTTAAAAAAATAGTTATTCAGGTTTACGACGACAGCAAAACCGTTTTAGTCAAAAATAAGGGAATTACTGTTATCAACCGCAGCAATTTGTTTTTAGGCGAATTTAAAAAATGTATATTATAATTGTAGGAGCAGGCAAAGTTGGTTTTTTTCTCTCCAAAAAGTTAACCGCTGACAGCCACATTGTGGCTTTGGTGGAGAAGAACCCTGCTGTGTGTGGTGAGGTTGCACAGAATTCTTCACTGACTGTGCTGCAGGGTGACGGCAGCCGGCCGGATGTTTTGAAAAATGCCCGGGCTGGCAAGGCTGATGTTGTTGTAGCTTTGACCCCGCAGGATGAAGACAATATAGTTATCTGCCAGATTGCCAGGGAAGTTTTCGGGGTTAAACGGACAATCGCTAAAGTTAACAACCCGCAGAATATTAAAGTCTTTTCATCTTTAGGCATAGATGTGCCCATTGATTCCACTTCTATTTTAGCCAGAGTAGTGGAAGAAGAGGCTTCTTTTACGGATTTTATCAACTTGTTAAGCATTAAAAGAGGCCGTTTGTCCATTGTCCGGGTGGATATACCGGAAAATTCGCCGGTGATTAATAAACTTATAAAAGATATTAAACTGCCGCAGGATTCTGTGCTTGTGTCTATATTAAGGGCTGCGGATGTAATTATCCCCCGCGGAGATACGAAGATTTCTTCCGGGGACGAAATAATTGCTTTGACCAGCATAGACAAAGAAAAAGACTTGATTGACTTGTTAGTAGGGAAATTATGAAAATCTTTTTGGGCATATTGCTGGAAGTAAGTTTTGGCCTGGCGTTTTTGATTTGGGGCTGGCTGGTGATATTAATTACCGCATTTATCTTTTAGCCGCAAAATGATTTTTTCCCCGGATAAAGAAGAGTTTGCTGGTATCCTGCATATTTTAGGCAGGCTTTTATTGGGGTTAACTCTGGCTATGGTTATCCCTTTAGTGATTGCTTTTGCCTTGAGAGAGCAAAAGCCTTTTTGGGATTTTCTCTTGTCGCTTTCTTTTACTGGGCTGGCAGGTTTTTTGTTAATGATAGTGTTCCCGTTAAAAAAAGACATTCGTCCGGCTTTGGCTTTTGTAATTGTTTCTTTGTCCTGGCTGGTGGCTTCTCTATTCGGCGCTTTGCCTTTGTGGATGTCCGGGCATTTTGGCGGTTTTTTAGATGCTTTTTTTGAGGCTATGAGCGGATTTGCTACTACGGGTTTGAGTTTAGTCAGAGATATAGACCATATGTCTTTTTCAGTCAATGCCTGGCGGCATTTGACTATGTTTTTAGGCGGCCAGGGTATAGTGATTATTGCTTTGTCTTTTTTGATTAAGGCTACTTCTACGGCTGTGGGCTTGTATTGGGGCGAGGCCAGGGACGAAAAAATTCTGCCTAATGTTATAGACACGGCGCGGTTTATCTGGGCAGTAAGTTTTGTGTATTTAATTTTAGGTACAGCGGTTTTGGCAGGAATTCTTTTCTGGCAGGGAGTGCCTTTGCTTAAATCTGTTTTGCACGGAGTTTTTCTGTTTATGGCCGGGTTTGATACTGGAGGTTTTACTCCCCGCTCTGGCGGGATTTTTTATTATCACAGTTTTGCTCTGGAAATTGCTACTTTGGTTTTGATGTTTTTAGGCTCTTTGAATTTTAACCTGCATTATTATCTGTGGCTGAGGAAGAAAAAAGAAGCCTGGCAAAATATAGAGATGCGGGCTTTCTTTTTTTCGTTTACCACTCTAACCGTTTTAATGACTGTGTTTTTGGTAAATCTTGGCCATTTAAGCCTAAGCGAGGGGTTTAGGCAGGGAATATACCAGTTAATTTCTGCTCACAGCGGCTGCGGGTTCAGTAATTTATACCCCGGATGGCTTGATTCCTGGCCTCAGGGAGGGCTGGTGGTTTTAATCATTGCTATGGCTATTGGCGGCGGAGTGTGTTCTACAACCGGCGGAATAAAACTTATGCGTTTGGCTTTTTTGTTTAAGGGAGTTGTCTGGGAGATACGGGAGAAAATATATCCTTCTAATGCCAGACTTGCGGCAAAATACCACCATCTTTCAGATGCCGTTTTAGACGACAAAAGAATCAAGGCAGCATTTTTTATTTTTCTTCTTTATTTGTTAAGTTATTTAGCCGGGGGGATTATTGGGATGTTTTATGGATATAAATTCCTGCCGGCTTTGTTTGAATCTACTTCAGCCGCGGCAAATGTAGGCCTGTCTTTGGGGATTACCTGCCCGGCTATGCCTGCAGGATTAAAAATAACTTATATTATCCAGATGTGGCTGGGCCGGCTGGAATTCGTGGCTGTAGTGATTTCTTTAGGGCTTTTAATTTCGGTTTTCCGCAGGAGATAATGTTTAAGCCAAAATATATATTTTCGCTGGTTTTATTAGGAGTATTCCTTTTGCCTATGTCTTCTTCTTTTCCTGCGCCGATTTTCGGTAAGAGCAAGGCAGTAATTCCCAGGGAAATCTCATTTTCCGGGGAGGTCTTAGACATTTTCTCCAGGGCCAAAGGTTCCTGGATAAATTTATTGGTTAAAGACAGGCTGGTTAGCGTATGGGCACCCAAAGGGGTGAAGATACCCCCGGTAAAATATAAAGGCGGGTATAATACAATCGGTGATACAATTGAAGTAAAGGGGATATTAACCCGGGACTTTAAGAAAAATACAGGCCCGGTAGTAACAGCCAAAGTGATTGAGCGGGTAAAACCTGGCTGCAGGTTTGCAGATAAAGTCTTGCTCCGGGAAAAAAATACTGCCCTGGTGCTTTTTGCTTCTTTTCTTGCCTGCGCCTTAATATTTGTTTTGGCCAAGGGAGGCAGGAAAAATGCTGAATAAATTAAAAGAAATTTCAGAACAGGCAAGACAAGCAATAAATTCTGTCCAGACTATCCAGCAGATTCGGGATTTGCAGACGCGGTTTTTAGGCAGAAAATCCTTCCTGGCAAATGCTTCTCAAAGTATTGCTTCGCTTGCCCCGGAGCAGAGACCTTTAGCCGGCAAAACTTTAAACAGCGTAAAAAAGGAAATTTTCAGCCTTTTAGAGGAGAAGCAAAAAAGTCTGCAAAAACAGGAACAGGGTATAGATATTAGTTTGCCGGGTTTTCCTGTAGAAATTGCCGGCAGCCATCCTTTAACAAATGTTATCAATGAGATTTGCCGGGTTTTTGAAGATTTGGGTTTTGAGGTTCAGCAGGGCAGTGAGATTGAAACTGAGAAATATAATTTTCAGGCGTTAAATATTCCTTTGGACCATCCATCGCGGGATGCTTTTGATACTTTTTATTTGCAGCTCCCTGCAGATAGGACTCAGGGCAGATACCTCCTGCGCAGTCATACTTCGCCTTCGCAGATAAGAATTATGGAAAAAAGAAAACCGCCTTTAGCGGTTGTTGTGCCGGGAAAAGTTTACCGGCCGGACAATGTTGATGCTTCGCATTCGTTTATGTTTCACCAGATTGAAGGTTTTGCAGTGGACAGGGAGATTAATTTTTCCCACTTAAAAGGCGTGCTTGTGGAATTTGGCCGCAGGGTTTTTTCTGCTGATACCCGTTTGCGGTTTAGGCCGCACTTCTTTCCATTTACTGAACCTTCGGCAGAGGTGGATATATCCTGTTTGCTCTGTTCAGGAAAAGGCTGTCCTGTATGTAAACACAGCGGCTGGCTGGAGATTTTAGGCTGTGGAATGATTCATCCCAATGTTTTAAGGGCAGTAAAGATTAACCCCGCAAAATTCCAGGGGTTTGCTTTTGGCATGGGAGTAGAAAGAATAGCAATGCTTAAATACGGAATCAGCGATATCCGTTTGTTTTTTTCTAACCATAAAAAGTTTTTGAGGCAGTTTTATGAAGTTTAGTTTTGAATTTTTAAAAGAGTTTGTGGATATAAATATCAGTGCCCGGGAACTGGCGGATAAATTAACCCTGGCCGGTTTAGAAGTGGTTAATATAGAGGAAACATCTCAGGCAGTTTCTTTAGAAACAGAGGTAACTACTAACCGTTACGACTGGCTTTCTTTGGCTGGCCTGGCTTATGAAACAGCGGCTTTGCTGGACAAAAAGGTCAGACTTAAGCCGGCAAGAATACGACTTCCTAAATCTGTTTATTCCGGAGTTTCTGTAACTGACAGAAAAGACTGCCCGCTTTATTTGGGCGCTTTAATAGAGGGAGTAAAAATTCAGGATTCGCCCGGCTGGCTAAAGAAGTGTCTTTTAGGCTGTGGAATTAACCCTGTCAGCAATGCTGTGGATATTACTAACTATTGTATGCTTAAATGGGGGCAGCCTCTACACGCTTTTGATTATAATAAAATTTCTTTTGGAAAAATCTTTGTGCGCAGGGCAGAGCACGGGGAGAAAATAATTACTTTAGACGGCAGAGAGAGGAAATTGGCAAAAGAAGTTTTAGTAATAGCAGACTCGCAAAAGCCTATAGCTCTGGCAGGCATAATGGGCGGTAAGGAAACAGAGATTTCTTCTGATACCCGGAATATATTTTTAGAGGCCGCCATATTTAACCCTTTGGTCGTGCGCAGGGGCG
The DNA here is from genome assembly GCA_015486615.1 of Candidatus Omnitrophota bacterium. Lineage (GTDB taxonomy): Bacteria > Omnitrophota > Gorgyraeia > Duberdicusellales > Duberdicusellaceae > WFRI01. Next base: position 10,990 of record WFRI01000090.1, on the reverse strand, counting down.
CAAGAATAGCGGGCTTAAGCACAGATTCTTCTTATAGGTTTGAGCGCTATGTTTACCCTTTATATACTTTTGAGGCATTTAGGCAGGCTTGCGAAATGTTTGGCATCCTCTGCCATGGCAAGGTGGCCAGCTGGGTAAAGTCCGGAATAATATCTGTTCCTAAGTCTAAAACAATATCTTTTTCTCCCCGGCAGGTTGTCCGGCATTTAGGCCTGAATGTGCCTGCAGGCAGAATTAAAAAAATCCTGCGTTCTTTAGGCGGTAAAGTAAAAAGCAGTGCCGGCAGAATTGTATTTACCCCGCCGGCTTTCCGCAGGGATTTGCAGGCGAAAGAAGATGTGTTTGAAGAAATTGCCCGTATTTACGGCTATGGTAAAATTCCGGTTAATCTTCCTCTGCTTTCCCGCAAGAGTTCCAGCCCGGAGTTTAGGTTTGACAACCTTTTGCGCCGAAAACTTAATGCCTGCGGGTTTCAGGAAATAATAACTTATTCTTTGGTCCAACAGACCGAGGCAAAAGATTTCTCTTTAAAAGAACCTGTTTTTCTTGCCAATGCTTTGCGTAGAGAAGAAGGGGTTTTGCGCACCAGCCTTTGTTTGGGAATGGTAAAGGCATTAAATTACAACTTAAGCCATAAACAGGAGGGCCTAAAGTTTTTTGAATTGGGCCGCATATTTTTCAGCCAGAACAACCGGCATAGAGAAGTCCAATCTTTATGTTTAGGCACGACTTCTTCTCAGGCTTTAGATATACTGCGGATGAAAGCAGCAATTCACACCTTGCTTGAAAAAACAGGTATAGAGCCTGAGTTTAAAAAAATAGAAAAGCCCGGTTTTGTTTCCTGTGCCGGCATTATCTGCCAGGGCCAATCTCTGGGTTTTCTGGCGGCATTAAATTCCTTGTTAAAGGATAAATACGGTTTTTCCCAGGAAGTATTTTTATGCGAGATGGAAGTTGAAAAGATTTGCACTTTGGCCGGGCCGGCTAAATATAGACCGGTTTCCTTGCTCCCTCAGGTTTTCCGAGATATTAGTTTTGCTTTGAGCAGACAGCAGGAATTTTCCGCCATAGAAGAGATGATAAATAAGACTGCTGCAGGGCTTTGCCGAAATTGGCAGGCAATAGATTTTTATTCCGGGAAAAAACTACCCGCAGGGTTTTTGGGTATGACTTTGCGGCTGTCCTACCAGCATCCCAGCCGGACATTGACTTCTGAAGAAGTCGATTCTGTCCACGAAAAAGTCCGCCGGGCTTTAATGGCCCTGCCCGGGGTTATTTTGCGTTAACCCGACGGGGTAGATTTAGGTGAAGGTTGAGGGAATTTAGACCCAATCCTCGACCTAAATCTTAAGAATCGCTAAAGCGCTTTTTAACGGCGGCTTGATTTTTTTATTAATTGGGGTAAGATAACTTAACGTTGTTGTTGAGAAAAATAATCCCTGCCTGCTGCGAAATAGAGATGAACTTTTAAGCCAACATCAATTTAGAGGGAGCCGGAATTTTCTTTTGCTGCGGCAGAAGAGACAGGCGCCCACGTGTGTGAGGACAGGACTTAAAAAGAGCTCTCTATTTCGGGCGTTTGGCGGGGATTTTTACCGCAGGAAGTGTTTATTCCCGCTTTGGCTATTTGGTCTATTATGCAGGATTTATTTTTAGAAAATGTTTCTCATAAACAGAAATTGCCTTTGGCTGTCAGGATGCGGCCGGAATCTTTGCAGGATTTCTCCGGGCAAAAACATCTTTTAGGTCCTGATAAATTCCTGCGGCGCAGCATAGAAGCAGACAGGTTGTCTTCTTTAATCCTTTACGGCCCTCCCGGAGTAGGCAAAACTTCTTTAGGTTTTGTAATTTCTAAAACCACTAATGCGCATTTTGTTATCTTGAATGCCGCATTTTCTAATGTTAGTGAAATAAAAAAAGAAATCAGCCAGGCGCGGGCGCGTTTGAAGGCAGGGGGCAAAAAAACAGTTTTGTTTATAGACGAGTTTCACCGTTTAACCCGCAGCCAGCAGGATGTTTTAATTCCGGATACAGAAACCGGGACAATTGTTTTAGTAGGGGCTACGACTAATAATCCATTCTTTTTTATCAGCCCGGCCTTGACTTCCCGTTCAGCTATTTGCGAACTAAAACCTCTTTATGCGGAAGACATAAAAGAGATTTTGCTCCGGGCATTGGCAGATAAAGAAAAAGGTTTGGGCATGCTGGCAATTGAAGTGGCCCCGGAAGTTTTGGATTTTATTGCTCTGGAAAGTTCAGGGGATGCCCGGACAGCTTTGACTGCTTTAGAAATAGCCGCAATGACTACAAAACCCCGGGAAGGCAGAGTTAAGATTACTTTAGATACAATTAGGAATTGTTTGGCTCAGAAAAATATTGTTTATGACCGCAAAGGCGATTACCATTACGACACTATTTCGGCTTTTATTAAATCTGTGCGGGGTTCGGATGTTGACAGCGCTTTGTATTGGCTGGCAAAAATGCTTACTGCCGGCGAAGACCCCAGGTTTATTTGCCGCAGACTGGTTATCTTATCTGCTGAAGACATTGGTCTGGCTGATACGGCGGCTTTGGTGTTGGCAAACGCTGCTTATCAGGCAGTAGAGTATATAGGTATGCCGGAGGCCAGGATTGTTTTATCAGAAATAACTATTTACCTGGCAAAAGCGCCAAAGTCTAACGCTGCTTACAAAGCAATAGAGTCTGCTATGGAGGATGTGCAGTCTGGCTTGACAGAAGAAGTGCCTCAGCATTTACAGGACAGCCATTATAAATCTGCAGAAAAATTAGGCAGAGGCAAAGGCTACAAATACCCGCATAATTACTCTCAGGGGGTATATCAGGAATATAGGAAGTCTAAAAAGAAATATTACCAGCCTTAATTCAAGATTTATATTCTTACGATCTAACTATTTGGCTGTCAAGTTGTTATACCTCTCAACAAAAGCCTTGTATTTTTGGATTTTTGTTATAAACTTATACCTGAGGTTTTTAATTATGATAGTTACGCAGTTTAAGGATAAAAATGAGATAGAGAAATCTTTGTCAGGGGTAAAACGGGTTTTTCTCTGCGGCTGCGGGGATTGTGCTACGGTTTGCGGAACAGGCTCAGAACAGGCTTTAGAGCAGTGGCAGGGGATTTTAGAAGCAGACGGCTGGCAGATAACAGGTTCTTGTGTGCCGGATGTTGGCTGTAATGCTGCGTCGGTGCGCAGGGCATTTGCCAAAAATATGCCGGCTTTAAAACAAAGTCAGGCAGTCTTAGTTTTTTCCTGCGGCTTGGGAGTTCAGTCGGCCGGAGATAATTTAAGAGTGAATATCCCTGTTATCCCTGGATGCAATACGGTTTTTGCCGGAGTAACTACATCTAAGGGAGATATTAATAAAGCCTGTCTTTTGTGTGGAGACTGTGTTTTGGCTGAAACAGCAGGCTTATGCCCCAAGGCTTTGTGCCCTAAGGGCATGTTAAACGGGCCTTGCGGCGGGGTGAAAGACGGAAAGTGTGAAGTATATCCTGAGAGAGATTGTGTATGGGTTAGAATATATGAGCGTTTAGGCACAGCTGGTAATTTACAAAGGATTTTGCCGGCAGGGGATTATTCTAAACAGTTTTATCCGGCGTCTGTGAAGGCAAATGTTGTTTAACTTATGAAGCGGTTAATAGAGCAGGAAAATATTCGGGAGCAGAAACAGTTTTTACGCCGAAAGATTGTGCAGATTTTATCCCGTATTTCTAAAGAGGAATTAAAAAGGAGGAGTAAAGATGTTTGCGGTAAAATTAAGTCTTTGCCGGTATATAAGAAAGCGAAAACAATTGCCGGTTATTACCCTTTAGCAGAAGAAGTTGATATAAGAGAGGTGTTGCTGCAGGCTATTGGAGAAGGAAAGTCCGTCGGGCTGCCGGTAGTGAACCAGCAGTCCGGAGATTTAAAGTTTTACCGGATAAAAGGGCTTGATAACTTAGTTTACGGACCATGGGGAATAAAACAGCCGGATGTTAATGCGGCTGAACTTATGGATTTAAAGCAGGTGGATTTAATTCTTGTTCCCGGCCTTGCTTTTGACGAGCAAGGCTGGCGTTTAGGCCGGGGTAAGGGTTATTATGACCGGCTTTTGAAAAGGATAAAAAAGCCTACGGTAAAATTAGGAATTTGTTTTGCGTTTCAACTCCAAAAAGGCCTGCCTAAAGAACCGCAATTTGACGAACCTGTAAACATCGTAGTTAGTTCTTAAAAAGATTCGCTAAAAAGGAGGGATTTTATGCTCAGTGCAGCAGGGATTATATTTATCCTGGCGTCTTTAGGTTTAGGCGCAGGCTGTGGCTTTTTCTTCGGGGCAAAATCCTCGGAAAAAGCCCGGAAAAGGGAAAAAGAAGAAGCAGGGTCTTTGATAAAGCAGGCACAGGGGAAGGCAGAGGATATTAAGAGAAAGGCTGAACTGGACGCTAAAGAGATGCTTTATAAACTGCGGGTGGATTTTGAGGCTCAGACTGAAAAGAAGAGGAAAGATCTGGATGCTCTGGAAAAGAGAATTTTGCAGAGAGAAGAAAATTTGGAAAAAAGGGTTGAGTTTTTTCAGCAGAAAGAATCGGAAGTAGAACGGGTACGTGTCCAGTTAAAAGATGCGGAGCAGACGTTAGAAAAGAAAAACCATCAGTTAAACGAACTCTTGGCTGAGGAGAAAAAACGCCTGCAGGAAATAGCCTACCTTAATATAGACCAGGCCAGGGAACTTTTGCTTAAACGTATAGACTCTGAAATGGTTGAGGAAAAAGCCGAGATATTAAAACGCCGGTCTGAAGAAATCAAGCAGGAGTCGGACAAAATCGCTCAGGATATTATATCTCTGGCGATAAAAAGGTGTGCTGTTGAGCATACGCAGGATACTACTGTCAGTGTTGTGGCTTTGCCTAACGACGAGATGAAAGGCAGAATTATTGGAAGGGAAGGCAGGAATATCCGTGCTTTGGAAATGGCTACGGGAGTGGATATTATTATTGATGATACTCCAGAAGCAGTTACTATCTCGGGGTTTGACCCTATTAGAAGAGAAATTGCCCGGGTAACTTTGGAAAAACTGGTTTCTGACGGAAGGATTCATCCGGCGAGGATTGAGGAAACTGTGGAAAAAGTTAAAAAGGAATTTGAAAAGTCGATAATGGAAGAAGGCAAAAATCTGTGCTTTGACGTAGATGTGCATAATTTAAATCCGGAATTAGTGCGGCTTTTAGGCAAGTTGAAATACCGGACAAGTTTTGGCCAGAATGCCTTGCAGCATTCCAAAGAAGTCGCTCTGCTTATGGCCGGCCTGGCTGCAGAGTTGGGCCTGGATGTCAGGCTGGCTAAAAGAATTGGACTTTTGCATGATATTGGCAAGGCTATAGACCAGCAGGTAGAAGGCACGCATGCTTTGTTAGGAGCGGATTTGGCAAAAAAATACGGAGAAAGAGAGATAGTTTTAAACGCTATTGCCGCTCACCACGAGGAAGTTGAGCCTAAGTCGATTTATGCTGTTTTGGCTGCTGCTGCTGATGCTATTTCTGCTTCCCGGCCCGGGGCAAGGCGGGAAACTTTAGCAACCTATATAAAGAGGCTAAAGAGTTTAGAAGCAATAGCAGATTCTTTTGCCGGCGTGGAAAAGAGTTTTGCTATTCAGGCAGGCAGGGAAATCAGGATTATGGTTAAATCCGACCAAATAGGCGACAGCGCGCTTACGGTTTTAGCCAGGGATATTAAAAAGAAGATAGAAGATGAAATGGATTATCCAGGGCAGATTAAAATTACAGTTATCAGGGAAACCCGGGCAGTAGATTATGCGAGGTGATGGCTGATATATTTTAGGTTTAGGTTAAGGTTAAGATTAAGATTGAAGAAATCTTCCAGACCTAAATCTTGACCTAAATCTAAAAAGTGCGGCAGTGCTTTTTGTTGGTGATTGAATTTTTGGCAATACGTGAATTTGGTAAAAGGCAGTTTTTATGTTGAGGATATTATTTATCGGCGATATTGTGGGCAAGCCGGCCCGGGTATTTTTAAAAGAAAGGTTGCCGGATTTTTTAAAGCAGGAGAGAATAGACTTTACTATCGCCAACGCAGAGAATGCTGCGGGCGGTTCCAGCCTTACTGAAAAAACTGCCCGGGAAATTTTTCTTGCCGGTGTGGATATAATTACCTTAGGCGATCACACTTTTAAGAAAACAGATGTGCGCAATGTTTTGGCTTCAATGGATGCAATCCGGCCGTTGAATTACGGACCGTTTGCTCCGGGCAGGGGAATAATTACTAAGGTTAAGATTTTGGCCGGCAGGGAAGTTAAAATAAGTGCAGTAAATCTGCAGGGCAGGATTTTTATGCAGCCTTTGGATAATCCTTTCTCCGCAGTAAAAAATATCCTTGAAGATTTACGCAGACAGAGTAAGATTATAATTGTGGATTTCCACGCTGAGGCTACTTCGGAGAAAGCCGCTATGGGGTTTTTTCTTGCAGGGAAGGTTTCAGCGGTATTAGGAACTCATACGCATATTCCTACAGCGGATGAAAAAATATTAGAAGGTTATACCGCTTATATTACTGATGTGGGAATGACTGGTGTGGAAGATTCTGTTCTGGGGCGTAGGAAAGAAGAGGTTTTGGAGAAGTTTACCACTAATGTCCCGGTCAGGTTAAACGTAGCTGAGGGCAATGTAATTATGCAGGCAGTGGTGGTAAATATTGATGAAAGTTCTGGCAGGGCAGAAAGTATTAAGCGGGTTAGTTTAAAGGGGTAATTTATACACTGGATTTTAAATGACAGAAAAAATTGTTTTGCAGTTTTCCTTATGGTTTCAAATAGGCATTACATAATCCAAGTAAAATGTTGGAAAAAGTCAATCTGCCTGCGGATTTAAAAAGGCTGCCTTTGCCGGACTTAAGGGTTTTATGTGAAGATATCCGCCGGGAAATAATCAATGTAATTTCCCAAAAAGGCGGGCATCTTGCTTCCAGTTTAGGCGCGGTGGAGCTATGTGTGGCTCTGCATTATGTTTTCAATACTCCTGAAGATTTGATAGTCTTTGATGTCGGGCACCAGGCTTATGCTCATAAGCTTTTAACCGGCAGGAAAAACGTTTTTCATAAATTAAGGGAATATAAAGGTATCTCAGGATTTCCTTATCCTCCGGAATCCGAATACGATACTTTTGCTGTTGGCCATGCGGGCAATGCCGTTTCTTTAGCCTTGGGTGCGGCAGAGGCTTTGCGTTTGCAGAATAAAGAGGCAAAAGTTGTGGCTGTGATTGGCGACGGAAGTCTTTCTTCCGGAGAATGTTTTGAAGGGTTGAACAACGCCGGGCATCTGCAGAGCGATATTTTAGTGGTATTTAACCACAATGAAATGTCCATTTCCCGTTCAGTGGGAGCGCTAAGCAATTATTTAAGCAAACTGATTTCCCTGCCTGTATATAACCGCACAAAAGAAGGTGTGGATACTATTTTAGAAAAAGTCCCGCATTTAGGGAAAAAAATAGTCCCGTGGATTAAGCGCATTGAGGAAATTATGAAAGGCTTGCTTGTGCCGGGAATATTTTTTGAAGAAATTGGTTTTAGGTATTTTGGCCCGTTAGACGGCCATAATATAGATATTTTGGTGCCGGCTTTGCAAAACATAGCCAAGTTAAAAGGACCTAAACTTCTGCATATAATTACTAAAAAAGGCAAAGGTTATACTTCGGCTGAAGAGGATCCGGAAACTTTCCACAGCGCTCCGCGGTTTATTCCTCAACAGGGGAAGATTATTCCGGCGTCTCAGGAGTCCTATACGGATGTTTTCAGCCGAAAAATAACTGCTTTGGCCAGAGAGGATAAAAAGATAGTCTGCCTTACTGCGGCTATGGCTAAAGGCACAGGCCTGGATAAGTTAAAACAGGAATTTCCTGAGAGGGTTTTTGACGTCGGTATTGCTGAACAGCATTTGGTAAGTTTTGCCGGGGGGTTGGCTAAGCAGGGATTAAAGCCGGTTGTCTGTCTTTACTCTACTTTTATGCAAAGGGCTTATGACCAAATTATAGAGGATATACTTTTACAGAAGGCAGAGGCGGTTTTTGTCGTGGACAGAGCAGGAATTGTTGGTGAAGACGGACCTACGCACCATGGCTTGTTTGATATAGCCTGTATAAGACATTTGCCTGATGCTGTAATACTTTGTCCTAAAGATAGATACGAGATGGAAAAAAGCCTGGAATTCGCCATAGGATATAAAGGAGCAGTCTTTATCCGGTTTCCTAAGCAGACTGCCTGGAATTATGGCCCGGCTGAGGATATTAAATTGGCAAAAGCAGAAACATTAGAGCCCGGCAAAGATTTCGCTATTTTGGCTTTAGGCTCAATGGTGGAGAAAGTTGTTAATATAAAAGAAAAGTTCCATAAGCAGGATATTTATCCAATGATTGTTAATGCCCGTTTTGTTAAACCTCTGGATGAGTTTTTGCTTGAAGAGGTTGCCAAAAAAACAAAACTTATTTTTACTTTAGAAGAGGGTGTTTTAGAAGGCGGTTTTGGCTCGGCGGTCTTGGAATTTTTTCAGCAGAAGGGATTGTTTGGCGAATTGAAGATAGTAAGACTGGGTATTCCGTCTCAGTTTGTTACTTTTGGCAGACGGAATATTCTTTTGGATAAAGCCGGACTTTCTGAAGAGAAGATATTTAACCGAATAATGCAGGAATGGGACAGGTGTAAATTCCAATTATGGCAAAAATAATTATTGACCGGGAAAAGTGTAAAGCCTGCCTTTTATGTGTTAAAGCCTGCCCTTTTGGAGTGTTGGAACAGGGTAGTGAATTTAACCAAAAAGGCTATAAATTTATCCGCAAGAAACAAGACAGAGAATGCAAAGGCTGCGGTTTATGTTTCCAGGTCTGCCCGGATACGGCAATAGAGATCAGGGAGGAGAAATGAAGAGAGAATTACTTGCCGGTAATAACGCTGTTGGCCGCGCCGCAATAGATGCCGGATGTCAGTTTTATGCCGGTTATCCTATTACTCCCCAGAATGAACTTACAGCGTTTATGGCGAAAAATATGCCGGCAAACCGCAGGGTTTTTATTCAGGCAGAATCGGAACTTGCTGCTATTAATATGGTTTTTGGCGCATCAGCTGCCGGGGCCAGAGCAATGACTTCGTCTTCCAGCCCGGGCATATCGCTTAAACAGGAAGGCATATCTTATTTAGCCGGTGCTATGCTGCCGGCAGTGATTGTAAATGTTCAAAGAGGAGGCCCCGGCCTGGGCAATATCGGGCCGTCTCAGTCGGATTATTTCCAGGCAACCCGGGGCGGAGGCCATGGCGATTACCGGACAATAGTGCTTGCGCCTTCTTCTGTGGAAGAATCTTATACTTTAACTTATTTAGGTTTTTCTTTAGCGGATTTTTACCGGACCCCGGTCTTGATCTTAAGCGATGCTATTACCGGGCAGATGGCAGAATCTGTCAAATTAACTAAGCCGGACGTCAAAAAATATGAAATTAGAAGCAAAGAGTGGGCTTTAACCGGATGCAGCGGCCGCAAAAAAAGGATTGTGCGGTCTTTGTTTTTAGGCAGGGGCGTGTTAGAAAAAAGAAATCTGCAGTTGCAGCAGAATTACAGAGTTATAGAAAAACAGGAAGTAAGAAGTGAGGTTTATAATACTCAGGGCGCGGAAATATTAATTGTCGCTTATGGCAGTATGTTCAGGCTGGCTAAGGAAATTATTTTGAAGTTAAGGAATAAAGGCAAAAAAATCGGCGGGTTTAGGCCTATTACGCTCTGGCCTTTTCCTTATAAACGGTTATCACTGCTGGTTAGCCGAAATAAGATAAAAAAGATTTTAGTGATTGAAATGTCCTGCGGACAGATGGTAGAAGACGTAAAGATTGGAGTCTTGGGCCGGTCAAAAATATATTTTTACGGCCGGACCGGCGGAGAAATTCCTGCAATTGACGAGATAATGGAGTTTATAAAACGCAAAAAAATAGCCTGATGCCAGATTTTAAAAGGACAAAAAGTTTAGAAAATGTCCCAACTCATTACTGTCCGGGATGCGGGCATGGGATAATTCACCGTTTGGTTGCTGAAGTAGTTGATGAGTTGGATATTCGGGAAAAGACAATCGGCATCGCTCCGGTTGGCTGTGCGGTGCTGGCGTATGATTACTGGAATTTTGATGTTACAGAGGCCGCGCACGGCCGGCCGTTGGCAGTTGCTACAGGGATAAAAAGAACCCGGCCAAAAAATATAGTTTTTACTTACCAGGGAGACGGCGATTTAGCGGCAATAGGCACAGCCGAGACTTTGCATGCTGCTAACAGGGGAGAGAACCTTACCTGTATTTTTGTCAATAACACAGTCTATGGGATGACCGGAGGGCAAATGGCTCCTACGACTATGTCCGGCCAAAAAACAGCCACAACTCCTTTTGGCCGGCATCCGGACAAAGGCGAAGGGTTTCCTTTGAAAATATCCGAAATATTGGCTTTATTGCCGGGCGTAGTTTATGTAGAAAGAGTGGCGGTTTCTACTCCGCAAAGAGTAATGTCGGCTAAAAAAGCCATAAAGCAGGCATTTGTAAACCAGATTGAGAATAAGGGCTTTTCTTTAGTAGAAGTGCTCTCTATGTGTCCGACAATTTGGGGGATGTCTCCTGTCCATGCCGCAGAGTATATAGAGACAACAGTTATAAAAGCGTTTCCTTTAGGCAGGATTAAATGAAACTGAGACAGAAAGAAGAAGATATACTTATTGCCGGGGCAGGCGGCCAGGGGATTATATTTTTAGGCAAACTTATTGCTTTGGCCGCTACAGAGCAAGGATATAATGTAACTTTTTTCCGCTCTTATGGGGCGGAGATGCGTGGCGGCACAGCCGTATCTATGGTGCGGGCCTCCTGCAGGCAAATACCCTCGCCTTACATAGAATGCCCTACAGTGTTTATCTGCCTTAATCAGCCGTCTTTTATCCGTTATAAAGACAGACTGTCTGC
>WFRI01000089.1 GCA_015486615.1 Candidatus Omnitrophota bacterium | reverse complement strand
TTTTAATTTCTTTTAACCTTTCAGGATCAGGATATAAATTAAGTTTTTTATCTTCCTGAGGCAGGCTGTAATATTTTTCTTCTATCCTGCGCATATCCGAGCTGTTTAGTTCATAGATATTCTTTGCCTGCGTATTCTGGTGGTTATTGATTTTAGCTTTTTGTTTCGGGGAATCTTTTTTTAAAAGTGCTTTACTTTTCCGGGCAGAGTTTGTATTGGCAGCCCGGCTGATATTTTGGTCCGAAGAAAGAACCGGCTTATAACCCTGCTGTTCTTCTTTTTTTGTTTTAATCCCAGGCTTTACAACCTGTTCTCTAATAGATTTCTTTGTGTAGAATAAGAAAATGCTAAATCCCCCCGCGATAAAAACAGCAATACTTATAAGAAGAATACGCTTATTTACCCGTTTCATATTAACCATCCTTCCAGGAAAGAAAATCCCAGTCTCCTGTCCTGGGGTAATACGGAGGAGATGTATCTGTTAAACGCGGGTCATAATGATAATTTTTATTATAACCGCTAACCTTTTCGTTAGTAATAGGATTAAATGTGCCTACCGGCCCGCGGTTTTTCTGAATAATCCCTCCGTAAATAGTTAAAGTGCCTCTATCTGCCCAAAACCAGTTTTCAACTGTGAAAGAATTTCCCAAGGCCATAATTGTAGCATCTACTTCAGTATTATAAGGAGCCGCTTGGTCATATACGGCTGAGCCGTCGTCATCATCGGTACTGACGACTACATTCTCTTCAGCAATCAAAGCCAGTATATCATTGGAATTGGGATTTGTTCGGGGGTCATCGTTATAAATCACATTGCCGGTTATTATAATATTCTTATCTGTCCCAACAGAAACTCTGCCGCTTAATGTTCCTCTAACATAAACATTCCCGCCGGAAACAAATACTGCACCATTGTCAGGAATATTAACTGTATGGCTGCTCCAGCCTTTGTTGGCATTAGTAATATTTAGTGTTCCGTCATTATTAAACACAATCAAAGTCTTCCCGTTAAGATAAAGGCCGTTGCTACTGGCAGCGTTTTCTAAATCCGGAGCGCCTGTAGGCATAGGCATCTCATCCACTCCTAGTTCCAAACCTCCGTTAAATTGAGGATTATCATTAGGCGGGCCGCCGTGCAGATAGTTTATATAATCGTCATGAGATTTAACCGGGCCGTCAAAGACAGGATCGCCGGAAATATTGTAATGTTTATTGGTGTAAACCGGCCCGTCCAAATAATCATTGCTGGTAAACCAAACCGGTATTGTCCACCACCATATACGAAAAGTCTCGCTGTCAGTAAAATAAGCATAGCGCGAATATACATCCGGCTGCAGATAGGCTTCTAATGTCCGGGAAAAACTGCCCACTGTGCCGGTGGAAACAACTTTTACCCTATCAGTGCTTACGGAAGAAACAGAAACAGTGAAACTACCCTCTCCTAAATTCTCGCTATATTCTGAAAGGCTGGTATTATGGGTAGTCTTAACATAATTTATGCCGTAATCAATACCTGCTTCTGCTAAATCAAAAGCCTTAGCATTATCCTCTATATTTTTAAAATTAAGCCGGGTGTTAACAACCATATACACCAAAAATGCCGACAAGGCTAAAACCACTACAATAACTAAATAAACCAATATTAAAATTGAACCTCTCTTCATATCAATTCCTCAAATTTACTGAGGTAAATACTCCAGCCTGCACGGTTTTGCCTAAAACCGTTGTCTTGTTTGCGACCAATGTAATATTTAATTTATTCTGACTGCTGTCATATTCAAAAGCCGACCCTATATCAGAAGGGCTGGTTTTCTTGACCATATTTATACCGGATATAAGCACTTTATCTCCCGAGGAGTCCCTGCGGATAATATCGTTGTTTTCAATAATCAACTCTATCCAATCACTCCAGCCGGTAATATCTCCACTTGAAGAAAAATAAGGGAGTTTAAATTTAATATGGTCGTAAACAGTGTCATCGTTCAAAGCCATACCGTCAGCATCCCTCAGATACGAGAAAGAACTTTCCTTCAATTCTTTATTCATCATTTTAAGCGCTACTCCTAAAGAATTTATTAATACAAATCTGTCTTTATAATAATAACTTTGCTGCCTGACTGCAGACAAAGCCATAAATAGAACCGCTGATATCACTGTAAATACCGCTACGCTAACTATAACTTCAACCAAAGTATAAGATTTATTATATTTCATTTATTTGCAATATAAGTTACCAAATTGACCGGCCCTCCGGAAATATTTCCTTTGTTCCAACTGACTGCCACCGTTACTTTCAATAGTCCGGAAGAGACATCTTCTACATCAATATGGCCGCTAAATCCCAAAGGATAATTCGGCTCAAAGTCAACATTATTATAATCATCGTAAATATTGTGAAAACTACACCCCCGTATTTCTTCCATCTTGCTGTTGGCAATAAATACAGCCTGGTTTCTATACTCCAAACTCTGCTCTGTTTTAGCAACAACTACGTAGGTATAAAGGAGAGTAACGAGAGAAACAATAAGTATCCCTGAAGCAATAATTACTTCCAGAAGAGTAAAGCTTCTTCTATCCTTCACAATTTAAATATAACACACATTTTGAGAATAATCAAGTAAGGAAAATCAGGTGTCTTTGCCTAAGTAAACGTCTATTTGCAATACCTGGCCGCTGCGGATGTTTAAAGAATGCGGATAAGGAATATAAGAAGTGTCAAAAATATAAGATTTCCCCCCAGGATAAGTTATTCTTATCTTTCGAACAGCCATTCCCGGCGCAAAAGTATCTTTCCTTTGAGGATTATGGTAAAACACCAAAGTTTTACCCAAAAACTTAAAGCAAAAACTATTAGCAGGGACTTTAACTTCTTCTGTTTTAGAACCTAAAAAAATCTGTCCAACCTCAGGCTTACGGGTAAACATCTCTGATTTTAATATCGGTGAAAACCGCAGGCAGAGTTTGCCTTTATCCACAAAAAAAGGCTCCCTGCCGCAGCACATAATAATTGCCATATTAACAAACTCTGCGGTAGATCCTGAAAGCCGCGCTACAAACCCTCTGCCCCATATATTTTTATCAGGATAAGCACTGCTGGCTAAAAAAGAACTATTCTCAAAAATGCTCCTTCCGTAATTTTCAGGTTTAAGATTATATATAAAGCAATTATTTGTTTCCTCAAAAAACTCTTTATAGAGGCCGCTCTTTAAAATTTCCAGCAAATACTTGTATTCCATATGT
>WFRI01000088.1 GCA_015486615.1 Candidatus Omnitrophota bacterium | reverse complement strand
TTTTTTTTTGGCTAAACCTCTGCGCTGGACAACATTGCCCCGCATTGTAGATTTACCGCATATCGCACATACTTTGCTCATAAATTCCTTATTCTTGTTTTTTAAAATACTCTATTATTTGTCCGGCAGTTTTTGCCTCAATAAGATTAGTCCTGAACATTTCATCTTTAAGTAAACGGGTCAAGCCTGCCAAAAGGCTCAAATATTTCTGCACATCTTTTTTAGGAGTACCCATAAGAAAAATCAGTTTTGCCGGCTCGCCGTCCAAAGAATTAAAATCAACCCCTTCAGGAGATACCCCTACTGTTATCACAAAGGATTTCACAGCATCAGTACGGGCATGGGGCAAAGCCAGATTAAACCCTATACCGGTTGTGCCTAAGGTTTCCCTTTCTAAAATATCGCTGATAAATTTATCTATATCGTTGATATCTTCAGAACCGGCAGATAAAAAAGCGAGCTTTTTTATCGCTTCTTCTTTATTGGCGGCCTTAAAATCTAAAACGATTCTCTCTTCTCTTAAATATTCAGATATCGCCATAATTAAATTAGTAAAACTGGTTTTTAAAAACTATTATAATACAACAAGAATTAGTATCGCATAAAAGTTTGTCTCTGTCAAATTATTTTTATTTTTTTTAGATGATATTTGAAGTTAAAAGGACTAAACAGAAAGACATTATCTCTTTATTTCCTGGATACATAAGGGTTGTTTTTTAAATAGAACCTTAGTTTCCAATTTTTAGCTCTGCCGGCATAATCAATTCCTACACGCGGAGCGGAAACTATATCTTTACTTTTAGGCAGGACATCCGGCCTTAAAATAAAAATTCCGTTTCCATAAATCTTAGTGCCCAGAAAACTTTTGTCTATCCCCAAAGCCTGAACCCATTTTGCCGGACCGTTAGTAAGCATTCTTGTATTTTTACGGCCGGAAAGTTTAACCATCTTATCTTTCCCCGTGATTGGCTCTAATGCACGGATAAATACTGCCTGAGGATCGTTCTTTTTAGAGACCACAATATTAAAGCATAAGTAAACCCCGTAAATAGAATAGATATAAATGGTCCCGCCTTCTTCATACATTATTTTATTGCGGGGAGTGATTTTCCCCTGATAGGAATGTGACGCAGGATCATCTATGCCCAGATAAGCCTCTGTTTCTACAATCTTTCCTGATAAAATTCCGCTTTCCCCCTGGTGGACTAAAAAACATCCCAAGAGGCCTTTCGCAACAATTTCAGCGTCTTTTAAGAAAAAATCCTTTCCTATACATTCGCGCCGCAAAATTCCAACTTTTATGTCGGGGTTTGTATAAGCAGCGTTCAGTATTCTGTCCAAGGAACCCTGTGCTTTAGCCGGAGCGGGCTCCATTTTATGGTTTAAATTCAACCTTTTGCCAGCCAACAACATAATCGCCGTCAAAATATATCTCTACCTTTTTATCATCATATCTCCATAACTCGTAACCGCTTAAAGTAGTTCCGAAATAAGAAGGTCTGCCTAATTTATGCCAGACTATATTTTTAGTATCTCCGTAATCTATGATTGTATTGCCTATTAATAGATAGCCTTTCTTCTTTTTACCTGAACCCAAAGGCATAGAAACATCCATCTGCGCACAGCCTTTGGACACAGATATATAATCCCTCAACTTAATACATCCGGAAACAGAGATAAAAACAAAAAGTAAAATAATAGCCTTAGTTAACAGCATTCTGAAAGACATTTTTCTATCCCTTAAGCAAAACATCCAAATATCCTGAATCTGCCAAATCAGCATTTTTCGGAGGAGAAACCTTATAACTTCAGCCGCCAAACAGAAATAAACAATTTCGCCTAAATTTCTATCCCTGTATAGAAAAGGATATGCTCTGTTTTAGTCTGCATTTTTATTATCACTCAAAAAGGGTAAATTTTCAAGGATTTAATAACTACCGCTAAAAAGCACTGGCTACCGTTAAAAAACACTGACGCATTTTGGAACATGGGTGCCGGTAGGAAAACGGCTGTCATCTTTTGAACTTTCGGCTTACGGCATTGGATATTAGACTTACTATACTCATAGAGACAGCATTTAATTGTATATCAATAAACTTTTCTAATTTCTACCCCGCGGTAGTAATGTTTAATAATGTCTTTATAATTATACCCCTGCTCAGCCATACCTTTAGCGCCGTATTGAGATAAACCTACGCCGTGCCCGAAGCCTCCACCTTTTAAAATAAACCATAATGGCTTTTTGTTTTTATCCCTGACAATATCTAAAACAAATGCGCTGCTGCGCAGGCCCCCAAACGCTTTACGGATTTGCGCCTGGTTCTTTAGGACGAATTCACCTGCTGCGGAAGAAATTTTTATTTTTTGGATATGGCCGGAAATACTACGCTTTAAAATCCGGATATTCTTTATTTTCCCAACATTTTCAGAAAAGTAGGAATTCAGAAAATCCTGAATTTGCCGGGCAGAAAAAATTCTGCTCCAGCGAAAAGCAGAAAAATTCTCGTTTTCAGGATTACAAAAGACATCCGGACTACTCCAAAACCACTTATATAGCCTATACGGTGAAAGCGGGAATGGATATTCTTTTAAAGGCGGGCCATCTAAGACCGGTTTTAAATACCCGGATTCTGACGAAAAAATATCGGCTTGAGTATAGCCGGAAGAATTACTGTGGTATAAAGCCTCTATTGGCTGGTTATTATAAAGTATGACTTCTCCTTTAGTTTGGTCAACTGCAGAAACTGTGTTTTTCTTCTCGGCTGAAATCCCGGAATAAACCTGAGAGGATGTGTTGGAATCCAAATCATAAGGTTTATTTTCATTATAAACGACCCTGCGCCATGCTAAAGTCCGGGCGACTACTGCTTGAGCCTTTAACGCTTGTTGAGGCCAATAATAAGGCATTTCTGAAGGCAATACACTGTATAAATACTCGTTTATTTTTAAAATGTTTATCAGGTCAAAACTTTCCTGGCGGCAAAAAAGATAAAATTCTCCCCGAAAAGCCCTGCGGACAAAATGTTTATAAAGCAGGCTTCCTCTCTCTAAATCAACGTCAAAGATAGTAAAACTGCTGTTTTTGACATTGTTCTTTATTAATAAGTTTCCCTGAAGTTTAGATAAAAGAATAATGCCGTTTTTGAGAAGAAAAACTCCTCTCTTAAAATATACAGTATAAACCCTGCCTTTTTTGCCTGAAAAAACAGCCTGATTATTTATGGAAATATCAAAATCTGCACTGGATTTGAATTTTATCTGTCGGCAGTTCTTTATAAGCCGCACTCTTATGTCCTTAAATTTATCCCATTGCTTTAAATATCCGGGGCTGGGAGAAGGTTTTTTATAAGCAATTTTTATCTGTTCTTTCTTCTTCTCAAAAAAACTCTTTCCTAACCGCCGGCGGGTTCGGGATAGATATTTCCGAGCCTCTTCGTCAGCAGGACTTATTCCTAATGCCTTTTCTAAGTATTTATAGGATAATTTATAATCTCCCATCCAAAACAGGGAAATTGCTGTTCTTTTGGCTAAAAAGGGAATAAACCGGTCTAAAGAGCAAAGAATTCTTTGGTATTTGTAAGCCTGGGAGTAATTTCTCTCTTTGGAGAAATAAATATTTTCGACCCTTTGCAGACAATATAACTGGGATTTTGCCAAATTCCAGCAGCGCAGATAAGTTTTTAAACTTTTAGGATTGCCCAGCATCTCATAAGCAAATCCTAAATAAAATAATATCCGGGGTTCAGCAGGCAGAGTTGATAATATTTTTACCGCTTTATCCCAATATCCGGATAAAAGATAAAAC
>WFRI01000087.1 GCA_015486615.1 Candidatus Omnitrophota bacterium | reverse complement strand
TGCCTTAGCGGGAAATCCCAATTCAGGAAAGACCACAGTTTTTAATCTTTTGTGTGGAACAAGGGAAAAAATTGGAAACTGGCCGGGGACTACAGTTGAGAAAAAAAAGGGATATTTCATCTATCAGGATAAAAGAATAGAGGTTGTAGATTTACCGGGGACATACAGCCTAAGTGCTTATTCTATTGACGAGAGGATTGCGCGGGATTTTCTTATCAAAGAAAGGCCGGATTTAGTTGTATGTGTAATTAATGCTTCAAACTTAGAAAGAACCCTTTATCTTGTAATTCAACTTTTGGAATTAGGCCTGCCGGTTTTATTGAATTTAAATATGATGGATATAGTTAAAAAGAATAATACGCATATAGACACAGAAAAACTCAGGAAGATTTTAAAAATAGATGCAGTTGAAACAACAGCCTCCCGCGGGGAAGGAATAGATGTCTTAAAGGGACTAATCTTAGACGGGCTAAAAAGGAAGCCGATTCAGGAATTTAAAATAGATTATGCAGAATTAGAACCGTCTGTAAAAAAGGTTGCTGATTTCTTAGAAGATAAAAATACCGAATTAGACTTGCCTTCGAGGGCGCTGGCAGTAAGAATATTAGAAGGCGATAGTGATTTGTCGAAGGAGGCGGAAAAAGTATTTCCTAAAATAGAAGAAGAAAGAAAAATGATTGAAGGTGAAATTTCAAAAATTCAAGATGAGGATTTAGAGACATTTATAGTTGAAAGAAGATATGCTTTTTTAAAAGGAGTAGTCAGAGAATGTATTAAAGAAGAGGTGTCTTTAGAAGCCCGCTTTTCCTTCTCTGATAAATTGGATAAAGTGTTAACAAACCGTTTTTTGGGAATTCCTCTGTTCTTGTTTTTTATGTATTTATTGTTTCAAATGGTATTTACTTTCGGTTCTCCTATTGCTGACTTAATTGATAGTTTTTTCGGCAATCTTGCTGAGGTGGTTAAACCGTTTCTTACTAATCAGGGTTTCCCTCTTTGGCTTGGCTCTTTAGTGTCTGATGGAATAATCAGCGGTATAGGTTCTGTTTTGGTCTTCTTGCCCAACATTATGCTTTTATTTTTGGGAATATCCATACTGGAAGATTCAGGGTATTTGGCAAGAGCCGCTTTTGTTATGGACAGGTTTATGCATGCCTTGGGACTGCATGGGAAATCTTTTATTCCTATGCTTTTAGGTTTCGGGTGCAATATCCCCGGGATTATGGCGGCAAGGACTTTAGAGTCAAGAAAAGACAGGATTCTGACAATTTTGGTTAATCCTTTGATGAGTTGTTCAGCAAGGCTGCCTGTATATGTCCTTTTTGCTTCGGTCTTTTTTCCTAAAAATCAGGGGCTGGTCGTATTTTCTTTATATCTTTTGGGAATAATATTAGCAATCTTTGTAGCCAAGGTTTTTAAACATATCTTCTTTAAAGGAGAAGTTGCCCCCTTGGTTATGGAGCTTCCTCCTTATAGAATGCCGACTTTAAGAAATGTTTTATTATCTATGTGGATGCGCTCTTCTTTATTTGTAAAAAAGGCAGGGACGATTATATTCTTGGCGATAATTCTTGTCTGGCTGTTATCCAGTCTGCCTCCCGGGGTTGAATATGCAGGAGAAAATTCTTTAATAGGCCGATTTGGCAAGGCTATGGCCCCTATATTTAACCCGGCAGGTTTTGGCTTTTGGCAGGCAGCAGTAGCGTTGGTTTTTGGCATATTGGCAAAGGAAATTGTGGTGGGAACTCTGGGAACTTTGTATGGAGCATCGCAAGAGGGGTTAAAACAGGTTTTATTACAGCAATTTACCCCTTTGTCTGCTTATGCCTTTTTAATAATGACTTTAATTTATATCCCCTGCATTGCTGCAATTGCAACTATAAAAAGAGAAACTAACTGGCGCTGGACGCTTTTAACAGTATCTTATAGCCTGATTTTGGGCTGGGTTTTAAGCGTATTGGTCTATCAAATAGGTAGGTTTTTTACAGGGTAAAATTTTTTTGGCAAAATGTTAGGTAAGCCTAATAATAAGGAGGTGCCGAATGAGGGATTTTCTGACAGGTGAGACGGTTTTGAAAAAGGATCCTGGGAAGAAATTCTTACAGGGGGTGAAAAATCCGCAAATCGAAGGAGGAGTAACGATGAAGAATTTTAGATTGGTCCGGCGGGTATTTGTAGGTTTAATTGCAGGAGTAGTTGGGTTTTCTGAGTTGAGTTTTGCCCAGGCAGAAAAAGGTTTTAATCTAGGCCAGGTTATAGTTACTGCTACCAAAACTGAACATACTCTTGGTGATGTGCCTGTTTCGGCTGATGTAATTACAAAAGATGAATTGGAAATGCGGGGAGTTAAAACTGTCCAGGATGCTTTAGAGTTGGTAAGCGGGATTAAGGTAAACAAAAATGTGGGAAGATGGGGTGATAAAGGTAAAGTTGAGATTTTTGGATTGGACAGCAAGCATACTTTAATTTTATTGGATGGACAGAGGATTTTGGGGGGCCATGCTGCGGCTGTTGATTTGCAGCAGATTTCAACGGCAATGGTAGAAAGAATTGAGGTTGTAAAAGGACCTGCATCGGCTCTTTATGGAAGCGATGCTATGGGAGGAGTAATTAATATTATTACAAAATCTGCGTCTAAAAAACCCACGCTTTCATTCTCCTCTTCTTTTGGGAGCAGAAATACGCAGATTCAGGAATTAAATACAGGATTCAGCGCCGGAAAATTTGGAGATTTTCTCTCTTTCACTCATAGACAATCAAATGGAGTTCATAAAAAAGACGACCAATACTGGGAAGATATTTTTTATTCCAATATGAAGTATGAACTCAGTCCGCAGATGAATATAAGTTTAAAGCCGTATTACTCAAAGAACAAAATGAAAAACGGGGGCAGGAAACAAGAAAGGATCGGCCTCAATTCTGTCTGGGAATGGGCCCCTGACGAATTATCGAAGTTAAAATTAAGGAATTCCTGGTTTAATTACAAAAACTGGAAGGCCAATAAAAAATCAAACTGGCATACAAATTCTTATGAAACTGAATTGGATTATAGCCGGCTAATTATGAACAAGCATACTTTAACTTTAGGTTATCAGTACTGGAAAGAAGAAATAGATGATAAAGGGAAACCTTATAGCGCCCGCCAAAGGACCAATAGTTTTTTTGTCCAGGATGAGGCAGATTTTTCTCCTTTCGTGTTTGTCTTGGGAGTAAGAACCGATGATCATGATAAGTGGGGGACAGAAACAAATCCCAAATTTAGCATTCTTTATAAAGCCACGGATAATCTTAAATTAAGGGCATCTGTAGGAAGAGCATTTAGAGGGCCGACTCTGGTCAAATTATATGCTGATGACTGGAGAATGGGGCCTTATCTTGTGCATAGCAATCCGGATCTTGAGCCGGAGAAATCTTGGGGCTATCAGGCAGGTTTAGAATATAAATTTTCGAAGAAAATTTTGGCTAAACTTTCTTTCTTCAGAAATAATATTGATAATCTCATAAGCTATAGAACAGTAAAATCCAGCCATCCCTGGGGCCTTTATTGGGAGAATATAAAAGATGCCCATACCCAGGGAGTTGAGTTTAACTTAATGAGTTATCCGCTCAAAAATTTGACTGCAAATTTAGGCTATACCTATTTGGATACGGAAGATGAAACAACAGGCAGAGAATTAACTTATAAGGCAAACCACAAATTGACTTTAGATTTGGCGTACAAAATTCCGGCTGTCGATGCGGATATAAATTTTGAAACTGAGTATATAGGCAGAAGATATAGCTCAAGGTATGAAAGATTGGGGGGATACACCATATTTAATCTTGCTTTAAACAAGAATATTGGGAAATACGCTCAGATTTTTGCGCGGGTAGATAATATCTTTGGTAAGAAAGATATTCCTGATGAGTATGACATAGATGGGACTGAATTTTTGGGCGGTTTGAAAGTAGAATTTTAAATTTTTTTTAAAAATAGAGGTGTGAAATGAAAAAAATAAAGGGTTCTTTTGTTTCAGGCTTGTTTTTAAGTGTTTGTTTATTGTTTTCTGCCAGTGCTTTTGCCCATACTTTATGGATAAATGCCGTTGATTATAACCCGCCGATTCGCCCTCAACATAGAGCTGTAACTAATGTTTACTTTGGCTGGGGGCATCATTACCCTGCAAGTGATTTTTTATCTTCTGAGAAATTAAAAGAATTTTCTTTAATTTATCCTGATGGCGGGAAAGAAAGAATATCCCCGCAGAAAGGCGGTTTCTTGGCTACTCAGATAAGTTTTAAACAGGAGGGTTTATATAAACTTACTGCTTCTTTAAAGCCGGGTTTCTATACGATGTATGTTGAAAGAGGGAAAATCCATCATAAAATTGGGCCTAAAACAGGGTTAAAAGGAGTTATTCTGAAGAGCCTTTATTATGAGCAATATACTAAATGTTTGATAAATGTAGGTAAAATAGAAGATAATTCTTTCTCAATCCCCGTAGGCCATAAATTAGAGATAATCCCTTTAAAAAATCCTTATCTTCTTAAAACTGGAGATTTTTTGCCTTTAAAAGTTTTATTCAATGGAAAGCCTGTAAGATTTTGCAAAGTATATGCTACCTATATGGGTTTTTCTACAGGCGATGATTTTGCTTACGCTGCTTCGACAAATTCTGAAGGCATAGCCAAGATAAGAATTATTCACTGGGGGCCGCAGCTTATAAAAACACAGTTGATGCTGCCTGCGCCTCAAAGTTTAAAAGATAAATGCAATCAATTAAGTTACACTGCAACCTTGACTTTTGAGATACCTTAAAAATCGGGAGGTAATTATGGAAGGCATAAGAGAGATTGCAAGAAACAAAATAGGAAGCATAAACAAATGTCAACATGGAGTGATTCATATCCATTGCAAAGGAGTTTCTCTTCATTTTAATGAAGATGCTTTTTTTGTTTTTGCTTCTATGGTTAAAGAAGGAGCATCTGTGCTGATGGATGAATATTTGGCCAATTTAGTTAGGGACAGAGATACAGGAGAAGAAAAGTAGAAGATATGCTGTCTATAGCAAGCATGTAGAAGAAGAGAGGCCAATATTATTTATCAATAAAACATATCATGCGAAAGGAGGCAAAAATGGCAAGAGTAATTTTAGTTTACGGTTCTACGACAGGGAATACGGAAACTTTATCTAAGTCTGTAGCGGAGGGCCTGGAGACTTTGGGAGTGGATGTTGCAGTTAAAAATGTGGTTGAGACTTCTCCTGAAGAATTAAAAGATTATGACGGAATTGTGTTAGGCTCTTCCACATGGGGAATGGGAGAATTACAGGATGATTTTATAGATTTTGAAGAAGGCTTAAAGAGCTTAGACTTAAACGGCAAAAAAGCCGCTGTTTTTGGTCCCGGGAACAGTATGTATCCTCAGTTTTGTAAAGCAGTAGATATTTTAGAGGAAAGATTAAAAGGCTGCGGCGCCCGGATTGTTGTTAATTCTTTAAAGATTGATGGAGATGTTGACCCAATGCTTAATGAAGCGAGAGAATGGGGAAAAGATTTAGCGCAAAAATTATGAGAAAAGCAACAAGCAATATAGACCAGAATATTTTAGGAGAGATAATCAAATAAGGTTAACGATCTGTTTAATGAAAGTTGGCAGGAGTACAAGGATTGGCTTGCTTCTCCTGGGAGGACATTTATGTGCAGGGTTAAGTGGACTTTTTAGATATTTCGATAGTTTAGAAAAAAGTATGGAAGCAATTATGACACTGTTGCAAAATGGCAAATTTGGCGATTTTTCAAAAAATTATTCTCGATTTTAAAGGATTTTTCTGTCCACGAGGCTACTAAAAAACTATTATGCAACAGCGTCATTATAGAGAGCATGGAGGTAAAAACATGAGTAGAATAAGTAAAGGAGTAATATTTCTGATAGGATTAGTTATCGCAATTTCATTTACTTCTTATAACAGAGGATTCAATGCGGGAGCAGCCGCCGCGGTTTTTCCCAAACTTCCATCTGTCCACGTTTATAGCCGCGATGGCAAATTATTAAAGATATCTATTGAAGATGTAGGTAAATATCATGGCGATATATGTCCTGGGGTAGTGATTGGTTATAGAGCAGTTCAGGCCGCTATCTTAAAACTGTGGGGTAATGAAACGCCTTATCGCAGTGATTTCAAAATAATAAGCAGATGTCCAACCTGGGGACCTCAGGATGCTTTTGAATTTATTACCAGAGCAAAGACAAAGAGAAAGGGGGACTTTAGGACTGAGTTGCCTGAAGGGACAGATATAAAGAATGTGAGGGCGGATAATTTTGTTTTTATCATTATCCGGAAATCTACACAAGAAGCGCTTAACATTTCTGTGAAAAAATCCGTTTTCCCAAAAGGATTTTTCAGGATGCGGGCAAAAATGAAACACGGCAAGCCTTCATCTCAGGAGAAAGAACAATTTAAACGTATGGAGCAAAAGCTTAGATACAAGTTTATGAATTTGCCGCTGGAGGATCTTTTTACATTCAGTAAACACCGTTAGAAATCTATTTCTAACAGAGTGAGGTTTATCTAATAGAGTAAAGGTTAAGAAAAGCATTGTAAATGCTGAATAATGGAAGTTTGTCACAAGGTAATATTGCGGCAATACTTTTTTCAGGTTTCCCGGAACGGAATTCCGTCTTAGGTAATCCGTGATTGTGGATATTTTGGCCGGATAGCCGGAATGAGACAGGCTAAAGGAGGAGAGATATGCTTAAAATTTTCTTAAAAGGCGGGCCTTTAATGTGGCCTATCCTTTTGTGCTCAGTCATCACCATTACCATTATCTTAGAGCGGTTGTATCACTTCTGGCGGGCAAAGACTGATATTCCCAATTTGTCTACCCGCGTAAAAGAACTTTTGCTTGAGAGTAAATTAGAGGAAGCGGAAAACTTATGTAAAAACTCATCCGGCCCTGTTGCTCATATTCTGGCTATAGGCATCCATACTCATAAAAGAGGATTTCAGGAAAAAGAAAAGATAATTGCCCGGGCTGGCTCAAGAGAATTGAGAAGGTTAGAGAAAAATTTAAGAGGTTTGGGAATTGTTGCCCAAATTTCACCCCTCTTGGGCCTTTTAGGCACAGTTACAGGAATGATTAAAGCCTTTATGAAGATACAGCAGCTAGGAGGGAAAGTTGATGCTTCTGTTTTGGCAGGCGGCATTTGGGAGGCGTTGATTACCACAGCCGCAGGATTGTCCGTAGCAATTCCAGCAATAATCTTTTACTACTACTTTGAAGGTAAAGTAGATAATTTCTCTCATCAAATGAAAAATGCAGGTGAGGAATTATTAGAGCGGTTGGGGAGTGGGAAGCTAACTTCAAAAGGAGAAGAGGATATACAGGCTAAGGAAGATATAGACTATGGAATTTGAAATCACAGATTACACAGATTAAAATAGAAAAGTAAAGATAGAGAGAAAGATGGAATTTGAAGGCAGAAAAAGAATAAGAATGCATTTAGATATTGCCCCTTTAATAGATATAGTGTTTTTGCTCCTTATTTTCTTTATGCTTACAGCCAATTTCATAATGCAGCCGGGGATAAAAATTACTCTGCCTCAGGCGCAAACTTCTAAACCTCAGGAAGAAAAAAATATTGTTGTATTTATAACTAAAGAGAATGAGATTTTTCTCAATAATGAAAAGATAAGTAT
>WFRI01000086.1 GCA_015486615.1 Candidatus Omnitrophota bacterium | reverse complement strand
TGGCGGTTATGGTTATATCCTCGGCAACCTTATCACTGAGAGTGACTGTGGCAGTTCCGGAAGACAAAACATATGAATCCGGATTAAATACCGCATGCCCTGAGTTAGTCATTGTTATCATAGTAGAAGAGTCTGCGGTTATTGTATTGCCGTTGGCATCTTTGGCGGTAACAGTCTCTGTCCAGCCGGTTCCGGCAGTCGGAGAACCACTGGAAGTTATTTCATAATGGTCAACCTCAACAGTAATCCAGGATTGCGTGCCCGGGGTAATTGTTGAATCATTTTTGTCTTCTACTGTAACCGACTGCTCGCCGGGAGTAGTCAGAATTACTTTCTGGCCGGCGCTTGTCCCGTCAAATACCTTTTGGCCTTTGTCATCAGATACAAAAGTATAGTCATCCGGAAGCACTGTGCTTGAATTGGTATCACTGGAGGTAAAGGTAATTGTGCCGGTATAGCCGGTGGCAACATTGCCGTAAGAGTCATACGCTGTTACAGTCACGCCGCTGGGAGCGCCTGAGACTACCGGGTCGCTGATGCCGCTTACAGTAAGCCGCTTGGCAGCCGCCGCCACTATTGTATTAGCCGGGGCTGTGCCGCTGTCTATTACGGCGGATGAACTGTCCTGAGTTTCTACAGCATAAGTCCCGGTATCGCCGGCAATGGTGGGATTTTTGACTCCTGAGATTACAATTGAAACTGAATCTCCGTCAGATATTGCTGTCCCTAAGTCAATAGTCATAACCTGGCCTGAGGCGCTTACTGCAGCGCCGTCATTGCCGCTTACAACTGATAGGCTTCCGGAAAGGTCAAATCCGGCCGGAAAGGTTATTTTAATATGCCCATCCGCAGGGACCGCATTAGTTGCGGTAAAGGCTATAGTAGTATTGGAAGTTTCTCCGGCTACTAAAGAGGCAGGGGTTACTGTAGGCGATATTCCGCCGTCATAAATTGAATACATATTGTCATCGTAAGAAAAGTCCGCTGTCTCAGGCCAGGCCTGGCTATAATCGCTTGACTGAGACACTCCCTGGTTGGAGTCGCCGGAATCAAAATACATTATAACCTTTGAACTGTCGGCTTTGGCTGTTAAAACATAATCTACGTTTGTTAAATCCGGAGGTTCAAGATACGAAGCCTCATACCAGTCTCCTTCATTGGCAGGAATGGTTATCTCTTCGGTTTGGCCGACTAAGGATAAATCGTCCGCTTTATAAATAGCGAATTTAGCAGTATGAGCCTTTGTATCTGTGTTTTCCAGATAAGCGGTGATTGAAGCCGGTTTCATCACACTGGCGGTAAAAACCGAACCTCTAATTATATTATCTAAAGGTATTGAACTTGACCCTACGCTGGTATATCCAAAGTCAGGGTCAATGGTTACCGGATAAGCCGCTTTCTTCAGCCAGTCTTTGTCAATGGTGATAATAAGACTGCCCTTTGCCTCTTTGCCGCTTTGGCTCTCTGCCGCTTTGCCGCTTTGAATATTGGACTCTCTGCTATTCTGAATCTTTGACACTATTTTAAGTTTGCCCCATATCCATCTGCCGTTTGCGTCAATGATTTTCGGCCGGTAGATATGAAAGGCTTTGCCAGAGACATATTTTCCGTCTTTTTTCTCAATGTGATAAACCGCATAAGACCCTTCAATATTATCCGGACGGGCAATTCCCATAGCCTTTTGTTTATCAGTTAGCGGGGGCTGATAATAAAACTTCAAATTCTTTGATTTAAAAGGCAGAACGACAACATTTGATTCCGGAGGCTGTTTCAAAACTACTTCAAACTCCAATCCGCCATTTTCATTAACCAAAAATTTACGGATGGATTTTTTCTTTATCTCTTTCTTTATCCAAGGGAAATACCTATTCCTCTTGACAATCTTTCTCGTTACTTCTTTGGTGATTTCTTCTTTTGGCTTTTTATAGAAAACCGCCCCTGTTTTAGAAGAATTATAATCTATCTTTGAGCCCTTTACCCCTACAGATTCATCCTGCGCAGATATGTATTTATCAGGGAGTTCTATACTGAAATAGCACTCTTTTCCCCAGCGCGTTGTTTTTACGAACGGCCGGAAATCTCTGGTATTGAAATCCCCGATTTCAGCCTCGTCTCTGCCAAACTTAATCTTATAACGCTTTCTGAGATTCTTCTCTGCGGCCCCGGATTCAGTATTTTTCGCTTTGCCGGCCTGCGCCTCTGCCGATTTGGCACCCTGGCTCTTTGACACTTTGGCACTTTGGTTCTCCGGCGCTTTGCCGCTCTGGCTCTCTGCCGCTCTGCCGCTTCGCCTCTTTAATACTGTATTTACGCTAAGGATATGGCCGTCTCTTGTAGTCATACCGCAGGAATTAACAGCGGTAATAAAAACATTGGCGGTTGCGTTTATGCCTTCGGGCAATTTATACCTGCAGATATAAATATTATCGTTATCATCATCATTCATTTTGATTTGGCCGCCGCCGAAGGCCCCAAAATTACAGAAAGCCGAGAGAATATCGGGATTATTGTCGCCTGTGGCAGAGTTGTCCCATTTGCCTATTATTGTATCTCCTGCCCTATACACTCCTCCAGCGCCTGTGGCTCCGGAAAAGGAAATGTGTCTTGAGGTAACTATCGGAGCAGTAGAGTAGTTAATCTTAATCTGCTCAATTTCGTCGTGCATTGTGCGCAGTATGCCGTATGTATCAGGAAAGTTGACGCGCAGTTTCAATTCTTTGCCGGAGTTGAAATCATTCAAAGCAGTATAAGTCTCTCCGCTGGCACAGCCCTCTTTCCAGTTTAACCCCCCATCCGCGGAAATATCTACCCGCAATGCACCGTGCGTCCTGCGTTGTGCGTCAGTGTTAAATTTAATTGTCGGCGTGATAGCGCTGATATTGCAGGCAGTAGGAATCGGAGCAGTGATATACTGTCCGCCGCGAACCACAGGTTTATTGCGTCCGTTAGAGGGATTATGAACTAGCGTTATATTGCCATTGCCGGCAATGGTGGTGTTAAGAAATTCCGCCAAACTGACTTGTTCTTCACCTGCCGAGGCACTGATATAAGGCTCTGCTTTAGCAGATTTACGCACTCTTACCCAGTCATAATAAGCAGAACTGCCTTCGCCGGTTTCTAAACCGATGTATCCTGAGGTAAGGCCGCCTGTATTTTTATAAGAAACTTCCGCCTCTAATTTCTGCCAGCCTTCGTTGTATCTCTGAAAAGTCAGGTTCGCCCCCTTGAGAATGACCCGGTAATCGTAAGTTGTGCCGGGGACAATTGCCCGAGATTGATTGGCTTTGACAATATCATCTATCGCAATACAGTGCTCGACTCCTGAATAGGCAGAGGAATAAGCAACCTGCTTATGGCTTAGGCC
Source organism: Candidatus Omnitrophota bacterium (assembly GCA_015486615.1). GTDB lineage: Bacteria > Omnitrophota > Gorgyraeia > Duberdicusellales > Duberdicusellaceae > WFRI01. The sequence continues at coordinate 8,735 of WFRI01000086.1, read as the reverse complement.
GTCTGTCCTGACAATCAACCGGACATCAGAACCAGCCTGCCCCATTAGATATTCGCCGCCTGAGGAAGGTTTGGCTTTTGCCCGGTATTCAATTATGCCGTCTTTAATCCGGTATGTCCGGGATGTAATCTTGGTTCCGTTCAATTCCAACTGGGAACCGATAATTTTATAACTTCCGCCTGAACCGGTATAAGTTTTCCACTTTTTCGTATCAAGTTTATCCCGGCTAAAATCATCAAAGAAATCAAAAACATCTCCGCCGCTGGATTCGCTTTTGGCATTAGGATTGCCGTAATATATATATATAGGTAAGCCCTCTGCAGGTATTTGAGGAATTTTTACCCAGAAAACAGCAACTCTACTGGCATTTTTACCGCTAATGCTTTCTAAATAATAAGGGAGAGACGTCTCGCCGTCCGCAGCAGTGAACCGCACATCTTTGAAATCTGCTTCAATATTACCCTCACAATATACATCAGCCTTGGGACCGAGGACTTTGGAATCTGAACTCGCTGCTGCTACTCTTACTTTTACCTGATAATTAAACAACTCTTCTCCTGAAGGATTGGCAATATGCAGGGATTTTCTGAATTTAAACCCCGAAAGTTCCGGATTGCCGAATGTCCCGCCTTCGCCGGAGGTATCAGTATAGGCGATTCTTATCTCACTAAGTTCGCTATCCTTGTCAAGAGTAACTCTCCATTTAATTTTATTACCGCTGATTTTGCCATGCTCAGTGTATGACGCATCCGCACCCGCCGGATTATTGCGCGTATTAAATATCACCGGCGCTCCATAGACCACCGGAGTATAACTTTCTCCATTGTTGACCGAGACTTCCAACTTAACACTACCTTTAAACTGCCAGGTGGCAGTAATGGTTTTTACCGGATTGGGAACTTCAACCGCCTTAACAAGAGCATAGGTGGCTCCGGCAGAAAGCTTAGGCAGGAGGAAATCTCCCTTCCCATCCACACGCCATACAAGAGGAGAACTATAAACTACTGTCTCACTCGTCTGCCCCTCACTTACATTCAGGATATGAGGAATAAGATTGCTAACGGCGAAAGATAAAGACAACCCCATTAGAAGAGAAACGGCTGCAAACAGCGCTATTCTCCCTTTTCCCGAAATCCTCTTTTTCTCTCTTGTTTTTTTACTTTGCATTTTACCCTCTATTTTTAAATTATAGCCCATAAATGATATCCCATAAACCCTAAACCGCTATAATTATACCTCATAACCGCCTGATTTTCCACCCGTAAAATTACCCATTTTATTTGCACACATTACTCTGAAAGTCCAACGTCCAAGGTCGAATGTCCAAAAGATGCAGGCCTAAAACAACTTTTTAAGACAGTCTTATTTCGTTGCAAACCAATCCCGACCACTAAAAAAGCACTGCGTGTTTTTTTAACACCTCGGGGGTGGAACTTTTTCCACCCCCGAGGTGGGTGCCGGTAAGAAAGGCCCAATCCCAACATTGCCTTGCGTTGAGCCGGACCCTGTGCCGCTATTGCTTGAATGTCCAACGTCCAAGGCCGAATGTTAGACATTAAGAAAAATGGCCGCTGTCCCTATTTTTTCTCTTTCTTTTTAGCAGAAGCCGGAGCACTCTTTTTAGATGAATCAGGTGAATATTTAGAAACACTGCCGTCATCATTCAGTATCTTTTCTACATCGGATATATCAATCCCATTTTCCTCTACAATATCTCCTGATGATATCTCATACCAAATTGTTGTATCTGTCTTTTCACTTATCTTGGCTTGTATCTTTTTGCCGTCTTTAGTATAAATGGTCTCACCATACGCCGGGTTTAAGATAATAAATCCTGCAGCGCAACCCAACAGAAAAATAACTCCACTAATACCTACTCTCATTTCATCCGCCTCCTTTCAAATTTTACACCCTAACCCGCCATAATTATACCTCATAACCGTCTGATTTTCCACCCGTAAAATTACCCATTTTATTTGCACACATTACTCTGAAAGTCCAACGTCGAAGGTCGAATGTCCAAAAGATGCAGGCCTAAAGCAACTTTTTAAGACAGTCTTATTTCGTTGCAAACCAATCCCGACCACTAAAAAAGCACTAGCGTGCTTTTGGACACCTCGGGGGTGGAAAAAGTTCCACCCCCGAGGTGGGTGCCGATAAGAAACAGCATTTTGATTTAATATTCATCAATATCCACAATTCTGTGCTTAATCGCATATTTAATCAGGTCGGATGTCCTGTGCAGGTTGAGTTTTTTCAAAATAGCATTTTTATAATTCTCTACAGTTCTTACACTGATAAATAAGTTTTCAGATATCTCTCTGGCTGTTTTTCCCTCAACCACCAAACGTAATATCTCCTGCTCCCGGGAAGTAAACTGAGTTTCTCCTGTTTGTTCCGTTGATTTTTGCAGAGATTTCTCCATAAGATAAGCAGAAACAGAGGAAGTCAAATAGATATTGCCGGAAACCACTTTGACAAGCGCCGGCAAAAGTTCCTCAGCGGCATTTTCCTTTTGCAAATACCCTTTTACACCAGACTGAACAGCCTTCATTATATAGACAGGAGATTTATGCATACTGATAATGATAATCTTCGTCCGGGGAGATATATAATGAACCTGCTCAATCACCTCCAAACCGCTTATTTTAGGCATAGAAATATCTAAGAGAAGGACATCCGGACGAAGTTTCTTAACCTTCGCCAATACTTCTTCTCCATCTGCCGCTTCTCCAACCACCTTATAATCAGAATTAGCGTGCAGAATATTTCTTATCCCTTTGCGGATAATATCGTGGTCGTCAGCGATTATAATCGTTACAGCCATGTTTTGTGTGATGTTTTATGTATAACTGTCAATTACACAATATTATGTTACAGGAAGTTGAACAAGGAGACGGGTTCCCCTCCCAGGAGCAGTTTTAACATCCATTGAACCGCCCAAGAGTTCAACCCTCTCTTTCAAACCTAAAAGCCCCAGTTTTAAACGGTCTTCTTTGCGCCGGCGAAGCAAAGATTGTTTATAATTAAACCCCATACCATCATCAGCAACAGTAAGATAAACAGCATTGGTTTTCTTCTCTAAAGAAATCTTCACCTTTTTAGCCTGCGAATGTTTAACAATATTAGTTAAGCCTTCCTGAACTACCCGATAGAGAATAAGTGAATATTCACCGGGAAGATTCAGGGGTTCCTTCGGCAGATTTGAACTAAACTCAATGGAGGTAATGCGTTTGTATTGAAAAATAAGCCCGGCGATTGTATCTGCCAGGCCTACTTCTTCTAAGGCCGGCGGGCGAAGAAGTTCAGCAATATTGTGGCTCTTATCAATTAAACTGGAAAGAATTTTTTTGCTTTGAACAATATCGTTTTTCGCCTCTTTATCTGCAGGATCGAGTTTTTTGTCGATAAGGTCGGAATAAATCATTAAAGCACTTAAATCCTGTCCCATCTGGTCATGAATCTGGCGGGATAAGTTCCCTCTTTCTTTTTCTTCAACTTTAATCATCCACTGAACCATTTCCCGCTCTCTCTCTTTTTCTCTGCGGCGGCTGCGATAGACAATTCTGGCTGTCTCTGTGCCGATTAAAAGGCCAAGGGCCAACGACCAATATAGGAATATAACGCCGCGTTTCCGCACTATCTCTGCCTTAATCAACTCCTTTTTAACCTTCTCTAAATTTGTCTTTTGCAGGTTGTTGTCAATAAAATTATCTATTCGGTAAAGCCTGTTCTCAAAATCCATAACCAGATTGTTCAGATAACTGCTTATTTTTTTCTTCTCCGCTGTATTTTTAACCCGCTCAAGCCGGTCAACTAAATCTACAATTTTTCTCCCATTGGAAACCAAGCCCTGCTCTAACCTTTCTACTCTCTCAAGCCACCGTTTCTGCTCAGGATCCCGGACAAATGCAGAGTAATTATTCAGTTGACGATAAAAAGCCTTCAGGACGGCATTAATCTGGCGGCGGTTTGCTCCTGTCCTGGCCGCCTCAAGATATTTAGCGTTATGCCAGAAGATATAACTGCGGACCGCCTTTGCATATAGGCTGTTATCAATCCGCATCTCTAAAACCGCCTTCTGCATAGGAAAATACTGTCTTCCTAATTTGTCAACTCTCCAGCTTAGAGACTGAATCTGAAAAATCCCTACTAAGCCAACCGCTACTATGAGAAAGAGCAGAGCGCTAAAGCCGCTGGCTAATCTCCAATCTATTGAACGCCTTCCCATAAGATTCTAAATCCTAAATATGAATATGTCTATCGCTAAAAAGCACTGGCTATCATTAAAAAGCGCTGCCACTAAAAAAGCTACCACTAAAAAAGCACTGCGTGCTTTTTTAACACCTCGGGGGTGGAAAGAGTTCCACCCCCGAGGTGGATAGTGGTAAGAAAGCGCAGTAGTAATAACCAAACATCACTGCTCTGGTGCTTTGCAACTTTTTAAAGAAAAATAGCCGCTGTCCCTATTTTGTTATGCGCCAAACAAATTATATACTATAAGCAGGCCAATTATTGCAATAGATTCGGCAAAAACAAAAGCCAGAATCATCGACAGCAAGATTTTCGGCGCGGCTGAAGGATTTCTCCCCAAAGCCCGGACACTGGCATATCCTACCATAGCAATAACTGCCGAAGGGCCCAGCGTACTAATCAGCATTATCAGAATAACAGCCAGGGTTTTCATACTACAATAACCTCACTCTATTGAAAAATCAAAAAATAAAGTGTCTGCCACTTAAAAAAGCACCGGTATGCTTTTTTAACGTGGGTGCCGGTAAGAATATGAATCATCTAAACTCTAATTCGTCTTCGGCTTCCTTAATCCAGTAAGCCACCTGAGAAGCATCTTTAGCGTGAGGTGCAAGTTTAAGATACATTTTATAATGGTAAATGGCCTTCTTTTTGTTCTTGATATGGTCATCGTAAAGAACTCCTAAATTATAATGGATATCCGGGTCATTAGGAGTAATTTTCAATGCCTTGCGATATTCGGCAAGGGCTTTTTTATACATGCCGCTTTCATCATAACTAAGCCCAAGATTATAATAAACCTTAGCTTTTTCTGCTCTCAGTTGTGCCTTGAGATCTCTTAATTGACTTTTCAGTTTTTGGCCTTTATTCTCCTGCCACTCAGAGTAAACCTCGTTTCCAGCCGGCTCAGCAGTGTCTCTGTTCACAAAAGAGTCCTCCCTTTGAAGAAACTCTTTACCAGATTGACTTTCCGGCCATTGCCAGGCCCGGCCTGGGACAGCCGGGCCACCTCTTAATTGGCTTAGTTCTTTAGTTAACTCAAGATTCTTTTCTCTCAATGAAACATTTTCTTTTTCTACCGCATTAAGCCTGTCTATAATCAGCCTTATCAGGCCGCGGAGCTTCTTTGTCTGGTTTCTGTTCCTATCCAGCCATATTTGCAGATTGTCTCTATCATCCTGAGGTGCAGAATAAGCAATATAATTATAGGCGACTAAGCCAGAAAAGACAACCCAGAAGATAAGCATAGCAACAATTCTTCCCAATATACCCCTAACACAATCCTCAGGTAGAGTCTTAAAACTACACCCGCTTATACTCATTACTTTTTCTCTAAAAGAATTTTGTCTTTTCATCCGCATGCCCTCTCCTTATCTATATGTGCGGTTAAAATATACTCCGCATCCTCAGAATATTCTTAATGCCCTTTTCTATTCTTTCTCGGGCTTTCTTGGTTTTTCATTCCATCCCCTATCCCATCTTATATATTCTTCAGGCTTTTTTAATCTTTCGTTCCCTTTTATATTTATATCTTTTTCAGGTTTTCTCGGTTTTTCACCCCGCAGCCCATCCCATCTTATATATTTCTCAGGCTTTCTTAATTTTTCGGTACCTCTTATAAAAAACAAGTTTTCTTCCCCTGTAATAATACGGGGAGTAAGAAAAATAACCAGTTCTTTTGTCTCTACTCCCGTAGAAGTAGAACCTAACAGGCTGCCTACCACCGGGATATTCCCTAAGAAAGGCACTCTTCTTTTATTTTTATACTCAGTATTCTTAATCAAGCCGGCAATAACAACCGTAGTTCCATCTTTGACCAAAACATCCGTCTCAGCATTAGAAGTATCTACCTGCGGCAGTTTAATCTGCGTTGTGCCCGATTTGTCCTGGACTTCAAACCAATCCCTTAAGGTGCTTACTTCGGGTTTAATATGCATTTTCACAAAACCGTCTTTATTGATAGTTGGAGTAACACTAAGCGTAACTCCCAAGTCCACAAATTCCGCATTCCAGGAAGTAGTGGACGTAACATCTCCCTGCGAAATTGTGCTGGTAGCATAAGGCTGGCGGGTTCCTACCATAATTTTAGCCTCTCCGTTATTAACAACCGCTATATGAGGAGAGGATATAATTTTAACTTTGCCTATTGACTTTAGAAAAGTCAATAATTCGCCGCTGCGCCGGGCATCAAGGCCGCCTTGATGAAAGGCTTCATTTTGAGTTCCCTCGTCAGTATAAAATCCCGGTTTCCAAGTGCCAATAGAAATCTTGCCAAAATTTCCCGCAATTCCAGCCGGAGCATTGAAAGGAAAACTTCCTTCAAACATTATATCTTTTGTCTTTTTTAATAGTTTATCCCAATCTACGCCAAAAGCGAAGTTGTTATTGAGAGTCAATTCTACTATCTTAGCCTCAATAACGACTTCACGAGGCTTGCTGTCAAAAGCAGAAATCATTTCTCCAATTTCTTTTATTTTATAAGGCAGGTCGCGGACAATTATCTTATTTGTCCGCTCATCTATTTGGACCGAGCCAAGTTTGGGAGTTAAAGACGCACTTACCTTAGGCTTGATGTCTGCAGCTTTGGCGTATTTCAATTCAAAGACCTGAGAGACCGTGCGCGGTTTCTTTTCCAAAAGGCCGATATCAAATTCGGAGGCGGTCTCCTCCATCTCTCTAATTTTCTCAGGCGTATCAATAAGGACAAGAGTCCCTGTTTCATCGTCCATAATAATTTTGCCGATAGAACTTTTGATGCTGTCTAAAACTTTGCCTACTCTTGAAGGCAGAGTATATTTAAGTTTTATAGTCCTGACTTCTCTTTTGTCAAAATATTTTTTGCCATAAAGTTGTTCATACTCAGCATCAGTCATTATAGTAATGATATTGTCCTTTTTCTGCATAGCCAAATCATTCGTCAACAGAATAACATCAAGAATATCGCCAATAGTCACATTTTTTAAGAATAAAGTTATCCGGCCGGTGACATTTTTACTGGTAACAATATTCAAATCGCCTTTCATAGATAGGAATTTGATAGTATCTATTATATCCATACCCCGCAGATCCAGCGATACCCTTCTGGATAATCCCGCTAAAGACGGTTCCTTCTGCTCTGATTTAGACGCCGGATTTCTTTGCTGCGCTTTAGATACAGATGTATCCGATTTAGCAGGCTGAGGCTTGGAAGAATTCGGCGCAGCCAAAGACGCCCCCGCACCTGACAAAAACAATAGTAAGATTATCAATATTGATTTTTTTCTCATTCAATTTTCTCCCTGTGCCTAAGCCTTGAATAACTCTTTGCCTGCTTTGTCAATCTGCTGGTAATTATGGATTATTTCCATAAAATTATCACATCAAATCTATTTTTTCTCCCTCGTAACTTAAGACAACTTTATTAGGCAGAATATCTTCTATTTTAAATTTACCGATAGTGTCTCCTTTTCTAAGAAAATAGGTTTTACGCTCGGCTCTGTTTTCAATCATCGCCATCGGCCTTCCCTTAAAAGATATCCCCACGAGGTTTAAATCCTTAGCCATATCCTGCAGGTGCTGTTTCTTGATTTTGGAGACGTTTTCCGGCTTTTTGAGAACTATCGGGCCGAAAATATTTCTGCGGCGCACCATCTCCAAATAGTGCAGAAACGGCTGGGCAGAAGACTTAATCTCCATTCCCAAATCTTCCTCTCCTGCCGGCTGAATTCGCGCATAGACCTTTCCTATATCCGGCCGGCCAAAAACAAAATCTATTATTGAATAGCCTAAGAGCGCTATTAAAATAACGAGAAGAATTCTATTCAATGTTTTTAAATCGGGCTCCTTTGAATCTTTTTTTAATTTAGCAGGCCCCCGGCCTCTGCCTTTAAACAAGCCCGGCCAGAGCATTTTTACACCCTTCAGGCCTAAGAAAGACTTCCTCTGCCGATTAGAGCCAACAGCGGCAGATTTAGCATCCTTTCCAACTAACTTCAATAACTGCCCTTCAGAAGTAAGTTTTCCCTTCCCCATCTCAATCTATCATTGGTTTTAATAATCTCTCCAAAGATTTCACAACATTTTACTGATAATCCTTAATGGATAACCTTCATTTTTCAGGCCTCTAATCTTTTGCAGCCTTCTCTCTATCTCTTCCCTATCATATAACCTGCCGTTGCCTTTCCGCTTTATAACCTTCAGCAGGCCGATATTCGTATAATAATTCAGGGTCTGGTAAGAAATATTGTATTTCTTCACAATTTCTTTCGCTAAAATCAATCTTCCCTTTTCCATTGCCTTTTATGATAAATTGTTATATAGAAAATACTATCATAATCTATAGTTGTCGTAAGTATAGCATATGTTAAAGACGATTTTAGTAGTCGTTTTTCAAGAGTAAGTCTTCCCTTTCCCATCTCAATCTATTATTGGTTTTAATAATCTCTCCAAAGATTTCACAACATTTTGCTGATAATCCTTAATGGATAACCTTCATTTTTCAG
>WFRI01000085.1 GCA_015486615.1 Candidatus Omnitrophota bacterium | reverse complement strand
GCGCTCTGAATATGCCGAAAGTCGAATGTCCAATGCCGAAAGTCCAGAATATAATCTTCGGTCTACGACATACGACATTGAACATTTGCCCCCGAGGCAGGTGCAGACAAGAAAGCAAGTCAAATACCAAAATCGCGATATATCTTAAATCTTTTTACATTTTGCATTGTAATTCTTATTCTTAATTCTCTATTCAACTAACAAATTCCTTAATCCTATTCAACCCCTTTTCTATGTTTTCTTCTGAGGTAGCAAATGAAAGTCTTATAAAATTGCTGTCTCCAAAAGCTGCGCCTGGCACAACCGCTACAGATTTCTCTTCTAAAAGCCTATCCGCAAAAGACAAAGAGGAATCAATCCCTTTGTTGTTTGTCCGCAGGTATTCGGATATATCCACAAAGCAGTAAAAAGCGCCCTGCGGTTTTACACAAGATAATTCGGGAATTCCGTTTATGAGTTTGAGCATTAAATCGCGCCTCTTTTCAAAAATGCTCCGCATTTCCTCCACTTTGTCCTGAGGACCGGAAATTGCTTCCAAAGCCGCCATTTGGGATATAGATGCAGGATTTGAAGTTGAGTGACTCTGTATATTTCCCATTGCTTTTATTATTTCCGGAATAGCCGCAGCATACCCTATCCTCCAGCCAGTCATAGAATAAGATTTGGAAACTCCGTTGATTAATATGGTTCTTTCTTTAATTTTTGAGGAAAAAGATGCTATACTTCTATGTTTATTCCCTTCATATACCAGTTTTTCATATATTTCGTCTGATATTAAAAAAATGTTTTTTTTCAAAATAACCTCGGATAGTCTCTCCAATTCTTTCTCTGTATAGACTGTTCCTGCGGGATTAGACGGCGAATTTAGAATCAGAAGTTTTGTTTTCTTAGATATTTTTTCTTCCAATTGAGAAGCGGTTATTTTGAAAGAGTTTTCTTTTCTTGCATCAATAAAAACCGCCCTCCCCCGGGCTATTTTTACCATTTCCGGATAACTCACCCAGTAAGGCGAAGGAATTAACACTTCTTCACCGGGGTTTACTAAAGCCATTATAGCCTCAAATAAAGCATATTTTGCTCCGCAGGATACAATAATTTCTTTTGGAGAATAAGAAAGGCCGTTCTCTCTTTTTAACTTTTCGGCTATTGCTTCTCTCAATTCCGGCATTCCTAAAGCCGGTGTATATTTTGTAAATCCCTGACTTATTGCCTGTTTGGCTTTTTCCCTGATGTTTAAAGGAGTGTCAAAATCTGGTTCACCAGCCCCAAAGCCAATAACGTCTATCCCCCGGCTTTTCATTTGTTTTGCTTTGGAAGACACTGCCAAAGTTATAGATTCGTTTATCTGCTTTACCCTATCGGCAAGCATGTTGTTTACTCTCCTAATATTATCTCCGAAATCTTTAAGTATTTTTCCCGGGTTCTTTCCACTATCTCTTCGGGAAGTTCCGGACCGGGATAAGTTTTATCCCAGTCCAACGTTTCCAGATAGTCCCGGACAAATTGTTTGTCAAAAGCCGGCTGGGGGACCCCTTCCTGATAACCTGCCTTAAGCCAAAATCTGGAAGAGTCCGAAGTCAGCAGTTCGTCAATCAACAGAAGACTGCCGTTAGAAATCCCGAATTCAAACTTTGTATCGGCTATAATAAAGCCTTTTTTCTCTGCATACCTGCTGGCTTTAGTATAAACAGACAGGCTTACCCTTTTTATTCTCTCGGCTAATTCTTTGCCAATCTTATTTTGCATATATTCAAAAGTAACATTTTCATCATGTCCCTGCTCTGCTTTCGTCGCCGGAGTAAATATAGGTTCAGGAAGTTTCGAAGATACTTTAAGCCCGGGCATTATTTTAACCCCGCATATGCTCTGCCTTTCCTGGTATTCTTTCCAGCCTGAACCTGCTAAATATCCCCGAACAACACATTCAAACGGCACTACTTCTGTTTTTTTTACCAGCATAAACCTGTCTTCAAAGATTTCTTTATATTTGTGCAGAGCCTGCGGCAGGCTTTCTACTTTACAGCTTATAATATGGTTAGAAATAATATCCCTTACATATTCAAACCAAAACCGCGACAGTCTGGTAAGTATCTTCCCTTTATCCGGTACAGGCGTAGGAAGTACTACGTCAAAAGCGGAGATTCTGTCAGTGGCTATTATTAACAGAGAATTACCTAAGTCATAAATATCCCGGACCTTGCCTTTTTTGAACAGATTGCACTCTTGAATATTAGTATCTACTACCAGCATAATTTATTCTTTGCTTAATTCAAAGGGAGAAACATAATCTCCTGCTGATTTCTTTAGGCTTTCGAATCTTTGTTTTTGCTGTGATAAAACATCTATTACTACAGACGGGATGTTTTTTATTTCGTTTGAGTAAATTTTAAGAATCCTGCCTATTTTTTCTATATTCTCTTTTACCCTAATTGTAAATTGCTTTTTGTAGTCTTCCTTTGAATACTCTCTATTTAATACTTCCCGGAAAAGAAGTTTTAAATCTTCATATTCGGGAATATATCCTGAAGGAGATTTTAAGGAACCTATTTCGTTATGTACTCTTTTTTCCATCCATTTTATCCATACTCTCTTGTCTTCTATGCTGTTTAAATATTTGCCATTGTTTGATTTCAAAAAATAATTTACAGAAAATATTCTGGGAGGATTTTTAACCCTGGAGCCGAAGTTCAAATTATTTTCAATATATTTTGCCAGAGGCACGGAAAGAAAATCTAAGTTTGACATTGGGTTGAATTTCCTTACGCCTTCCTGGCCTAAAGTTGCGGCTGTAGTCTCAGACTCTAAAGAGGCGGCTTTTGTAATTATACCATGCTGCCAGGAAAAAGATTCTTCTACCGGCACAGAAGTATCAGAGTCTCTTCCGCCATAAATAATGCCGGATACTTCCACACCTTCAGGATAATCGAATAAAGGGCTGGCATTCCTTAAAGACGCTATGTTTATGGTAAATCTGGCGTTCTTGTGCGCAGGCGGAATTTCATTGCCCTGATTGTCTGTTTTTCCTAAAAACCATTCTCCAGAGAAATTTACCCCTTTTTCTGGAATATTACCTTTACCCTGCCAGAATGGTTGCCCCTGAGAAACCAAAACATTGGAAAAAATTACTTCCTCGTCAGGCGAATGCAGGACCCGCCAAATTTCCGGGTCGTCTTTTTCGTTAATATCCTGAATTATGCCAAATATTCCTTTCTCTACATTCGCAGCAAACACCTTGCCGTTTTTTATTCTCAAATGAGCAATATCATCGCCCAAAACAGATTCGCCTTTAAGCATTGAAGTTGAAGTCTTGCCGCATGCACTGGGAAAAGCGCCGGTAAAATATGACTTTCTCCCGTTTTTACCGTTTACTTCCATAAGAAACATATGTTCAGCCAGCCAGCCTTCCTTAGAAGCCTTATTGATAGCCAGCCTTAAAGCCGGTTTCTTAAGGCCTACAGTATTCCCTGCATACTGAGTGTTAACTGAATAAACAATGTTTCCTTCTAAATCTATATACACCCGCCTTTTGTCAACGTTCTTGCTGGTATTATTTTCCAATTCTCCTGCTGAATGCACAAATCTGAACAAGTTATCAATAGTGGTTTTCTGTTTCAAAACCTGCTGTGAGGCCTCCCGGTAAAGAATATCTTCTGAGTGAGCCACATAAAAAGAATCTGTTATTTGCAGACAGGGTATAGAAAATATTGAGCCAGGCGGGCACAAAGAAAAAAAGCCTACTATCATTTCTTTGCCCTGCATACTATTTTCAAAAAAGCCCATTATTTCTTTAATCCCAAAGTTTTTGTCAATACAGTTTAAAAGCGCAGTATCTATATCTGCATCTTCAGATACGAGGTATTTAGTTGTTAATTTGTCTCTGGCTTGGTCATAATAGCCGTCAAAATGAATAGTGTGTTTAGGCAGGTTTAACAGTGCTTCTTCTCCGTATTCTTTGGCTTTTTGACGCAGGTAAAATTTATCTTCAGAAGTTCCGGTGTATATAAAAATCTTATCCGGCTGACAGAGGTCTGCATATTTTTCTATAAAAGATATAATACTTGCGTCTAACTGCGACAGAAAAGATAACTTTTCCTTTTGAATTTTGCTCTTAAGCATTTCTACCTCTGTTTTTAGTGTTTTTATTATTAGTTTTTCTCGTTTAAAAGAAATCTATAATTTACCATATTTATGAGTTTTTGCAATAGTTTTTTACGCTTTCAGCCTTTTGAGATAGATTTAAAAAGCCGCCGGGTATTTGTTGTGCCAATAAATAAAATTATGTTATAATAAATTTTAACTGACAGGTTAAAATCAAGGGTTAAATCAGTTTGATTGGTTTAGATTGGTTAAAATTAGTTGAATTGGTTTTGGACTTACGATTTTCGACATTGGACGTTAGAGATTGGGCATTGGACTAAATCAAAAGTATG
>WFRI01000084.1 GCA_015486615.1 Candidatus Omnitrophota bacterium | reverse complement strand
CCTTACAATAACTTTGATTATCCTGTTTGTTATATCTGCTCCCATTATATTATTGGCTTTGCCTCTTAAATATTTCATTTAACAAAGACCATTATTTCCCCCTCATGCTTCTTGGGAGATAAATTCTGCATAGCTATCCCCACTATTTGAGTAGGAAGTGTTATTTTTTTAGGGTCGGCTTTCATCGCATATCCGGGTTTAGAAGAGCTGACTAACAAATCTCCACGCCTGATTTTTCCACCCTCATCTGTAACTTTGCACAAAACCCTTCCTTTTAAAGCCAAAGGCTTATAGCCTTTTTTCTTTTTTCCGGCAATAACAAGGCCTGGATTTCCCGAAATAATACCGGCCACCAGAGGAGAATAAGGCCTGCAACTTCGGACCATTCGCTCGTCGCTATTTACATCTACTGCCATAACATCACCGGGTTCTGCGCCTTTTTCCGTTAAAAAATTCTCGGCTATATCCGCTTTTTTAATATCTCCTGTGTATGTAATTCCATCTACATGGACATCGCCATAAACATGCAGGTCGGCATCGTCTTTACCCTTGCCAGTAGGAGGCTTAAGTTTCATACTATCCCACCCACCACCTTGAAAGAGTATATTGCCGGATGTGTATATACGCAAAGAATCCCCCCCCCCATTCTCAACAACCATACCCGCATAAGATACTCCATCACTAAGCCCCAATATCGCTTGACCACTGATTAGAAGAGCCAAAGCTGCGTAGGGGTATTTCCAATTAGGCGTCGTATCATTTTTAACCGTAGGAAATATGAGCATTCCGTGTACCAGCTTACCACCGAAGGATGAAGGTAATATATTCTTTCCAAGAGCAATATTGATTTGCCATTTGCTGTCACGGCCCGATTGTAATAATACACGGCCGGTGGAATCGAAAGATGTAGTACCTGTTAGATCATTTAAATCCATAGCCAAACGGAAGTATTTTGTAAAATCAGCGTTGCCTACCTGCAATCCCACAACAGGCTTCCTAAAAAATGCGTCATGCGTCCATGCCCATCCTGCTGCAAAACGAGCCTTCTCTTTGCTTAGTGTTCTCCCAACTATGTCAATAGGATATTGAGGATAAGTATTTATGCCCAAACCTCTTGAAGGAATAGATATTGTAGCGTCCGGATTGCCAATCATTACATTTCCCTCTACTGCAAGGTTTATATTCTTACCTGCCCAGTCCTGTTTAGGCTTCCATCCATGCTTAGAAGCATCATAATAACTATCCCCTATTGCCATCCTTTCTGCCCTCAGTTCCTTATACACTCCCAAAGGAGAAGGATAGTAAGTAGTTATAGTAATATCTTCGGCAAAAGCGTTGTAGCCAGGCAGCAGCAATAAAGAAACTAAAATAAAAAAAAGTATAAAAGCCTTCACTTTAACCATTCATAACCTCCTTTTTTATACATCTGTTTTTTACCGGTTCAGAATCTGCCTACGCTGATTATCTCATAAATTTCTTCGTTACTTCTCTCTCTGTAGTTATATTATACAATAAGAGGCTACAAAATTTCAAATTTTTTTGAATATTTGAGGCACAGTCCTCTATATTACCAGAACCGGCAAAATTATGCCGAAGATAATGATTCGCGTCAAATCCGCATAAGGGTATAAAAGCCTAAGCCTGTTATCTTTACACAAGTCAGCGGATTAAAAGTTTACTTTCCAAACCAGCCTTAAAGAATAGGCTAAGTTGTCATTCTGCTCAGCCAAAGCCGGGCCCGGGAAAACTATTCCTCCAGCCAGGATAAACTTGGCGTTTTCTGAATAGTCGTAGGTGAGTTTTAAATCCACCTCGTCGCCTAAATGTTTTTTGTCGCGCTCTAAATAGTAATAGTTGCCGTAAGCAGGGCCTTTGGCAATAGCATAGCGGCTGTTGAAATAGTTTTCAGCCAAACTTTCATAGGTATATTTTACCAAAAGGTTAATGTCTTTCCTAAGATAAGTAAAATAGTAAAGGTTTATTGTATGGGAATTGGTATGGGGAAGAATCAAATTGATAATTTCCCCGCCAGTCTGGTCCTCAAACATAGGGTCCCAGCCGGTGTATTTTGCGCCGGCTGTGCCGGCAGTAGAAGAATACTCGTCCCCGTCGCCGGAAAGGTAAGTGTACCAAAAACCTAATATGGAGTAAGTTTTGTTAAGAAACTTGTAATCTAAGCCTACCTGACCTCCCCAGGCATCCCTTTTAGAATGCCGGCCTGAGCCGTCAAGGTAATCGCCAAATTGGTGCGCGGCTTCAAAATTAAGGGTAAGGTGCTCATTTATATCTTTCTTTACCCTGCCGCCCGCAGTGTAAACATAGTTTTTGTTATCTTCCCTTAATACCGGCGGGCTGGATGATAGCGACGAGTAGTAGAAATCTTCGGCTTTGTATTTGGAAAAAATATAACCTTCCAAAGTATAATGTTCGTCAGGCGAATAATTTATGTTTAACCCGTATAAAGCCCTGTCTTCGTTCACATTGGTGCTGCCTTCATTAACCAAAGCGTAAACTAAATCAATAGTGAAAGGCTCTAAATCTAAAGTTGCCCGCACTGCGTCAAAAGATTTGCGCAAAGACAAATCATCGGCAATATGGTGCAACGCTGAGGCTGAAGATACATCAACATTGGTATCCGGGTCGCCGACAATAAAAGCATTGCCAAACCTTAAATTCTGGCGTCCTATTTTTAAAGTCAAATTAGGGCTGAGAAATTCTTTTAAGGTAATATAGCCTAAATCTAAATCTATATCGCTGTTGGAAGAAGTCTCTTCCCCCCACAGCCGTTCATTTAACAGCCGGACAGTTGCTTCTACATTGTCCGTCAAATCCGCGTCAAACCTAAGCCGCATCTGGGTAAGAAGGAAATCCTCGCTGTCTTTAACCTGATTTGATGTGCCCAAAGGCAAAAGTTTTGTGCCCTGCAGGCCAAAAGATAAATCGCGGGTAACTGCCTGGGTAGTGATATCCCCGGAAATCCTAATGTTGTTGACTGCGGAATACCCCGGCAAAACCGTAAATATTAAGAAAGCAAAACATAAAAACAAAACTTTTTTCTTAAACATCCGCTTCACCTCCTTAAAGATAGAAATAAAAAACCCTGAACCCGCAAAGGGTTCAGGGTTTTGTTTGCTTACAAAAGCATTGGCTGTAATTAGAAA
The DNA here is from genome assembly GCA_015486615.1 of Candidatus Omnitrophota bacterium. Taxonomy (GTDB): domain Bacteria; phylum Omnitrophota; class Gorgyraeia; order Duberdicusellales; family Duberdicusellaceae; genus WFRI01. Next base: position 184 of record WFRI01000084.1, on the reverse strand, counting down.
TCTACACTGACTGTTCCCCGGACAGAATAGGCTGTGCTGTCATTAGCATTGTCAAACAAATCGCCAGGGAGAAAAATTCCTGCATACATTCCTAACTGCACATCTTCTGTGTAGTCGTATTTCAAAGATAAGTCAATTTCGTTTCCAATGTCTTTTTCGCTGCTGTCAATAGCATACTCATTGT
>WFRI01000083.1 GCA_015486615.1 Candidatus Omnitrophota bacterium | reverse complement strand
AGATTGAGATTTAAATTGGTTCATTGGTTTGATTGGGCAAATTTGCAACAAATAAGACTGTCTTAAAAATTGGAAAACCTTATTCTAAAATACTGCCTTGTGGTATAATATTAATCTATTTAACTGCGGAAAAAATAAAATGAAAGTATTACTATCAATAGCTATATGGATAGAAATTTCCTTCCTGACAATTTTAGTATTCATAGTTGATTTATTCTTGACAATAGTGCTTTTGCCTTTTGACAAAAAAAGAAGAATCGTCCATAACCAGTCTTTCTGGTGGGCTGATTTTATTATAAGGCTAAATCCTTACTGGAGAGTAGAAGTTAAAGGCATAGAAAATATTGACCACCGAAAAACATACGTAATAACCGCCAACCATCAAAGTCTTGCTGATATAATAATAATGTATAAATCCCGTATGCAGTTTAAATGGGTGGCTAAAGAAAGCCTTTTTAGAATCCCTTTTATCGGCTGGTGCCTTTCTTTAGGAAAACATATCCAACTCACCAGAGGAAAATATACAAGCATCAAAAGGACATACCGCCAAGCTGCTGCCTGGCTTAATAAAGGAATATCAGTAGCGTTCTTTCCCGAAGGAACCCGCAGCCATACAGGAAAAATGGGTAAATTCCAAAACGGCGCTTTCAAACTGGCAATAAAAGAAAAATTTCCTGTCCTGCCCGTAGCCATTAACGGGACAAGAAATGCTATCCCCAAAGGTAGATGGATATTCAGAAAAAAAGCCTTCGGGACAATAGAATTCCTCCCTGCGGTTGAGACAAAAGATTTACTGCCCGGCGACTTTGGCCGGTTAAGGGATACTGTCTATTCCAAAATACAAAACGCTGTAGGAGATTGCCTCTATCCGCAGGTAATACAGTAGAACTGTTACAAACACTTTTGTTGCAAGATTAAGGGTTAGGTTTAGATTGAATTTGCAACAATCTTCTTACTAATGCACTTCTTACTAATGCAAAGGCTGTATTCGAAATCGTTATCTTAAGATAACATCCTTTATAATCAAAAGTGCGGCAACTCCTAATAGGACAAATCCAAAAACAACCTTCACTGATTTTGATTTGAGCTTTGCCGCCATAACGCGCGAGCCAAGTTGTGAGCCTAAAAACACAGATATTACGCAGAGTATCCATACTACCCACTCAGGCCGCGCAGCGGTAAGAATATGAGAAAGGAAACTCGACGTTCCGGAAAAAGTAATTACCATTGCCGAAGTTGCCGCGGCGGCTTTGGGCATAAGCCCTGCAATGTAAAGCAAAGGCACAACGAAACTGCCTCCGCCTCTTCCGATAAGCCCGGCGAAAAATCCTAAAGCACTTCCGGCAGCAAATCCTAAAACCAGCCTTCCCTTCCCCGAGAGCCTGCCTGTTTTAGGCTTCCACCCTGAAAGCATTAAAAGAGCCGCCAGAGCCGTAAATACCGCAAATATGAGAATCACTGGTTTTGTCGGCAGACTGATATTTGCCCAAGTCCCCAAAGGAGCAAAAACTACCATAGTAAGGCCAAAAGGCAAAGCGACGCGCCAGTCAATAAGTTTCTTTTTAGCATAAACAAAAGCGGCGGATGAAGAATTTACCAGATTAAGCAGCATACCTAAAGGAATTGCCTGGGCCTTAAAATCCATACCCAGCCAGAAAAGAATTGGTATGTATAACTGAGAACCGCCCATACCAAGCATAGAAAATACGAACGCAATAAAGAAGAAAATTACCGGCGACCAATAAATCGGATTCATAATTTGCCTCCTCTGATTAAACTGAACCGTTTTTTAAGACGGCTTTAAAACTCCTTTTTTTATCCTGTATACTGCTTCAAAAGAACCGAATAAATCAAGATACTGCTCTAAGAGCCGGCTCATAAGAAAATGCTTCCTGACTGTATCTTTGCCTTTTTCTCCCATACGCCGGCGAAGTTTCTCGTTTTTAAGCAAAGTGATAATCCTTTTCGCCGCCTCCTCAACTGAAGAAACTAAAAACCCGTTTACTCCGTCTTTTATCTGGTAACGGATACCGCCCACATTGCCTCCAATAACAGGAGTGCCTTTCCACATTGCCTCGGTGACAGTGAGACCGAATCCTTCACGTATAGATTTCTGCAGTATAACTGCTGCCTTTCTCTGTAAAGCATTAACCAGCGCCGTATCGTCCCGGCTGATAATGATAATCCTGTCTTCTCTTTCTTTAAGCAACGAATGGTAAATCTTCTCTCCTTCAGGGTCGTCCAAAGCAGCATTGCCTAAAAGAACCAGTGTGGCATCAACCTCCCGCCTGGCTATTTTAAACGCTTTAATCACACCTTCAGGGTCCTTCCAGCGGTCAAAACGGGAAACTTGGGCAATTATGGGAAGGTCGGTGGGAATATTGTAATGCCTGAGGCGTTCGTTTATTTCCCTTTCGCTTAACTCTCTGTTTTTAATGGTAAAAGGGTCTATTGCCGGCATAAAAAACAATTGAGGAATGCCACAATCTTTGCGATATTCCTTAATACTCAAAATCATCGCATCATACTTCCCGATAAACTGACAGAGATAATTCCACAACTCTTTATCGGGATTGGATAAATCAATATGGCATCGCCATACCCAGGGAACTCTTTTCTTATAATGAGTAATTAAAGGAAGCGGCTGGGGGTCATGAATAATAATCATATCTTGGTCTAAATGATTACGAATAGAATTTTCATAAATTACTTCTTCATAAATTTTCTTCTTTCTTCTACTTAAATTTATCTTCCCTCCCTGAAGAGCATTGTGCATCTTTTTTGTTATACTGAAAAAATCCGGCGAGCCCTGAATCATTCTCCATCCAGTTCTGATCCCGATGCTGTTCATTAACAGCGTCAAGGACGATAACAACTCCGCCACTCCTCCGCCATAATATGTAGAATTAACATTCACAACATGCATATGACCGAGATTTCTGACTTTCTTCCTGATACGCTGCACACTTTCTGCACCAATAAACTGCTGATAATCTTCCAACTGGATATGCCTGTGTTCCCTTTCCATTTTGTTTTCTCCTTTTACTCCGGTTATAATTTTAAATCAGTTATGCCACATCTATTTCCTTAGTAAGATACACATCCTGTATAGCGTTTAATATTTTTACTCCTTCCTCCATAGGTTTCTGAAACGCTTTGCGCCCGGAAATCAATCCCATTCCTCCAGCCCTTTTATTAATCACAGCGGTTTTAACTGCCTGCTGGAGGTCGTTTTCCCCGGAAGGGCCTCCGGAATTAATCAGGCCGGCTCTTCCCATATAACAGTTAGCCACCTGATAACGTGTTAAATCAATGGGGTGGGAAGAAGTTAACTTTTCATAAACAAGAGGGCTGGTTTTGCCAAATTTCAAAGCAGTATATCCGCCATTACAGGTAGCCTGCTTCTGCTTTATTATATCAGCCTCAATAGTAACTCCCAAGTGATTCGCCTGAGCAGTTAAATCCGCGGAAGTATGATAATCAACACCGTCTTTTTTAAAAGCTTCATTCCTTAAATAACACCATAGAACCGTAAACATCCCCAGCCGGTGCGCCTCACTGAAAGCGGCAGAAACTTCTTCAATCTGCCGGCGGGATTCTAAAGAACCGAAGTAAATTGTCGCCCCTACGCCAACTGCCCCCATATCAAAGGCCTGACTCACAGAAGCAAACATACGCTGGTCATAAGAATTGGGGTAGCTTAAGAGTTCGTTGTGATTAAGTTTCAAGATAAAGGGAACCTTATGCGCGTATTTTCTTGATACCGCGCCCAACACCCCTAAAGTTGAAGTAACGGCGTTGCATCCTCCTTCTATGGCGAGTTTTACGATATTTTCGGGGTCAAAATATATGGGATTGGGGGCAAAAGAAGCTCCCGCGGAGTGCTCTATCCCCTGGTCAACAGGCAGAATGGAAAGATACCCTGTCCCTGCCAACCGGCCATGGTTAAAAACCGCCTCTAAATTGCGCAGGACGGCATTAGGACGGCCTGTCAGAGAAACAACCCTGTCCACAAAATCAGGGCCGGGAAGATGAAGCATATCTTTAGGAATCGTTTTGCACTTATGTTCCAAAAGGAAATCCGCATCCTTACCCAAAATTTTCTCAATATCAATCATAACAAAACCTCCTGTTTAGCTTTTACCTTCCTTCACACTCTTTCTGCAAGCCATTACCCAAACACCCTGTTAGAACTTAAAATCCATCACCGTCCTTAAGCAATTGGTGTTTTGCCAATTACCGGCGCTTTTTATTCGGCGCAAATCATAGTAAATCTCTAACGCAAAGTCTTTAAATAACTTAGCATCAAAACCGCATAACGCTTCATTTTCGCCAAAATAAGGATTGTCAAAGAGAGAAAACAGACGGCCTTCATCGCCGATAAAGAACTTAAGTTTTTTGTTTACCGGCAGGATAATCTTTAGTTTTTCCCTGAACTTGTAAGTATTGCTGTAACAGTGCCTCTCAAATTTTGTGCTGGAAGCCAAAGCAAATTTTTTAAAGCTCCTCTTGTAATCAACCTGCGGCCAAAACATATGCAGTTTGTTCCAGCCGCCTTTTCTCTTCTCCTTAAAGGCGTAAAAAAGAGAAACTTCTAAATTAGAACCTATCTTCTTAGACAGGCCAAAAGATGACTTACGATAGTAATTCACTCCGTCCTTGTAGCGTGTTTCTTCTTTAAGTTTCAGGAACACTCTTTGCTTTTTATTAAGAGGCGCACTGCCTTTGTATTCAAAATAATATTCCCAATTTCTTGCCCAAGCCGGCAAAGCCAAAATCAAAAGATACACAATAAGAATTACTCTTTTCATAATCAGCCTCTCTGTGTAAACCTCGTTAGAGAATTCTCTCTAACGGGGTAAGTTGAGCCAGCATCTGTTTTGCCAGAATACCAAAACCCTCCGACAAAGAAGGATGCGGATGAATAACATCAGATAACTGCTCCAAGCTAATTCCCAATTTAACAATCAAAGCCGCCTCAGAAATAGTGCTGGAGGCATCAGGGCCGATAATATGAACGCCCAATATTTTGTGCGTCTTTTTGTCCGCAATAAATTTTATAAACCCCTCGGCTTCCCCGGCAATCTGGGCCCGGGCGTCTATTCTGTAAGGATACTTAGCACTGACAAAATCTACATTCTTCTCTCCTGCCTCATCTTCCGTTAAGCCGCAGGAAGCAATCTCCGGCCGGGAGAAAACCAAGCCGGCGGGCGGATAAGCATAGTTTAACTCTGCTTTATTGCCCATTAAAATATTTTTAGCACAGACCAGCCCTTCATAAGTTGAGGTATGAGCATACATATAGCCCCCAATCACATCGCCGCAGGCATAAACTCCTCTTTGTGTTGTCTCTAAAAATTCATTTACCCTAATGCCTTTTCTGTCGAATTCAATCCCTGCGCCCTCAAGGCCCAATCCTTCCACATTGGGACGCCGGCCCACGCAGACAAGCACAACTTCTGCCTCCACTTTTTGCGTCTGCCCCTGGTATTGAAAACTGATTTCCTTTGCCTCTCCCTTCTGAGATATTCCTGTAACTTTGCCGCCGGTAAATAGGTTAACTCTTTCATTCCTCCTTAGCGCCTCTTCCAAAAATCCAGCAATCTCGCTATCCACATTAGGCAAAATCCTCGGCAGCATCTCAATTATTGTGCATTTCGTGCCTAGCTGAGAGAACATTGCTCCTGCCTCAATCCCAATAGGGCCGGCGCCAATAATCGCCATACTTTCCGGTATATGGCCAATACTTAAAAGTTCTTCGGATGTTATTGCTAAATCTATTCCTGCAATAGGAGGAATAAAAGAAACTGAACCAGTGGCAATAATAATATTTTTTGCTTCAATTATTTCTTTCCGGCCGTTATCAAGATACTCAACTTTATTTGGGCCGGCCAGTTTTGCCTCTTGGGCAAGAAAATTAAAATTAGGAAACTTTTTTAAATTGCTTAAGGCTGCCTGGGAACGGCGCGCAAGTATCTCTCTTTTTCTTTCCAATACTTTAGCCCAATTAACCTGGGCAGTTGGAGATGCCTCTATGCCAAAATCCGCAATTTTGCCTAAAGCTGTAAATCTCTTCGCACTCTCAATGAATATCTTGGAAGGAATACAACCTTCAAAAAGGCAGGTGCCTCCTAAATTTCCGCTTTTCTCAAACAAACATACGGTTTTGCCTTTAGAAAGCAAAAACAATGCCGGCGGCACGCCGGCCGGCCCGCCGCCTATAATCACGGTATCAAACTGTTTATTCATAATTCAGCCTCCTAAAAACGCTGTATACTCAGTAAAATAAACTTTCCCCGCAAAGATTCTTCGGGATTTTCCAATTCATCTCTTAAGCACTGAATCAGGAGTCATACCCCGAACAGGGAATGCATAAAAGTTTACCTCTTTTATACCGGATATAATTTTCAGCCACCAGCTCCCCGCAAGCCTGGCACCTTACCGCATAGAAACAGCTTTCTACCTTCTTTTCTTCTATCGGATAGTTAAATATTTCACTCACTTTAAAGAAATCCTCTTCTTTCCTTGCCAACGTTGCTTCAAAAACTTTCAAAGCAAATTCAGGATTAACTTTAGATGGCAATATCCCTTTTTTGCGTTCCTCGATAAACGCTGAGGAAAAATTTCCCTCCATAACTTCAGGTTTGACAGTGACTCTCACTGCTCTATTTTTCTCATCCACAAGAGTAAAGGCCCATTTACCATAATTAGTCTTGAAAATATTGTCTTTGCCAAATGTGCACCCAGTTGCAACCTGCACCCCGTCAGCAAAACAACCGGCAGCCTGATGATGGCCTGTTTCAACATAGACTTTGGAAACAGAATCTCTTTCTCTCTCAATGCCTAATTTCCTTAAAGCCACTCTGCCAGCCCGAAAAGCCGCCGGCATTGCCGGGCAAACGTGGCCGTGAAAATACAAAGCAACTATCATAAAATGTTTATCATCGTCGCCCAACTGCGATTTCTCTATCAACTTTTCTGCTTTTTTAATTGTTTCCCGAGCATCCATCGTTCCCTCCTATTAATCAATATTTATTAATCTTAAATTAGATATATATCTCCTGATAACTAAAACAGCACTGGTAAGGCTGTTTATAAACCAGAAGATACAGCTATAGAGCCTCTATAGTATAGATATGAATATGTGTTCCAACCGAAGATTACTCTCTTTGGCGGGGTTTTATGTCCCTCTCCATTTACAATGGCAGTATTTCTTTTTTCTCATAATTATCTCCTAAAGCCTGCCTGCCTGTTTTAACACATCTATAGCACATAGAACAACCGGCATCTTGGCGGGAACATCTATCTGAGGCGGGTGGCCGCAGTACTGCATAAAAGCAAGGTCATTAGCAGTATTTCTGTTCAACACCGCAAGAGACAGCGCATTAATTATCCAGGAGACATTCTCTTTGCTGATAGCTTCTGCGCCAATAAGTTCCAGATTATCCCTATTGAATATAAGCCGCATTTTTAGAGGGACTGCTCCCGGAAATGCCTTCTCACGCATATATACTTCCACATCAGAATACAAAAAATCCAATCCCTCTTTCCTCGCTGCGTCCCTGGTAAAGCCAACAGCCCCGCAGCTAAAATCAAAAATCTTGGTAATAGCAGGATTGATAAGCCCCGGGAAAGGCGTTTTTTTGCCGGCAATATTCGCTGCAACAAACCTGCCCTCAACCGCAGCATTAGTAGCCAGAAATCCATTTTCAGCCTTTCCTGTTATAAACGACTTACTAACTATACAATCCCCCATTGCATAAACTCCGGGAATGTTAGTCTGAAAATATTCGTCTACTATTATTCCTCTCTTATCGACGTTGACTCCCGATTTGCGGGCTAAAGACACCTCCGGCCTCACCCCAACCGAGAGCACAACTAAATCTGCTTCTATCTCCACGCCGTCGTCAAGAAGACATTTTTCTACTTTCTCTCCTCCTTTTATTTCTTTAAGAACTTTGCCCAAAAAAAGATTTACGCCTCTTTTTCTTAAATCATCTTTTATTACATCGGAAAGGTCATAACTCAAGTTCTTCGGGAGGCAGACTTTTTCCATTTCCACTAAACTCACCTCTATGCCCCGGTTATAAAAAGCGTTCACCATCTCAAGGCCGATAAAGCCCGCCCCTACAACAACCGCCTTCTTAACATCATTTATAACTTCCAGAATGCTCAAAATGTCCGGACGGTCCTTTATGCTAAACACATTTTTAAGATTAGCCCCGGGAATAGGCGGAATAAGGGGAAAAGAACCTGTGACTAAAACCAAACTGCCGTAGTTAAAACTTCCCCCGCCCTTTGTCTGAATAGCATTGCTGTCAGGCTCTAAGGAGACTACTTCATCTATAATCAAGTCAATATTCGCATTTTTTAACAGTTTCTCATCGCTTTTTATATAATCATCTGTGGTTATGGTGCCGTCCAAAGCATAAGGCAAAGCGCAGGGAATAACACTCTTCTCCTGTTTTCTAATTACTAATATCCGCCACTCCGGCTTTAATCTGCGCGTCAACCTTGCACAGCTAAGGCCGCCTGGGCCTGCCCCAATAACTATTAAATCATACCTGTTTTCCATAGATGCCCCCTTCCTTAACTAACTCCGACAAATTAGAGAAAACCGTCCAATAATACATAAAAATGAAGCTCTAAACTTCGCCCTTCACAAAGTGGCAGGCGCATTTTGCAGCAAGCCTCATTATTGCCCTCTTCTGCCTTTTCCTTTACCGGCCTTACTGTAATCTTCGCCTTGAGAGACAACAGAAGCGTAACTTTCCAGAAGAAGCCCCTCAGCCAGCTTCAATTCAAATATACTGGTATTATAATCCGAAATTGCTGAATAGTAAAGATAATTAGATTTTTGTTTTGCGGCTTCGGCATCTAAAACATCATTGATGACGCCCTTGCCTTCTTTATACTTCAACTCCTCAAGAGACAACGCTTCATCCGCTTCTTCTTTAGAAGTTTTTGCCAATTCTATCCTTTTGACCGCAGACTTAATATCTGCTAAAGCCTTGCTTACCTCTTTATAAATTCCCAGCAGTATTTTCCCTCTGCGGGCTTTACTAATATTATAACTGCCTCTGGCTTTTATAATCTCTCCCTGTCTTAACCCGCTGTCAAAAATCGGAAAACTCATCTCAACTCCTCCCCAATAATCGTCTTCCCATCTGTCTCCGTCCGGGAATTTAGCGCTGTTGGAAAGGCCGGAAAATTCCCCTCCGCCGGCAAAAGCCTTAATCTCAGGCAAATACGACCTTTTGAAAGACTTCAACCTAAAATAAGAAGATTTAACCAAATAATCAAACTCTCTTAAATCCTGCCGGTTTTTAAAAGCCTCTTCTAAAACCGCCTCCTCTGACAATTTGCTAAGGTTCACATCAAAAAGTTTGAAGTTTTTACTAACCCTTAACCTTCCTTTATATCCCATTTCCTGAGATAAAAGCCCTAAAAGGTAATCTCTTCTGCTTTTCAGCCTTGCTATCTCATCACTTATTTCCGCCGCCCTTACTTCGACTTTAAGCAGGTCAATCTTTGCGGCTTTGCCTTCTTTTAAATACAGCTCAATCCTCCTTGCCAGTTCTAATATGCTTTTCCTTAAAGCCTTAAACGAATCTATGAGTTTCTCCGTTGAGACAAGGTTAAAATATATATTGGACACTGTATAAACAACTGCTTCTTTTTTTCTTTCCAGAGACTTTATTGAAGCAAAATATGCGCTCTTGGCAGACTTAAAAGCGTAATAACTTTTCCCAAAATCTGTAAGCAGAAGACTTGCTTCAACTTTGGAAGAAATAACATTGTTGTCAAAAGCCTGGTTTGCGCCTGAAAGTCCCGGGGCTATGGCATGTTCTTCTTTGTAATTGGTAAAAGTGGAATCCAAAGATATATTAGGCAAAAGCCCGGCGCGCACACTCACCTTATTTCCTTTAGCCATTTCCGACCTTCCCAGAGCAGATTTAATATCCGGGCTGTTTTTGAGCGCGTATTCTATAATCTCCCGCAGGTAAAGCGCCTTTACAGATTTCTCTCTGCCGGATTTTTCCGAACAGGCAGTTTTTTCAGGATTATTTTCTTCTGTCTTAATCTCAACTTCTGCCTCCTGTCCATTTTTAGAAAGGGCGGAAACCTTAGATGTAATGACTTTAGACTTAGAAACCCCTGTATTATCAGCAAAAGAACTGTTAAAAACAGCCGGCAAAAACACAAAAGCAATAATCATTGCCGCAAGTTTTCCTCTGCCAGGCTGTATTTTAAACCTGCCGGCTAAATCATCCATTGATGCGTAAATAACCGGGATTACAATCATTGTAAGGAAGGTGCCTAAAATAAGGCCGCAGGCAGCGACAATGCCCAAAGGGCTTAAACGTTCAAGCCCAACCGCCATCTCAAAAACCAAAGGAGTAAGCCCGATAACCGTAGAAGATGCTGTCATCAGAATAGGCCTTGTCCTAATCCTGACTGACTGAATAATCGCCTCTTCCCGAGACAGGCCTTTTTTGCGGGCCGCCAAAATAAAATCAAGAAGGAGAATAGAGTTATTTACAATTGTCCCGGCTAACAATATCATTCCCATAAGAGCAGGCATACACATCGGCTTATCAAAAATAAGAAGCCCCCAAAGTGCGCCAATCACTGCCAAAGGAATTGCTGCCATAATTACAATCGGGTGGCTAAAAGACTTATACATAGGCAGAATAAGCATATAAAGCAGGATAATTCCGAATATGAGCGCTTTTCTCAGCCGGTTTTTGGCATCCAGCATATCTTCTGGAGTTCCCGACATTCTCACGCTGTAGCCCCGCGGCAAAACCATACCTTTCTTTTTAAGCCTCATCCCCGCCGCTTTTGCGGCCTGGGCAATTGTCCAAACTCTGTTTACTCCGGTAATATCAATTGTATTCTGCAAATCTTCCCGGGTGATAAAAGGCTGAATATATTTATGTTTGATTTTAACTAAACTCCTCAAAGGCACTTCTCCATAACGGGTAGGGATATATATAGAATCTATTTTTGAAGGGGAATCAAGATTCTTCTCTTTATATTCAACCCTTATAGGAATATCCAGGAAATCTTCCAGACGCATAAACGAATTAAACGCGCCTTTTGCAGTAAATTTTATATACTGGGCTACTTTTTGAGTATCTAAGCCGTAATACCGGCATAAAACAGCATCCGGCACTACCTCAATCTCCGGCTTATCTATATACCAGGCCCTTCTTACATCCACCAGGCCCTTAACCCCTTTCAAACTAGCCAACGCTTTATAAGCCATCATATCCAAAACTCTGGTATTCTCGCCTCTTAATATCAAATCAAAAGGAGCTTTTGTAGTTGAAATAGGAGTTGCCCCATATTCCATAACCGTAAATGACCTGATTCCGTCTATCTTCCTTAAATTCCTGCGCCACCTGTCTTCTATCTGCCAGATAGTTTTCTTCCTCTTGTCCCGGGTGACTAAATTTACGGTCATTGAAACAGTCTGAGCAGTTGCCCCGCCCCCTCCAAAACTAACCTCTCCCGGCTCAGAACCGACAACCGACGACAAAGAGACAAAACCCCGGGTTTTCTTAATAACCCTCTCCACTTTACTTAAAACCTGCTCAACTCTGTTTATGTTAAAACCGGAAGGCATATCCAAAGTTATCTTAACAATGCCGGTATCCATTGGCGGCATAAGTTCTCCCACCAAAAGCGGAGCAATCACCCTGACAGTAAAAATGAATATTATTGCAGTCAATATCAAAGTCTTTCCTTTATGTCTTAAGGCTGCTTTTAAAAGAGAAACGTAAAATTCAGATATTTTCTTTACCCAGACATCAACTCTGCTTACCAAACGCTCCACTAAATTTTTCTGACTTTTTTCGCGGGTTAAAATCCGGGAGGCAATTAAAGGCACAATGGTTAGAGAAGCGACTAACGAAGCAAAAATAGTTGAGCCAATCATTATAGACAACTGCCTTAATACTTTCTGGGGATACCCGCCTACAAACATAACCGGTATTAGAACAATTATTGTGGTTAAGGCTCCGGCAGTATTTGCTAAAGCAACTTCATTTGCCCCGGTCAAAGCCGCCTGATATCCGGAAAGGGTTTTATCCTGCTGGAAATGGCGGTAAATATTCTCTAAAACAACAATAGAAGCATCCACCACCATCCCCACAGCGATTATAAGCCCTGACAATGTAACCATATTCATCGTATAAGGGCTGGCCTTCAAAATCATTAAACTGAACAAAAACGACATTGGGATACTTACAGAAATTATTGCCGCAGTCCTCCTGTCAGCCAGGAACATAAAAATTATCAGCACTGTAAGGATAATCGCCTGGATCAAAGAAGAACGCATACCTTGAAGGTTAATATCAATAATAGGCTCCTGGTCGTCAGTAATCTCAAATTTGATATCCGGATACTCTTTCTTTAACCTGGGCAGGTATTCCTTCACTGCTTTTATAGTCTCTAAAGTATGCCCGTCTTCCGGCCTTAAGATATTAACAGCAATAGCCCTGTGCCCATTGCCGTGGTATAAGCTTCGCAGTTCCCGAATTCCTAATTTTACTTTGGCTACGTCTTTTAAAAGAATGTAACCTTGTCTTCTTTTCTTTACCGGCAAATTCTTTATTTTCTCTAAATTTTTGAATTCAGAAGTTGTCCGGATTAAAAACTCGTTTTTCTTCGTATAGATATACCCGCCGGGGACTGTCACATTCCTCCGGGCAACAGCAGAAATCACATCTATTAAGCTTAACCCATAACCTTTAAGTTTATCTCTGTCAGCAAGAATTTTTACTTCCGGCAGATACCCGCCGAAAACATCTACATCCCCGACTTCAGGAATTCTTAAAAGTTGGTCTTTAATACCATTTTCCGCAAGAAGCCTTATCTCTTTAAGCCCTTTGCTGCTGTCTTCTTTAGGAGAAAGCGCAAGCGTCATAGTAGCATTAGTAGCGTCCGTGATTTTATAAATCTGAGCAGGCAGAATATCATGCGGCAGTTCCGCCTTTATCCTGTTCAAAGCATTAACTACATCAGTGACGGCTTCGTTTATGTTTTTAGAATACAAAAACTCGGCTGTAACTGAAGATACCTCATCCCGCGATACTGCCCGGACCCTTTTTATGCCGGAAATTGTATTTACTTCTTTCTCAATAACTTCGGTTATTTTATCAGATATATCTTTGGCAGAAGCACCGGGCTCAATAGTCAAAATCAAAACCTGAGGCGGAGCAGTATCAGGAAACAAATCTACGGGAGTCTTAAAAAACGCTATCAGCCCCAAAACTGCAATTAAAATAGTTGAGGCAATTACTATATAAGGGTTTTTTAAAGAAGTCTCTGTTATGTTCATTTTCTATTTATGACTTTAACCTTCTGCCCGCCTGCTAATTTCACCCAGGAAAGGTAAGGGTTCTTTACCACAGGAATACCAGCACCCAAATTTTTAACCTCAACAAACATTGCTGAGCTCAGCCCTAAAACCACCGGGTATTTTTGAAGCCTTCCGGACTTAACAATAAAAACAAACGGCTTAAGGTTCTTATCTTTGCAAAGAGAAATCTGCGGCACAACCACAACGTCTTTTTTCTCTGCTGTCAAAACTTTCACTGGAATAAACTCCCCGACATTCAAGCCGCCTTTATTTTTCAGATAAGCCTCAACCCGCAGGACCCTGCCCTCGCCAAGGCTGGGGAAAACATTGCTTATTTTAACTTGGGTTACTCCAGACTTACCTTTATAAATAACCGGCGCGCCTTTTTTAATCAACCCTGTATCTTCCTGAGGCACGTCAAAAGCAAGTTTAAGCCTGCTTCTGTCTTCAACAATAAACAAAGGCCTGCCTGCTGCTGCCAAATCTCCGGGGTCAACAAACCGTTTAGACACAATCCCCGAATATGGAGACCTAATCCGGGCATAAGCTAAGTTATCCTGCCAGATTTTCACATTCCCTTCCGCGCCAGCCAGCCTTGCCTTTGCCTGGGCAAAACTATTCTTTGTCCTATCCCTTTCCTCTTGGGATATTGCGCCTTTTTCAAACAAATTCTCGTCCCTTGAGTATTCTTTCTGCCAATAATTAAAATTCTCCTGCGCCGCAGACAAAGCCTGCTCTGCTGAATTCAACTTTGCCATAATGTCTTTTTTGTCCAATTCAGCCAGCAAATCCCCCTGATTCACAATTGAGCCTTCGTCAACATAAACCTTTTCCACTGCCGCGTTTATCCGGGTGGAAACTTTTGCCTGATTAACCGGCTCTACCTTTGCCAAATACTCCTTAAGGTTTTTAACATCTCTTCTTGCGGAATAAAATACAGACACCAAAACTGGATTTTTGCCAAACACAGGGGCGCGCGAAAGCTCTATTTTTCTTTTTATTACGAAAAACAAAGCCAAAACTATTAGTATAATTATAAGCCTGCGCCTTTTCATAATTTATCCTCCTGATAAATAATAATAAACTTATTTAATGCCTCTTTCCTCTCTTTAACTCTCTCAATCCAAAACTTAAGCAAAGTTCTGCCCCGAGAGGTAATTCGGTAAACTCTTCTCTTCCTGCCTTTCTGAGAACTCCAAAAAGACTTAACATAACCTTCTTTCTCAAGTTTCCTCAATGTCCGGTAAACCGCACCAATATCAATCGCCTCCTTATGAAAGCCCAATACTCCCAGTTTCTCAATCAAATCATACCCGTGGCACTGGCCTTTAGACAAAAAAAGCAAAAGGCTGGGCTGAATAAACCGCGAAAGCCTTTGCAAGGAAAAAGTACATCCTTTTTCTTTCTCGTCTAATTCTTTAACAATATTCCTGATTCTTCTCATTTTCTTTCCCTCTCCCATTATATGTTTTAACCATATATATTTAGAGCATATATCAAAAACATCTATTTGTCAAGAGGGAAAAACATGAAGTGTTATATTAACTACTGCTGTTTTTAAAAACAAATTTTGTCCGATCTAATCCTCCGGTAGAGATACCCGCTAATTCTAAAGGTGATTTCCCATTTTTATAACTATTTTATCTCAACAATCAGTACAAGGCTTAAAACAATAATGG
>WFRI01000082.1 GCA_015486615.1 Candidatus Omnitrophota bacterium | reverse complement strand
TGCCGGCTTAGTCTCTCTGCTAACCTGCCGGAAGGAAATAATCTCTCTTACCCCTAAAAATGTTATGCCATAGGGTGTCCCTCCTTCCTGGTTTCGGCCTTAATTGGCCGGGTTAGTATTATTATCAACCAGAAGGATACACCCTTTTTTATTCCTTATCAAGAAAACTTACACACAATATTTTACATTACCTTCAAAACTTTGATATTTGTTTTTTTAGCAGTAACCAATCCTTAGGCTAATATTTCAACGAGGCTTATTTTTCCTCCCCTCTACTATCTTATGAATAACTTCTGCCGGAGCCTCTACATATCTAGCAAATTCCATAGCGCAAACTGCCCTTCCGCTGCTTAGAGAACGCAAAGTAGTAGTATAATCAAAAAGCTCCGCCAAAGGAGCCTCAGCCGTAATTATTTTTTGGCCTAATTTGCTGTCTATATTAATTATTTTACCCCTGCAGGAACATAACTGACTGACAATGGCCCCTGAATACTCCTCAGGAGTAGTTATTTCCAAAAACATATAAGGCTCTAAAAGCAAAGGATTGGCTTTCATAAACCCCTCCCTGAAACAACCCATTGCTGCTAATTGAAATGCTAAATCCGAAGAATCAACTTCATGGTAAGAACCGTCTTTAAGGTTAACTTTAACGTCCACCACTGGATAACCGGCTAAAATTCCTTTTTGCATAACTTTTTTTACGCCTTTTTCCACCGCGGGAATATAATTCTTGGGAATTGCCCCGGATTTTATGGTGTCTGTAAACTCAAAACCCCTGCCTCTTTCTAACGGCGAAATCTCCATTATTACATGGCCGTATTGGCCTCTGCCGCCGGTTTGTTTAATATGCTTATATTCCTGAGTTACTACCGCAGATACAGTTTCCTTATAAGCTACTTTAGGCCGGCCGGTTTCAAAATTTACCTTAAACTCGGTTTTCAAACGGTCGGCAATTATCTCTAAATGCAACTGCCCCATACCAGTAAGAATTATTTCCTTAGTTTCCTCGTCAGTATAAGCGGCAAGTGTAGGGTCTTCATCTATAAGTTTAACTAAAGCCTTGCTTAATTTATCCTGGTCCTGACGGCTTTTGGGAATAATGCTTACAGACATAACCGGCACGGGAAACTTCATTGCCTCCAAAATCAAAGGTTTTCTCAACGAACACAGGGTATCGCCGGTAACAGTATTGTTTAATCCTACAAGCGCAGCAATTTCTCCGGCGTAAACCAACTCACGGTTTTCTTTTTGATTAGCGTGCAGCTGAACTATTCTGCCGACTCTTTCCTTTTTATTTTTGGCGGAATTTAAAACGTAACTGCCGGATTTTAGAACTCCTGAATAAACTCTAATATAGACTAACTTGCCAATGTGCTCGTCAGACTGGACCTTAAAAGCCAAAGCCACAAAATCCTCGTTTATATCCGGATTAACTACTATCTCCTTATCTTCTTTGCCTAATCCCCAAGCTTTCACTGCCGGTATATCTTTAGGTGCGGGAAAATAATCCACTACTGCGTCAAGAATATTCTGCACTCCTTTATTTTTCAATGCTGAACCGCATAAAACCGGCACTATTCGGTTATTAATAACCCCTTTCCTTAAGACAGCCTTTAACTGCTCAGAATATATTTGCTCACCTCTTAATAATTTATCTGCTAAATCTTCATCTAAAAGAGAAATCTTATCCAATAAAATCTGACGGTATTTTTTGGCCTGCTCTTCATATTCAACAGGAATTTTATCTATCCTGACAGCTTTCCCAAAGGTTTCTTTATCATAAAAACACGCCCGCATTTCCACTAAATCTATTACGCCCTGGAAATCAGACTCTTTGCCTATAGGAATTTCTACTGCGGCTACATTGGCTTTTAATTTATCTTCTATCTCTTTAATAACCCGGTAAAAATCAGCGCCCAGCCTGTCCATCTTATTAACAAAAGCAATTTTAGCCACATTGTATTTTTCTGACTGGCGCCACACAGTTTCTGACTGAGCCTGAACTCCGGCTACAGCACAAAAAACAGCCACGGCCCCGTCTAAAACTCTTAAACTCCTTTCTACCTCTGCAGTAAAGTCAACGTGCCCCGGAGTATCAATGATATTTATCCTATTCTCCCGCCAAAAACAAGTAGTAGCCGCCGCAGTAATAGTAATACCGCGCTCCTGTTCCTGCTTCATCCAATCCATTTGAGCCTTTCCTTCATGGACCTCGCCTATTTTATGAGTTTTTCCGGTATAGAACAGAATTCTCTCAGTAAGCGTAGTTTTTCCAGCGTCAATATGGGCTATAATTCCGATATTGCGCAGTTTGGACAAATCAACATCTAAACTGATTCCATTTTCTCTTAACGTTTCTTCTTCATTTGCCTTAGAATTAACTTCTGTATCTTCTCCCGGGGTTCTTTCTCCCGGCAGGATTTCTTCCTCTTTCTGAACCTCTGCCTCAGCGCTCAATGAAACATCCTTCTCCTGCGAAACAGGCTGAGATTCGATTTCTTTTCCTTCAGGATTATTCCCGGATTGCCCTCTTCTAACTTCACTGCCAATATCCACAGGCTTTACCTCTGCCTGGTTCTCAATCCCGGAATTAGCAAATTCTTTAGGTGTCTCTTTCTCTTCAGCCTGACTGGATTTTCTAATACCTGTTTTTTTATCCGGCAGACTCATAATCAACTCTTCTAACTGTTTCTTATTAATCTCAAATCTCTGTTTTAAATCTTCGTATTCCTCAAGCAGGCTGTTATACCGGCCTTGAAGAGAATCATAGTCTTCCTTAGAAACAAAACTCGTCTCTTCCTCCTTCTTACGCAGCCGGGCAATAGTGTTTACATATTCTTCAACCTTGCCGGTATATAAGCCTAATTTTTCAGATAATTCCTTATTCCTTGCTTCTAAAGCCTTCTTTTCGCTGATTACTTCTTTTAAAGAGTTTTCTAACTCCCTGACCTTTCGGGAAAAATCCACATTTTTGGAAAATTCCTTTTCTAATTCCTCTTCTTTATCCTGCAAAGCCTTCTGCATCTCCGGAATAACACTTTTAATCTTATCTGCCTTCTCATAACCGGCTTTTACCCATTCCTGCCGGCGTTCCATCTCCTGTTTTAATTTTTCTTCCCTTTTCTGAGACTCTTCCAACGCTAAGTTCAGTTTCTTGTTCCCCTCTTCCATCTCTTTAGCCCTTCCGGCCATATTAGAAATTTCCGCCTGCAAATCTTCTATCTTTCTCTCTCTTGCTTCCAAACGCTCCTTACAAATTCGTTCTAATTTCTCAGTTTTCTCTTCATCGGGGAGCAAAGCGTAAATTACCAGGCCCGCTCCAATAACCACTGCAATTAAAAGCAAATAAATAACCATAACCTTACTTTAAGCCTTTAGTCTTTTACGTCCTCAAACACAGCATCTTTAACTTTATCTACAGAAAAGGGCTTTTTAGACTTTTGGGGCTGAGGCCGGGAATATGAACTATGTCTATAAAATTTATTTTGCCGCCGGGTCTTTTTACTAAAAAATAAAGAAAACAAGAGGCTTGACCATTTGAACAAAATATACAACAGCCAAAGGTTAAAAAGAAAATACAGAACTCTCACTTAAACCTCTGCTTTTAAATACTAAAGTTAACCACTCTTGCTTATAAACAAAGTCTGGGTAGGATAAGCAAATTCAATTCCCCGTTTATTAAATTCCTCGTTAATCTTAAAGTTAATCTCCTGCTGAATATTCATATACTTATTGTAATCTGCGCCTAGGACATAATAAACCACTTCAAAAATAAGGCTGAAATCTCCATAAGAAAAAAAATGCGCCCGGTCGAAAGCAGTATCAGGAATACTTTTTATTATATTTTCAATTACTCCGGGTATTTGTTTTAACAATTCCAAAGGAGTCTGGTAAATAACTCCAAGTTTAAACACAACTCTTCTTCTATCCATCCTCTTGTAATTCCTTACCCGGGAATTGGTAAGGTCAGTATTGGAAAAAACCAACTGCTCGCCGCTTAAACTCCTAATCCGGGTAGTTTTTATTCCGATATGTTCAACTGTTCCTAAATACTCGCCAATAATAATAAAATCGCCGATCTCAAACGGCTGATCAAAAAGTATAGCAAAATAACTAAACAAATCTCCCAAAATTGCCTGAGCAGCCAAAGCCACAGCCACTCCGCCAATACCCAAGCCTGCAAGGACAGAAGATACTTTAAACCCCAAATTGTCTAAAAAGAAAACTAATGCCAATGTCCAGATAAGGATACGGATAACACTCAGCATACCCTTTAAGCTGCGTTCTAAAACCACATCCTTGCCTCTTCTTATCCAATAAAACTTAAATCCATAATCAGCCAGTTCCACAACTATTTTTACTCCCATAACCGTAAGTACGGCTATGCCTGAAATATCTACAAACCGGCTGAGATTGGAAGGCAGATTAAGAATTTTTAAGCCAAAATAAAAAATCCAAAAATACAAAGCCGGCAGCACTATTCGGGAAAACAGACTCACCACAAAATCGTCCAAAGTAGTAGAGGTCCTGCTTGACCATGCTTTCAAACGTTTAACTACCTTAGAAATCACCGCTTTAATCACAATCCAGCCTAAGAATAAACCAGCCAAAGTCAATAAATAAACATAAACCCTGTTGCCCCAGACAACTATCCCCAGCCAACTGGGAAGATTATTTATAAATTTTCCCATAACACACCCCTCTATGAGTATAATTGACAGTTAAGAATAACCTTACTATAAAATTATACTAAAAAACATAGGAATTAACAGAGAATATTTGAAAAGCCGGCGTGGCCAGAATATTAGCGGGTTGAATACCTGCTGCTAAAAAAGCACTATCTATAATAAATATCAAAGGGTTGATTTTTAATTTTTGATATTTCAATAAATCCGTCTACATAACAATCTGTAAGTCCCCGGCAAATCTACTGTCCCTCCGGATAATTTCCTGCATACACATCATACAACTTTCACTAAAACCTTGCTTGCTATACCAAAACCTAACACTATCCTGGTAGTTCCCACAAGAATAACACAAGGCCCGTTTTTTACCGTCTGCAGAACTTTAAGCCTCACCCCAGGGTTTAACCCCATACTTGCCAGCCTTATCTGAACCGCCCTGCCTCCCCGCATAGAAACCAATTCCACTTCTTTATTAAAAGACGCCAAAATCAAAGGGAAAACACCTTTATGCATTATCCTACCTCTGCAAAAATACCTCTCCTGCCTCTTTTCTTAACAAAGACAGACAACAGCCTTTTATTCTGGTATTAACTGGACTTTTTAAAGGCGCAATTATTCTCATAGAAAACAAATATCTTTTGTCTCGTTTAAAAAATATTTTCTAACCTATATTTAGTAGAATATTCTAACAAGTGCCCCAATATTGTCAATTGATTTCTTGCCATATAGAACAGCAGGGTTTTAAAATCCGTTAAATATTAAACTGTAGTATTCCTTTATATTCTTTACTGCCTTAACTAAGGCCAATATCAAAAACCAGCTTATTGCCAAAACTATAAGTGTTATAATAATCTTGCTTCGGCGGCTAAACTTAGGATTATACCATAACAAAGGCAACGCCAACGGGCCTACAGACAGTAATACGATAATCAATGTTGAAGTTTTAAAATACCACTTGGTCTGCTTATTTTTAGGCCGGCTGTAGCCATTGAGAAATTCGCCGCAATACCTGCACTTTACAGCGTCATCTTGAATTTCTTCTCCACAAAAAGGACACTTTTTCATTTTCACCCCCGTTTCTCTAATCCGCACCTTTTTATGACAATCCCATTGGAAGGTTCAACGTCGAAAGTCGAATGTCGAAGGCCAAAAATGTAACCTTCGGCCTACAACACACGGCCTTCAACATTTAACAGCCAGTGCTTTTTCAGCGGCAGTTAACCCGCCAACCTATCTTCCTACAAATACATCCTGCCTTAATATCCCTAACCCGGAAAAACATATCTTCCTGGTTATAATAATAGTAAGGAATACACTAAGCATTGTACTTACTACAATAGCAAGCATAATCATAATCTGATATTTTATCGCTACTAAAGGCGAGGCCCCGCCCAAAATTACACCGGTCATCATTCCTGGCAAAGCCACAATACCCATTGTAGCCATAGCCGCTAAAGTAGGCTTTAAAGCCAAAACCATACTCTCTTGTAAATAAGGCAAAGCAGCCTCATTAAGACTTGCGCCTAAAGCCAGGACATATTTGAACCTCTTATCGTCCTTCTTTATGCTGTTGTAAAACGAAGCGATTCCGATAATATTTCCTCTTAAAGAATTACCTAAAAGCATCCCGCCCAAAATAATTAAATATCTTGCGTCAAACACAAAATCCAGCCGCACGACCCAAATATTGATAAATAAAACTATCCCGAAAGTAGATAGAGAAAAAGAGAGAAATACGGGAACCAACACTTTGCTCATTTTCAAAGAGAAACTGCGCACAGCCGACCAGACAGCAACCAAAATCATAGCCCCCAGCCACAACAGGTTCAAAAACAGATTGTTAGCAGAGAAAAGAAATTTTAGAAAAAATCCTACTAACACCAGTTGGACACACATACGGGATACAGAATAAAAAAGCGGCCTCAAAAGTTTCAATTTATAAATGCGGCTTAATACTACAGGTATTATCAACAGCATAAACGCTATTCCTAAAGAAAACCAGGAAATATCTACTACAGCCATTTTCTCTTCTCCATACTGAATACTTTCTCCAAATAATTCTGCCAAGTAGAATCATGACTGGCAACTATTAAAGTTTGCGGAAGTTTCATAAAAAACTCAGCGGTTTTTTTCTTAAGCCGGTTATCTAAAAAAGAAGTCGGCTCGTCTAAAAGAAAGAACTCCCTTTTAAGAATAGCCGCAGTGATTAGAGCCAGCCTTTGTCTTTGCCCGCCGGAAAGGTTTTCTATCCTCTCCTCCAGAATCTCTTTATCCAATTCAAAATAATCAAAAAGCGGGATTAAATCCTCCTGTTTAATGCCAAGTTTTCTATTCGCCTGCAGAGAAAAAATAAAACCAAACCAATCTTCTACTCTGCCGGCTCCCAAACTTGCATCCTGGTCAACATAGGCTATTTTTCGACGCAAGGCCCAGATATTTTGGGGATTGACAACCTCGTTCTCAAACAAAATTCTGCCTTCAGCCGGAAACACAAACCCCAGAATAAGACCAAACAAAGAAGTTTTACCGCACCCGGAACTTCCGGAAATAACAATTTTATCGCCTTTCTTTATTTCTAAAGAAATGCCGGAAAAAACTTCTTTCCGTCCGTAAATAAGAGAAACTTCTTTAAGTTTAAGCATATAAATACCGCCCATACTGCTGCTGTAAAGCCCTTACTATTTTATTATACCAGAAAAAACCCATACTGGGATTTTATTCATTTCTGAAACTTCTACCTATTTCAATATCCTGCAGAATTAAAGAGTAGCACTGCGGCAAAACAGTTTATTACACAGCAGTGCCGTAATATATTCGGGGAATATTATAGGATATGCGGGAGATTATTTCATAAGGGATTGTACCGGATTTTTTAGCCAGAA
The DNA here is from genome assembly GCA_015486615.1 of Candidatus Omnitrophota bacterium. Taxonomy (GTDB): domain Bacteria; phylum Omnitrophota; class Gorgyraeia; order Duberdicusellales; family Duberdicusellaceae; genus WFRI01. Next base: position 7,318 of record WFRI01000082.1, on the reverse strand, counting down.
GTTCGGCAGATATCTGTTGTTTTGCCTGTCTGCCTAATAATACCGCCTCATCTCCGATTTTTGCCTCTTTAACTCTGGACAAATCCACTATTATATGGTCCATACAAACCCGGCCCAAAATCCTGGCCCTTTGTCCCCTAATTAAAACATATCCCTTATTAGACAGCCGCCAAGGGTAGCCATAAGCATAGCCGCAGGATAAAACGCCCAATATTGTAGGCTTCTGAGTAATAAAAGTAGCGCCGTAACTTACAGGTGTATTCTTAGGCACTTTTTTGACAGATATTAACCGGGCCTTAAAACTCATAACCGGTTTTAGTTTGATATCAAACTGTTTGGAAGGCTTAATCCCATATAAAGAAAGCCCTACTCTAACCATATTAAAATGGCTTTGTTTATTAATAATCCCGGCGCTGTTGGATATATGTTTTAAAGGAATAAAAAGTTTGTTTTCTTCCAAAAGGCTTAACATCTGCTTAAATTTTTTTATCTGCCTGCTGGTGTATTTCTTATTGGTGTCTGCAGAAGAAAAATGAGAGAAAATTCCCTCTACCGCGATTTTATATCTGTAAGAAAACAATTCCCTGACAACTTCTAACATTTCTTCAAAAGAAAAACCCAGCCGGCCCATTCCTGTATCTAAATTAAGATGAACTGTTAAAATATGCTTTAGCAGTTTAGTTTTCTGTTTTACTATTCTTAATGTATGCTGGTCATAAATGCTTATGCGGATATTATTACGGGCTATTTCTTCAAAATCATAGTCAGGCAAAACATAACTCAGCACCAAAATTGGCAGTTTAACCCCGTTTTTCCTCAAAAGCAAAGCCTCATTAAGATTATTAACCCCTAAAAAATCCGCCTTGATTTGCTGGAGTTTTCTGCTGATTTCCACAATCCCGTGGCCGTAAGCATTTTGCTTTACTACTGCTAAAACTTTAGTGCCCGGGACAAGACTTTTCTTTATATTCTTAAAATTAAACACCAGATTGCCCAAATTAACTTCTGCCCAGATGTTAAACATCCCTTCTCCTCCTTACCTGACAATCACTTTTATAAAGATATAAAGGCTCTAATTTATCCAAAAGAGTTATTTGCTTGTTTTTTATTTTCCTCTGCGCTTCTTTAAGCATATATTTAGCCAAAGGATAAACTGAGGCAGGAACTACGTCCGCCTTTGGCAGAATTTTTTTTATGATTGTGCCAAATTTAAAACTCTCTCCGGTAAAAATCAAACTCTGCCCGGATATTCTGCTTAAATCAGCCAGAAAATTCTCTAACTGGCCGAGCCCTATTTTTTTTTGTTTAAGCAGATATTTTTTATCCCAGGCATAATGGCCAAAATAAACAAGCCCCCTGCGGGCATCCTGAATAACTACTATGTCTCGGCCTTCAAAAACACTCTGGTAAGCGATAGAAAAAAAACTGCTCATACTTATTACCGGCTTATCCGCCCCCAAAGCCAGGCCTTTAGCCACTGCACAGCCTATGCGCATTCCGGTAAACGAACCCGGACCAAGGCCAAGACATATATAATCTATCTGATTCAACTTTATCCGGCAAAGATTTAAGAATTCTTTAATAACTGCTGTTACATCCCGGCCGGCCTGCCGGGACAAATTAATATCCATTATTCTGCCCTGCTGAAACAAAGCCGCGCTCAATATTTCGCTGGAAGTATCCAGGAATAAAATATTTAATTTATCAATCATCTCCGTTTACAGTTCGAAATGGTTATTATCCTTTCTGCCTGGTTTTTATATTCAATATGAACTTCAATACTCCCTTTCGGCAAAATCCCTTCTGCTGCTTCCGGCCATTCTATTATTTTAATGCTCCGGCTGTCATTTAATATTTCCCAAAAATCAACAAAATCAATAACCTGCCTGCGGGTTAAACGGTATAAATCAATATGGAAAACTGAAACCCTGTTGTTTTCATAATGCGAAATTAAAACAAATGACGAACTTATAACTTTATCTTTGTCAAATCCTAACCCTGAAAGCAGGCCTTTGGCAAAAGCGGTTTTGCCGGCCCCTAAACTGCCTCTTAACAGAATTACATCCCCGGGATTTAATTTAATTTTGCGGGCAATTCTTAACGTATCTGAGAAAGACTTGCTGATAAACTTCATTAAAACTTATGAGAAAAGTTTGGCTATAGACTTTTTAAAATCCGGCTCAAGCAGGCCTTTGTCAGTAATAAAAGCAGTTATAAGCCCGGCAGGGGTTATGTCAAAAGCAGGATTCCAGACTTTTGTTTTGTCTAAAGCGGCCATTTTAGACTGAAAACCTCTTACTTCTTCAGGACTTCTTTCTTCTATAGGAATTCCCTTCCCGTCAGAAATTGACAAGTCAAAAGTAGAGAAAGGCGCAGCGACATAAAAAGGAATATTGTGATTTTTGGCCAAAACAGCCAAAGTGTAAGTGCCGATTTTATTAGCAGTATCGCCGTTAGAAGCAATCCTGTCAGCACCCACAATAACTTTGTCAACCATATCCTTCTGCATCAAAAAACCCGCCATACTGTCGCAAATAAGCGTAGATTTCACTCCCTTTTTCTGCAATTCCCAGCTGGTAAGCCTTGCCCCCTGAAGTAAAGGCCGGGTCTCAGTATTAAAAACTTTTATGTTTTTATATTTATCCCACGCGGCAAAAATAACCGCCAAAGCCGTGCCCTGCCCGGAAGCAGCCAAAAAACCGGTGTTGCAGTGAGTAAGGATACTGTCTTCAGGCTTAATAACTTTAAGGCCGTTTAGGCTTATCCTGCGGCAGGTTTCAATATCTTCTTTATGAATTGCTCTTGCCTGCTCAAGAATAATCTTTTTAATCTTACTTACGGAAAACCGGGAATTTTCCTCTACTTTCTTTCTAATTCTGTCTAAAGCCCAGAAAAGGTTTACTGCTGTAGGCCGGCTTTTTTTTAGAACAGAAATGACCTTATCTACCCTTTTTAGAAACTCCGGCTTTGTCCCAGAGAAGTCTTTAACTCCGGTATAAACCGCATATCCGGCAAACACGCCTAAAAGAGGTGCGCCCCGGACTTTTAATTTTTTAACAGCCCAATAACAGGAATTAATGTCTGAACAATTTATGTATTCTTCTTTAAAAGGAAGTTTAGCCTGGTTAAGAATAACCAACCTGCCGTTTTTAAAGGACAAAGCCTCTGCCATAAAATCATATTCCTTTAAAAACAGCACCCTGCGATGCTGAAGTAACCATTTGGGAATAACGGTATAAATACCCGGATTTAACCTTGTCCCCAAGAATTTTTACAGTTTTTTTCCTTTTGGCTATTTCTTCAGCAGGCAAATCCACAGACAGCCTGCGTTTAGGAATATCTATGGTTATTTTGTCGCCCTCCTTTAAATAGGCCAAAAGACCGCCGGCTTTCGCTTCCGGAGCAATATGCCCTATACACGGCCCGCGGGTTCCTCCGGAAAACCTGCCGTCAGTAATTAAGGCTGTATATTTATGCAGGCCCATTCCCACAATAGCCGAAGTGGGAGAAAGCATCTCCCGCATACCCGGGCCTCCAGCAGGGCCTTCATAACGAATAACTACAACCTCTCCTTTCTCGACTTTTCCGGAAAGAATTGCTTTCATAGCATCCTCTTCAGAATTAAAAACCCTTGCGGCACCTGTAAATTTCATCATATCAGAATCCACTGCTGACTGTTTTACTACACAGCCTTCCCCGGCTAAATTGCCAAAAAGCACAGCAATACCGCCCTCTTTATGATAAGGTTTATTCAAAGGCCGGATTATATCCGAATCAAAAATCACGGCTTTTTCGGCTATGTCCTTTATTTTTCTTCCGTCAGCCGTAATATTATTTTTCAACAAAGGCAGAAGCCTCTTTAAAACTCCGGGAATTCCTCCGGCATAATCCAAATCTTCCATAAAATAATCCCCGCCGGGACGCAGGTTGGATATATGAGGAGTCTCTTTAGAAATCCTTTCAAAATCCTTTAAAGTAAGGTTGACCTTTGCTTCCCTGGCAATCGCCAAAAGATGCAAAACAGTATTAGTAGAACCGCCCAGAGCCATATCCACACGGATAGCGTTCTCTAAAGAATTTTTAGTCACTATATCCCGCGGCTTTACCTGTTTTCTAACCAATTCTAATATTTTCCGGCCGGATTCGTAAGCAATCCTTCTTTTACGGCTCAACACTGCCGGAGTAGCCGCGCAATAAGGAAGAGACAGGCCCATTGTTTCAAACAAACAGGAAGTAGTGTTAGCGGTATACAGCCCCTGGCAGGAACCACAACTGGGACAGGCCTCCATTTCTAAAAACGCCCTTTCATCCTCCTGTATTTTCCCGGCTTTAAACCTCCCCACAGCCTCAAAAGTATCCCGAACCAAAGAAAGTTTTTTTTGTCCGAAATGCCCGGAAAGCATAGGACCGGCAGTTACTACAATTGAAGGGATATTTATCCGCAGAGCGCCCATTACCATTCCCGGGTTAATCTTGTCGCAATTGGTAAGCAGAACCAAACCGTCAAGGCTATGGGCATTGGCAATAGTCTCAATTATATCCGCAATAAGTTCCCGGGAAGCCAAAGAATATTTCATCCCGCTATGCCCCATAGCAACCCCGTCGCAAATACCGGGGACCCCAAAAATAAACGGTGTCCCGCCGGCAGACTCTACTCCTCTCTCTATAAACCTTTCCAAATCCCGCATTCCGGTATGCCCGGGAATAAGGTCAGTAAAAGAAGAAGCAATGCCGATAAACGGCTTTTTCATATGGTTTTTGCTTATTCCTGTCCCATAAAGCAATGCCCGATTAGGCATCCTTTCCAACCCTTTTTTAACCTTGTCTGAACGCATAATCCCCTCCTTTCAGGTGTTTTACGGAATAATTCTGCAGATTATCAACCAAACTGGCACTCTGGTACCTGATACACTAGTGTTCTTCTTCTCAACCCAAACCCTGCTCTAAACCTACCAGCCGCCCTCATTTTTTTCTTTTAAATTTAGCGGATATTCTATCTACATCTAAAAAACCTTCAGGAAATTCTTCGCCGGGATTTACGATTTTAGCAGTCACAAAAACTAAAAGTTCAACCTTCTCCAAGTCGTCAGTATAACGGGAAAACAAAGTCCCGATTATAGGAATTTTGTTAAAGATAGGAATACCTATTCTTTCTTTGGTCTTTATGTCTTTTAAAAGCCCTCCAATAACTATTGTTCCGCCGTCTTTCATTAAAACCTGTGTTTCTGCTTCCCGGGAAGTAATTATCGGATACTCTGAAAGCGTTGTCCCATCTGAAGTTTGTATTTTAGTAGTTTGGGTATAAGAAGTAATCGCCGGATGAATTATCATATTAATATAATTCTCCTTAGCCCCGCATACCTGAGGCACGACATTAAGCTGAATTCCAATATCCTGATAACGGTCTAACGAGCCGCCGACAATTCCGCCGGTTTCCTGGCTTACTTCGGTTTTTACTATAGGAAACTTTGTCCCCACTAAAATTGTGGCTTCCTGATTATCTAAAGTAAGGATAACTGGCGCGGATAAAGTATTAGCATGCACATGCTCTTCCAATGCGTGCAGAATCGCTTCAAACTGGTCGCCGGTAAGTTTCCTAAAGGCAAACTTGAGTCCGGTATTGGCAATATTCATCGTAGTGCCTTCTTTAGGCGTAAAAGCAGTGGGAGTAGCCTGGCCGGTTAAGGCATGAACAGCAGCCTCTTTCCCGGAAGATACACCTAAAAAAGACAAAGCATCAGAACTTGCCCCTGTTGAGCCGGTTCCCCAATCCAGGCCGAAATCCTTTAATTTGTCATAATTTACTTCCATTATTTTTGCTTTAATAAGAATTTGTTTCGGCTTGACATCCACTTTCTCCAAAAGCGCCTGAACTTCATCAAGTTTCCTGGCAATATCTGAAACCACTAAAACTTTAGTTTTAGAAATTCTGCCTTCCTGCACACGTCTTCTCTTAGTCACGTCAGTGCCAAATTCCCAGCCGGCCTGGCCGGTAAGTTCCAGCACAGTCGCATTTCCCCGGGCCGAAAGCAAAGGCTTAATCAATCTCTTGGCATCACTTCCGTCTATATACTTTACCCGAAAAACCTTAATCTGGACAGGTTCTATATTCTCCCTTTCTTTCTCCGCAGACTCGCGCGCTTTGATTTTATCCATAGGAGCGACAATAATAACATCTTTATATTTAGCATACCCATAGTCATAAGCCTGCAAAATAACCTCTAAAGCAGTCTGCCAGTCAACATTGTTAAGTCTGGCATTTACTGTGCCTTCTACTTCCGGAGAAGCGACTATGTTAACATGAGCCTTTGCCGCAATGCTTTCTAAAACTGCCCGCAGATCAGCGTCTTTGAAATTAACCGTGATTTTCTCCTGAGCGAAGCATAAAATATTAAAGAGGGGAAACAAGACAACAAGCAGGAAAAACCTTTTTTTCATTTTTTAGTCTCCTCTGAATTAAGAATTACCTGTTTACCTTCTTTCTCAAGAATCACCTTATATCTCTCAATTTTTTTTACTTTATACCTGCCGATAAAATCTCCAGCCTTTACCAAATTATTATTAATCAAGGCAAAACTGCTGCCAGAGGAAGTTTCATCATAAACTATACCGTTTAAATAAAGCCGGCCCCTTTGCTTTATGAGTTTAATGTTTATATCCCCATTTTTTGAAACCAGCGCTTCAAAAGGATCACGAAAAACATCATCAGGATAAATAAAAGGCTTTTTGTCCCGGCTATAAACCAATTCCAACAAAAGGAAAAATACTACATTCAATAAAATTATCTTGCCAATCCGCATACTACCATCTCTATATTATTTTTAGGATAACTGCCTGATATTTTTATTTCTTTCACCTCTAAAAACCACGAAGAATTCTCTAAAGCGTTAATAAACCTGCCCAAATTATGGTAAGTATCTCTTATAACAAGTTTAAACGGCAGGTAAAAAAGTTTATAATACTTGTTTTTAGGCGCTTTTTGACTAGACAAAGGGTCAATAGAAACTAAACCAATATGCGTTTTCTTTGCTACCCTGCTAATTAAGGACAAATAAGGGCCTAAATCGCTTTTTGGCCCGGGTATTTTCTTCTCCAAAAAGGCAACCTCTTCTTTTAAAGTTTTTTTTGCCTTCATCCTCCTCGAGCGGCTAAGAATTCCTACCTGCAATTCCTGAAGTTTCTTGGAAATATCTCTATACTTTGCAGCTATTTTACCAAATGACCCCGCTTGAGGAACCAATACCAGCAAGGCATCTGCCAAAATAAAAACTGCCAACGCCAGCGGCATTATCAAAAATTTCTTAGCCATTTTCTAAAG
>WFRI01000081.1 GCA_015486615.1 Candidatus Omnitrophota bacterium | reverse complement strand
TATTAAAACTTTACTAACAATTAGCATGGAGCGTAATGCTTCTGATATACACCTTACAGTAAATATGCCGCCGGTTATTAGGGTTTACGGCCGGCTTTTTATTCTGGAACAATTTGAAGTTTTAGACAGGGATCGTTTAAAAAATCTTATCTACAGCATTCTTACTGATTCTCAGAAAGAATATTTTGAACGAAACAAGGAATTGGATTTTTCATTTTCTCCTGTTGGCTATGACCGGTTTAGAGTGAATGTGCATGTTCAAAGAGGCAATGTTGAGGCGGCTTTTAGAAGAATTCCTTCGGTAATACCGGCTATATCCGAGTTGGGCCTTCCGGCAGTTGCTGAAGATTTAGCCCGCAAGCCTAATGGTTTGGTTTTAGTTACCGGCCCTACAGGAGTTGGTAAGACGACCACTCTGGCGGCGATGCTTGATTTGATAAATAGGGAGAGGGAATGTGTAATAATCTGCATTGAGGACCCTATTGAGTTTATCCATAAAAATAATAAGAGCATAATTAAACAAAGAGAAGTATATGCTGATACGCATTCTTTTGCTGAGGCTTTAAAGAGAAGTTTAAGGCAGGATCCTGATGTAATAGTTGTAGGGGAGATGCGGGATTTGGAGACTATTTCCACCGCGCTTACTGCTGCTGAGACAGGGCATTTAGTATTGGCTACTCTGCATACTCCTGATGCGCCTCAGACTGTCCAGAGGATTATAGATGTATTCCCGTCTCATCAGCAGCATCAAATCCGGCTTCAACTGGCTGATTCTTTACAAGGAGTTATTTCCCAACTCTTACTGCCCAAGGCTACCGGAGAAGGCCGGATTTTAGCGACAGAAATTATGATTTCCACTCCGGGAATAAGGAACTTAATAAGAGAAGGTGAAATTGCCCAAATTCCGACTCTAATTCAGACTGGCGGCCAATACGGAATGAAGACTATGGATAAATGCCTTAAAGAACTGTATGAGAACAGGCTTATTACTTATGATGTGGCAGTGTCTAAAGTTAAAAATGTTCAGGAGTTTAAATCTTTATGAAATTAGCAGGCAGAGTTTTCAGGTTTGGGGATGATATAAATACGGACTTTATTATTTCCGGACGGTATAAGTTTGCTATTACTGATATGAAACAACTTTCCCAATACCTTTTTGAGGATATTCGCCCTGGATTTTACAAAGAAATAATTCCTAAGAAAAGTATTATCGTTGCCGGTGAGAATTTTGGAATGGGCTCCTCCAGGGAACAGGCGCCTTTGGTTATTAAAGAAGCCGGGATAAACTGTGTTATTGCTAAGAGTTTTGCCCGTATTTTTTACAGAAACTCTTTTAACATCGGGCTTTGCCTGTTAGAAGCAGATACTGACAAAATAGCGGAAGGGGATTCTTTGGAAATAAACCTTAGACAAGGCATTATTATAAATAAGTCCAACGAACTTACTATAAATTTCCATTCTCTGGATAATTTCAGGCTGGACTTAATAAAAATGGGCGGAATTGTTTCTTACCTTAACAGATACAAATCTTTTAAAATAGAATCGGATTAATCTAAAGTCTGAGCATTTTGGCTGCGAACATATAAAATAAATATGGTTTATAAAATAACTTTAATCCCGGGTGATGGCATAGGTCCGGAAGTAGTAGAGGCAGCAAAACTTTGTTTAGAAGCAACGGGTATTGACTTTGAGTGGGAAGTTTGCGATGCCGGTGAAGAAAGCCTGAAAAAAAACGGCCGGCTGCTTCCGGAAAATACTCTAAATTCTATTCGCCGGAACAAAGTTGCCTTAAAAGGCCCTATTACCACGCCTGTAGGTAAAGGATTTAGGTCTATTAACGTAGAGCTCAGAAAAAAACTGGATTTATTCTGCTGTCTGCGGCCGGCTAAGGATATAGGCGTAAATACTCTTCATAAAGATGTGGATATTGTTATCTGCAGGGAAAATACTGAGGATTTATATGCCGGAGTGGAATTTGATATTGGCGACGAGTTCGTAAAAGAAATAAAAAAAGCCGCGGAAGACAGAGGAACTTTGGGGATTATCAGGGAAGATTCTGCAGTTTCCATAAAATCCATTTCTAAAAGCAGGTCGGAAAGAATTATCCGTTTTGCTTTTGAGTATGCTTTGATGAACAACCGCCGGAAAGTTACCTGCGTTCACAAAGCGAATATATTAAAATATACCGACGGATTATTTCTTAAAACCTTTAATGAAGTTGCCCGGGATTATGAAGGCAGGATTGAGTATGATGATTTTATTATTGATAACCTTTCTATGCAATTAGTTATGCGCCCGGGAAGGTTTGATGTCTTAGTTTTGCCAAATCTTTACGGCGATATTATTTCTGATTTATGCGCAGGCCTTGTCGGCGGATTAGGTGTGGCTGCCGGGGCTAACATTGGCGAAGATATTGCTGTGTTTGAGCCTGTTCACGGCTCTGTTCCTAAATATACCGGCAAAAACAAAGTAAACCCTTCTGCTGCCATTCTTTCCGGCGCAATGATGCTTAAGTATTTGTACCAGAATCAGGCTGCTGAAAGAATAGAAAATGCCGTCCGGGAAGTTATCCGGCAGGCAGAATTTGTTACTTATGACCTTCTGCCTTTAGACAAACGGGATAAAGCAGTTTCTACAATGCAAATGGCAGAGGCAATTGCCCAAATTATAAAAAAATATTAGCCATGGGGAAAATATCTGTAATCGGATCCGGTTCAGTAGGCAGTAATGTTGCCTGGCTTATTCTTATCAATAGACTTGCTGAAAGTATAGTTTTAATAGATGTAAATGAACCTTGGGCTAAAGGGACTGCCTGTGATTTAAACGACAGCCGGTTTATTTTTAAAAGCGAAACATTTGTAGAAGGGACATCTGATTATTCTCTTCTGGAAAATTCGGATATAGTTGTGATTACTGCCGGCAGTCCGCGCAAGCCGGGGATGAACCGGGAGGACCTGCTTAAAATTAATTTTAAGATAATCTCGTCGGTATCTGAAAAAATAAAGGAATATGCAGAGAAAGCCGTAGTTATTGTGGTAACCAATCCTTTAGACTTGATGGTTTATACTGTCTGGAAAAATACCGGATTTTCACAGCAGAGAGTTTTAGGAATGGGCGCAAGTCTGGATTCTTCCCGGCTGGCAAATATAATTTCCCGGATGACAACGAAGCCGATAAGCAGTATTCAGCCTTTAGTTATAGGAATGCATGGCAAAGATATGCTGGTCTCCAGCCGGACAGAGATAGATGGTGTTGAACTAGAAAAAAGACTTGCAGGAGAAGATTCTTTTTTCGTTAAAGAAAAAACTTACAACAGAGGTAAAGAAATAGTTGAATATTTAAAAAAAAGCAGTGCCAGATTTGCTCCGGCCGCGGCAGTTTTAGAAATTATAGAAGCAATTGTCAAAGATTTAAAGAAAACTTTGCCGGTTTCCTGCCTTCTGGAAAATAAATTTGGGGCAGAAAAAGCCCTGTCT
>WFRI01000080.1 GCA_015486615.1 Candidatus Omnitrophota bacterium | reverse complement strand
TATCTGCATAAAGATGTAAATCCCGGGGCAAGAGACTTACATAAACTAAAGCGAGCCCCAGCCTGGGCTGGGCAGAGATTCAAAAATATTGATTTTAGCCTGCTGTTATTTATGTTTTTATTTAGTTTTTTAAAAAAACGCCAAAAAGTTTATACTTTATCTAACGCCTGTGCCTTCTCCAAAAATAAAAGGCAGAATCTCATTCTTGGCTGGGATAAAAATAGATGGCTTAACCGTTTGGCCAGGGCACGAGGTGCTTTTGATTTATATTTTTTGTTAAAACCTTTCAGCAGTGAGGTTCTGACTTTGCTTTACGCTTTTGGGGATAAAAAACACAGGAAGCGTTTAAGCCTGTTTGTTGAGAAATACAGGGATATTTATATTGCTATTAAAGGCAGGGATTTAAAAAGAATTGGAATCCCTGAAGGGGTGAGATATAATACAATATTTAAATTTGTGCTTAAAGAAAAACTTGCTGGCAGGGTAAAAACTTACCAGCAGGAATTGGCGCTGGCAAAAAAAATAGCCCGCCGCAACTTTCGTTAGAGAATAGTAGTTTTAGCGGCGGGAGAATTTTAGGGGTGGTAGGCTGCCGCTTAAAAAAACGCTGACGCGCCGCTGATTTTTGTGTTAGGAGAAACTATAATAAAAGGGAGACAGATGTGAATATCAAAAGTTTACAATTATTAAGCATTGTTGGAATGGTAATTATGATTGGATCTCTTGTGAATGTTTTGAGATTTCCTATGCTTATTTTATTTGCTATTGGGTTCGGCATATTTACAGGGAGTATTTTTAAAGCATTAAAAAAACCTATCAACCTAATTCAACAGACCCACTAAGAAGAAACGTCAAATCAAAGAATCTGCCGAACGCATAGCTGAAAATCCGGAAATCGGAAAACACCTTACCCATGAATTAAAAGGATTACAATCATATCGTTCGGGAGATTATCGAGTAATTTATCGCGTATACCATAAAAAAGTTTTAGTTCTAATATTAACTATTGGCCGCAGAAAAGGTATTTACAAACAAACTATTAGAAAATTTGGATAATATAAATTTAACAACCCAATTCAGTGCTGATTTTGTGTTACGCAGAAAATAGTCTGCATCTCATAGCGGAAACCTGCGGCTTGCGAGCGAAATGATTATGTATTGCAATTTAGTTATAACTAAACTATAATACATATTGCTATGGTGTATACTCAGCTACAATTAAGAGAGGTGTTTCATCTGGAATTTTTAAGATGGCTGGGAAGAAAAGTAAAAATGAATTGTTATGCTCTCAAAGGAGGGGTAAATTTACGTTTTTTCTTCCACAGTAAGCGCTATTCGGAAGATATGGATTTAGACATACGGAGTATTGAAGTAGAAGCTTTAAAAGATAAGGTGATAGGAATCTTTTCTTCTCCCACTTTCCAAAACAACTTAAAATCTATTGGTATTGAGAATATAATCTTGCCCGATATTACAAAGGCGAAGCAGACTCAGACAACGCAAAGATTTAAGGTCCATCTGCTCAGCCGCGCGGGGGAAGAGCTTTTTACAAAAATTGAGTTTTCGCGAAGAAGATTAGAAAGAGGGGCAGTAGTTGAGACAGTATCAAATAATATCCTGCGTCAGTATAGACTGCCTCCGGTGTTGGTTCCTCACTATGATATTTACTCTATGGCAGTGCAAAAAATACGCGCTCTTGCGTTAAGAAGAGTAATTCAGGCAAGAGATATTTTTGATTTGTATATTCTTTCCTCTCAATATCGTCTGCCTGAGAATAAAGAATACTGTCAAATTAGCAAAAAAGAATTTTCCCTTGCTTGCGAAAACCTGTTTGAAGTAGGATTTGACCTGTTTCATAATACAGTAATATCTTATTTAGCAGAAGAAGAAATCTCTTTATATGATAATCCTTCTTTATGGGATGAGATTAAATTGAAAGTATATGATTTTATCAAAGAGTTGGAAGGAAATTATGCATAGAGAGCCGATTATAAAATTTATTGAAAAGTTAGGACAGCCTGTATTTACTACTTTTCAACTTTCTAATGTTTCCGGCAAATCTCTCTCAGCAATAACTCAGGCTCTTCAGTTTCTTCAGAAAGAAGAGATAGTGGTAAGGATATACCGGGGAATCTGGATGAAAGCGGGGGATAATAAAGTAAGTGCTTATACTGTTGTCCCTTTCTTATTTACTCAAAGCCGCGCTTATGTTTCTTTTCTCAGCGCCTTACATCTTTACGGAATAATTGAACAGATCCCTCAAATAGTTACCTTGGCTTCTACGGCCCATACAAAGATGATTAAAACAAAGTTAGGAGCTTTCTATGTCCATCAGATATCTCCTTTGTTCTTTACTGGTTTTAATTGGTATAAGGAAAAGGGAGAGTTTTTGATCGCTGAGCCGGAAAAAGCATTTGTTGATTGTTTATATTTATCGGCGAGGAAGAAGAAGCAGTTTAGCTATTTCCCTGAGCTTTCTTTCCCTGCACAATTCAGTTTTAAAAAAGTAAAAATGTGGATTGATAAGATTCCTAATTCTAAAATCCGGTTATACGCAAAAAAAAGATTAAAAACATTAGGTTTTTTATCACTGTAATCGGGCGGCAGCCTCTTATTATGTATTTTATTGTGTAGTGGAACAGAGATAAAGAATTATAACAACCCAATTCAGCGAATGGTTCGACTATGTCTTTTGGGCTTCGCTTACCACTGCTGATTTTTGTGTTAGAAATAATGAAAAATTAAAAAAGTATGATATAATTTAATTGCTATAAGCCAACGGTATTTTAGATAAGGTAATTATAGATTTCATTTTTCTCCAAAGAAGAGGATAGAATTCACATATATGTCATTTCACCAGATGGAGAAGTGGGATTTTGGCTGGAACTTATTATTTCATTAGCAAATTACTTGGGATTCTCAAAAAACAATTAAATTTTTTACAGAAAAACAGTGGAGAAGCATGAAAATGAAATCCTTAAAGAATGGGAAAAACATCTCAAAGGCAGAAATTGCTAATATTTCTGAACGCGGGTTTTGGCCCCTATTAGCAGGAAAGGAATATTTTCTCCCTTTCGACAAATACCCTTGGTTTAAAGATGCCAAAATATCATCTATTATCAATGTAAAATTATTCCACAATCGCCATCTCTACTGGCCTGATTTAGATGTTGATTTAACTATAGAAATTTTAAATAACCCCGAAAGATATCCTTTAACATATAACTAAATTTTTAACAACTTTATGTCAAGGATTGATAAAGTAAACAGCCAGATTAAGAAAGAGATAACCTATATTATTCAGAGGGAATTAGACGACCCTAATATAGGTTTTGTCAGCATAGTAAAGGTTGAGACTGCCAGGGATTTGAGCGTGTCTAAAGTTTTTTACAGTATATTCGGCGCTGAGAGGCATAAGGTAGAAGAAACACTTTTGTCTATGAATAAATTCATCAGAAGGTCCTTGGCAGAAAGGATAAGGCTTAAATATCTGCCTGAGATTAAATTCATTTTTGACGATTCCATAGAATACAGTGTAAATATTTACAAGAAGATTGAGGATTTAAAAAATGCCTCTGGAAAAAATAGTCAGGGTAATCAGGGATAACAAAAGTTTTATCTTGACTTCTCATAAAAACTTAGAGGGCGACGCCTTGGGGTCAGAACTGGCGCTGATGTTTCTATTGCAAAGGCTTAAAAAAAAGGCTGTTGTTGTTGATGAAGATCCTGTGCCGGTTAATTATAGATTTTTGCCCGGGACAGACAAGATAAAAAGGCCTTTGCATTTAAAACAGAACTTTGATGTAGGGGTGTTTTTAGACTGTGCCAATAGTCAAAGAGCCGGCAAAGCCGCCGAATTGGTAAAACAATCTGAGATTACAGTAAATATAGACCACCATATAAGCAACAATCATTTTGGCAGTGTTAACTGGGTCTCAAGCAGGTCATCTTCAGCGGCGGAAATGGTGTATTATTTGTATAAAAAGTTTTTTAAGAAAATTGATTATAACTCTGCTTTATGTATTTATACAGGAATAGCCACAGATACAGGTTTTTTCTCTTACTCCAATGCTTCTGCTTCGGCTTATGAGGCAGCGGCGGATTTGGTTGGCTGCGGAGTTTCTCCTAACTATGTTTATGGCGAAGTATATAATGCTTTCGCCTTTAGAGACATTGTTTCTTTGACGAAGGTAATTTCCCGGGCTGAATCTTATTTTAAAAACAGGCTTATTGTGGCTCAATGTCCTTTAGGATTAAAGATTGAATCCGGAGATATGACGGATTTTCTGCTTTCGGTTTTAAGAAATTCTAAAGAGGCAGAAATTTTTATTTTACTCAGGCCGTTAGATAATGGCAGGGTAAAAATAAATTTTAGGTCCAGGAAAAGAGTTGATGTTAACAAAATTGCTTCTGCGCTTGGCGGCGGAGGCCATAAAAATTCCGCCGGCGCTGTTGTTAATGACAGTGTTTTGAATGTTAGAAAGAGATTGCTGGATTTATTTAAAAAAGAATTTTATCGTGGTTAAAGACGGAATAATACTTGTAAACAAACCTAAAGGCATAACTTCGCATGATGTGGTGGATGTTGTGCGGCGTAAATTAGGCGTAAGAAGAGTAGGGCATACCGGAACATTAGACCCTTTGGCAACCGGGGTGCTCGTTATCCTTGTAGGCAGGGCGACAAAACTTTTTGCTGAATTTTCCAGTGTTGACAAAAAATATTCTGCCACTCTAAGGCTGGGGGTTTTTACTTCTACCGGAGATATTGAAGGCAGTATAGTTGCTGAGAAAGATTATAAGGGCTTGAGCCCGGGCGAAATTAAAAAAGTTTTTGCCGGATTTGAAGGCGAGATGTTTCAATCCCCGCCGATGTTTAGTGCTTTAAGGTATAAAGGCAGGAGGCTGTATGAATTGGCCCGTAGCGGCAAAACGGTTAAGGTTACCCCCCGCCGGATATACATTTACAGTTTAAAAATAGAAAGTATCCGGCTTCCCTTTGTAGATTTTAATCTGCATTGTTCTAAAGGGACTTACGTCAGGAAGATAGCCGAAGATATTGGAGAAGAGTTAAAGTGCGGCGCCTGTATAGAAAATATAAAGCGGACTGCTGTAGGAGGGATAACTATTGACCAGTGTATAAATTTAGAAGATATAACTGAAGATAAAATTCAGGACCCGGATTTATACATTCGCGCTGTGAAACTGCGGCCTTCCCTGATAAAATAACCGGGGCAGGCTTTGATTCTAACCATGGGTAAATTATATTCCTTTGATTAAATGAAAGTTTTTTCCAGCCCGCCTAAATTGTCCAGAAGAATAAAAGTTGCCGCTGCCATTGGGGTTTTTGACGGCGTGCATTTAGGCCATATGCGCATTTTTAGGCAATTGGCAGAAACTGCGCGTAAGAATAATTTAAAAACTTTAGTTATAACTTTCTCTCCCCATCCGGATATAGTGCTCAGGAAGAATTTCTCAGGCTATATTACCACAGATTTGGAAAGGCAGAAATTAATCCGGAACCAAGGTGTGGATTTTCTGTGGGTGGTTAAATTTAACAAGAAAATCTACTTGCGGCCTGGCAGGGATTTTTTTGATTACATAAGCAGATTTTTTGATGTTAAGTTTTTAATCGCCGGCGGGGATTTTGCTTTGGGGTATAAGAGGGATATTACCGCTGCTGTTTTGAACAATAGATTTAAAAATTACGGCCTGCGGGTTAAATTGATAAAACATTTTAAAAAACAGGGCAGGAAAGTTTCCAGTTCTTTTATCCGAAGTTTAATAAAAAACGGCGATTTTAAAAAAGCAAATAAATTTATTGGCCGGAATTATTCTATCTGCGGCAAAGTTATTAGAGGAAGAGGGTTTGCCGGCAAGGTATTGGGTTTTCCCACTGCCAATATAGATTATGACAGTAAAATTCTTCCTGATGCCGGGGTATTCTTCACCGGGATTGAGTATGCCGGCAGAATATATAAAGGAGTATCTAATGTGGGTTTTTGCCCTACTGTTATTCCCCGGGCTGAAAATAAAAAGTTAGAAGTGCATATTTTAGATTTTGGCAGAAATATTTACAGCAGGGAATTAAAAGTAATTTTCTTAGAAAAAGCCCGGCCGGAAAGGAAATTTAAGAGCATAGAAGATCTTAAGAGAAACGTTTCTAAGGATATAAATAAAGCCTGCGAATACTTCTCCCGCCACAGTATTTAGTGCTTCGTATTTCTTTCAGGCACGACTTATAGGAAAATAATATTGGGAAAGCAAAAAATGCTTGACAGGCTGTTTTTTGGTAATATAGTAAGGTTATGGTATAAAGTGGAGCAAAGTGGAATGTGGTATGGTGAATACTCTCATAGTTTAGACGATAAAGACAGATTTATTCTTCCTGCAAAATTCAGACACCGCATAAAACAATATAAAATCGACACTTTTTTTCTTACCCGGGGTTTGGAGGAATGTATATTTATGCTGGCTTCCCGAGAGTGGAAAGAGATGGAAGAGAAATTTAAAAATTTATCTTTTACTAAAAAGCAGAGCCGGTTTTTTAACCGGCTTTATTTTAGCGGGGCCTACGAAGTTAATGTGGACCCCCAGGGAAGGATTTTACTGCCTAACAGTCTTAAGGAATTTGCCGGCATAAAGAAGGAAATAGTTATTGCTGGAGTTGCCGACCGCATTGAGATTTGGGACCGGCAGAAATGGCAGAAGTTCTACCGGGAGAATAAACAAAAGTTTGAAGAAATTGCTGAAGATATTTTTGAGTAGTCTGCAATGTTTTGAGTATAAAACGAGGTTAAAAATACAAAATGAAGACCCGGGTATTTGAGGACCGCAAAGTTTATATGAGGCAGAATTTCTCAATGCCGGATTTAGTGAGATTTGAATATGGAGACTGGAATAATTACCATACGCCGGTTATGGTGCAGGAGGCCTTGGAGTTTTGCCTGGCTAATAAGCCGAAGGTGATTATAGATTGCACTTTAGGGCTGGGCGGTTATGCCCAGTCTTTTATGGAGGCGGGATTTACCGGCAGGTATATCGGTATTGACAAAGATGAGGAATCTTTAAGAATAGCCCGGGACAGGCTGGCTGGGTTTGCAGACAAAGTTAGTTTTATTCATGATGATTTTAAGAATATCGGCCGGATATTGGAAAAAGCCGGTATTTATAATCCCGATGTATTCATCTACGACTTAGGGATTTCTTTATACCAGCTTGCCTTTGCGGAAAGAGGCTTTAGTTTTTTAAAAGACGGGCCTTTGGATATGCGTATGGACAGGTATTCTTCTTTGTCTGCTTATGATTTGGTTAATAATTTAAGCGAAAAGGAACTTTCTTATATTTTTAAAGAGTTTGGCCAGGAAAGGTTTTATAAAAGAATTGCCCATAGAATAGCAGAGGCTCGCAGAAGCGGGGTTATTTCTACCACCTGCCGGCTGGCAGAAGTTATTACTAATGCTTTGCCGGCAGGCGTCCGGCATAAAGGGACACATTCGGTTGCCCGTTCTTTTCAGGCTTTAAGAATTGCTGTAAACGGCGAGCTGGATTCTTTAAGAGAAAGCCTTAAGAAATCCTTAGGCCTGCTGTCTTCTCAGGGCAGGATATGCGTTGTTTCTTTTCACTCTTTAGAGGATAGAATTGTAAAACAGGAATTCTTGGCGGCAAAACGTAAAGGAGGTTTTAGACTGCTTACTTCTAAGCCGCTGCAGCCGGCTTCGGCAGAAATAAAGGCTAACAGCCGGGCACGTTCGGCAAAGTTAAGAGTTATAGAAAAAATATGAGCAGAAATATTTTAATCCCGAATTATATATCTGCGGCTTCCAATTCTCAGACTG
>WFRI01000079.1 GCA_015486615.1 Candidatus Omnitrophota bacterium | reverse complement strand
TTCCCAATTATGGATTTTAGGAAACTTTTAGAAAAAAACAGCCGGCAATATTCTAACAAAACAGCAGTGGTTTTTAAAGAAGAAAGTATTGATTTTTCTTCTTTGAAGGAACGTTCTTTGAAAATTGCAGGGTTTTTGCTGTCTGCCGGGATTTCTTCTCAGGGCAAAGTTGCTGTTTTTATGCCCAATTCTTTAAAATCTGTTTGCGCGTTTTTGGGAATTTTCAGTTTGCAGAAAACAGTTGTGCCTTTGGATTTTATGCTTACAGAAGAGGAAGTTATCAGATTTATTAACCACAGCCAGGCAGAGTTTTTATTCGCCTGCAGCAGGCATACTATAGATTACTATGCGGTTAAAGATAAATGCCCCGGCTTAAAAGAAATAGTTGTTGACAGCCCCCGAAAAAAAGAAGGTTTTGTTTCTTTTGAAGATATATGGCAGGGCCGGTCAGGGGATTTTCCCAAACAGGATTATTCCGAAAATAGGTTAGCCGGGATATTTTATACTTCCGGTTCAACCGGCCATCCCAAGGGAGTTATGCTCTCTTATGCCAATTTGGATAATCCTGTCAGAACTGCCGAATATTTTCTGCCTTTGTCGGATAGAGACATACTCCTTTGCCCAGGGGTCCCTTTTTCCCATATCGGCGGTCTGGATTATATATTTTTTATGGCTTATTACGGCCAGACATTAGTGCTTATGCATAGATTTAGGCCTTTAGAAGTGTTGCAGGCGATAAATAGACATAGAATTTCCTGGATGTGGCTTGTGCCTTCTATGTATGTGGCTATTCTTTCTTTGAAAGGTTATGCAAAGTTTAATTTGCCGTCTTTGCGGTATGTGATTATTTTTGGGGCGCCTTCTTCGACACGGCTTCTTGAAAAGTTCCACAAACTTTGCCCGAATGCTTATCTGCTTAACGGCTGGGGAATGACTGAGACTTCAGCGCCGAGCTGTGTTTTGCCTTTAGAATTTGACGATATTAAAAGCGTGGGTAAATTCCCGCCTTCTACCCAGGCAAAGATAGTAGATTCCCAAGGTAAAGAAACCCGTTCCGGCCGGCCTGGGGAGTTGTTGGTAAAAGGTTCGGGAATAATGCAGGGTTATTATAACGAGCCCGGACTTACCCGGCAGGTTTTTACTTCGGACGGCTGGCTGAAAACCGGCGATATTGCTTATTGTAATGCGGAAGGCTTGTTTTATATAGTGGGCAGGAAAAAAGATATAATAAAAGTTGCCGGCGAGATTGTTTTTTCCGGTGAGATAGAGGAAAAAATTATGCTTTATCCTAAAGTAAAGGAATCTGCAGTAATCGGAGTTCCGGATAAATTAAGGGGTGAAGTGCCTAAGGCATTTGTAGTGGGCAAGGATGGCGAGACTTTAAACGAAGGGGAATTGAAAGATTTTTTAAGACGTCACCTGGCACATTTTAAACTTCCCCACGAGATAGAATTTGTTCAGGATTTGCCTAAAAACAGAGTGGGCAAGGTGGACAAGATTGCTTTAGCAGGCAGGCGGCAGGTTTTAGGATAGAGAAAGGAGTTCTATTATGATGAAAAGGGATATTCATATAAGCCCTCAGGCATTGTTGGAATCTTTGCAGTTTAGGCCGGGAGATTTTGGTAAAACTGCTTTGGTCAGCGGGCAAATACACAGGGCTCAGATGTGCTTAAAGAAATTAGAGAATCCGGTTAAGAACTTTACTTTCCTAAACTATACTTTCTGGACCGGAGAATATAAAGGCAGAAAAATAACTGTGGGCAACGGAGGTTTTTACGCTCCGGACTCAGCTTTTGTTACCGAGATGCTCTGTGCAGGCGGTATAGATACTTTTGTCCGTTTGGGTTCTTGCGGGGCCTTGCGGGAAGATATAAATATCGGCGATTATGTTGTTGCAGATAAAATAATAAGAGGCGACGGTGCTACCAAATATTATGTTGACGAAAGTTTTGAGGCAAAAGTTAGCGGAGGCTTGACGGAAAAATTAGCAGAAGTTTTTTCTTCTAAAGGCCGAGTTCACAAAGGCGGAGTTTGGACTACTGATGCTATTTTTCGTGAGACAAAGGAAATAGTTAATTCTTACATTGAAAAAGGAGCCGTTGCTGTTGATATGGTTACTTCGCCGTTTATAACCCTGGCAAACCTTTATAAGAAAAAATCTGCAGTAGTACTTACGGTTTCAGACAATTTAATAACCGGGGAACTGGGCTTTGCTGATTACAGGTTTTTTAGTGCGGAGCTGAAAATGATAGATGCGGCTTTCGATTTGCTGGAAGACTACACCTAAAAACGCTGGCGCGCTTTTTAGGTTAGTAAGTTAGTAGGTTGTTATCTCTACGTTATACACCTCGGGAGTGTAAAAAAACTTACACTCCCGAGGTGGGTGCCGGTAAGAAGGCGTATTGGTAATAAAGCAATAACCACAAAACCTTTGTCTTTAGGCAAAGTGGCGCTAAGGGGGGAATATGGAAGTAAAATGGTCGCAGGAAGCAAAAAGTGTTTTTGATAAAGTTATAAGTAATCTGCCGCAGTTTCACCGGACGATTGCCCGGCAGCTGGTAAAAAATACAGCAGAGGATCTGGCAAGAAACTCCAGCCGGCAGGAAGTCTTGACAGAGCATTGCATAAAGGCGTTTTTTAAAGAAGTACCGCCGGCTTTTCTGGAAATGATGAAGAAACTTATGGCAAAATTAGGTATAGAATATGAGCAGTATATAGATGAAGCAGGATAATATTTTGCAAAAAGTTTTTGTCAACCCTGCGGTTTCAGAAACGCAGGTTTTTGAGGAAATAATAACCTGGGCGGAATCTTCCTGGTGGCCGGATAAACTGCCTATGGAAATTAAAAGGATATCCGGCCGGCCCGGCAAAAATGCTTTATACCTGCAAAGGGCAAAATTTGTTTTAGGCCCGCGCTGGAAGGTCCGGGAATCAGTGATTGATACAGAACGCAAATATTTAAAACGGGTCTTTTTAGATGGGGTATTTAAGGGCGGGTATGAGGAAGTCTTTATAGATTTTGAAGGAGGCAGAAAAGTATGTTATAATTTTTTCTGCCCTATTTCCAATCTTTTGTTCGGGGTATTGTGGGATCTGGTGTTTAGAAAACTGCATAAGAAAAGCATAACCCGGGTATTAAAGGCTTTGAAGAAACATATAGAGGAGAAATGAAGATTGCAGTTATTGGCTGCGGGGCAATCGGCAGTATATTTTTAGGTAAGCTTTGCCGTCAGGCCGGGGATGTTTTTGGCGTTGTCAGGGATTATCAGAAAGAGCCTTTATTTGAGCAGGGGCTTAAGATTAGGGGGATTGAAGAATTCGATGTTTCAGTTAAATCCGGCACAGCATTGAGAGAAAAACCTGATTTGGTTATACTTGCAGTTAAAATAAATGATATAGAAGAGGCTCTTTCGCGGAACAAAGAATATTTAAAAGATGCCTATATTCTTACAACTGAAAACGGAATCCGGGCTGATTATATAGTGAGTAAATTTATCCCTGAAGAGAAAATTATTACCGGAATTGTATTGTTTGGCGCTACTTTTTCCCCGCCGAACACTGTAACTTATAATTTTCAGGGCCCGGTAGTTTTAGGCAGTATCTTTGAAAAGAATGTGGGTATTTTACCGGCTGTAAAAGATTTGTTGGCTAAGAGTTTTGACGTTGTGGTTGAAGAGAGTATAAAAGGGCCTAAATATTTAAAGGTTTTTGTCAATTTGAACAACTGTATACCCGCAGTTTTAGGAGTTTCTATGCAGGATGCTTTTTCTGATTTAAGGCTGGCAAGGCTGGCGGTTATGTTAAATGAGGAAGCTTACGAGATTGTTGATAAAAGCGGGGTGAAACTTAAAGATCTGCCGGGATATCCTGTAAGCAGAGTAGAGAGTTTGGTTAGTATGCCTGTGGATGCGGCGGCTGGTATTTTTTCCCAAGTAATGGCATCTTTGAGCAAAGAACCTTTATATGGCTCAATCCTTCAGAGCATAAAGAGGGGCAGACCTTCGGAGATAGATTATATAAACGGCGAGATAGTACGTTTGGCAGAAGAAAATAATCTGCCGGCGCCTTTAAATAAAAAAATAACGGATATGGTGCATAAAGTGGAAACAGGGGGCAAATTTTTCGCCAGAGAAGAATTGCTGAAAGCGTTTGGGATTAGTTAAACCAATGTTGAAAGGAGAGAAGATATGCCTGAGCAGAGAAGCAGAAGGAGGCCGGGGATAAAACTTCCCAAGTTTAAGTTTACGGTTTTAAAAAGGGAAGGCAACTGCTATCATAATTATGAAGTCGGTGACGAGTTTATTTTGGACGATTTTACTCATCCGCCGAAACACTTTTGTGCGGGGGCTGTCCAGTGTGCTTTCCCCTGTATGTATGCTTTGACTTTTGGCGCAGAATTTAAGTTTATGGAAAATATGCGCTCTATTATTACGACCTGTCCTGATAATGGCATTATTACTTTTAAAATTGAAGTTTTAAACGATGATATGAAAATTGAGGTTAAACCCCGCAGGGGAATTCCGCCAGGGCCTTCTCCTAAAGAAATGGAGATAGAAGTAGAGGAAGTAACAGGGAAATGTTTTTATGAATACAAGAAAGGCGATAAGTTTACGGTTAAAGGCTTAAGCACGCCTGCAGGTTTCTGCGGCGCCGCTTACAGTGTTTTATTCCCGGTTTTGTTTGCCCTTAATTTCGGGGCAAAGTTTCCTTTTGAGCAGGATCCTTTATGTAAAACAGGGATTGCCTGCCCGGACCACGGGAACTTAAAATTTAAGGTAAGGCTTAAAGAGAGTAAGGAGGCAAAGGGTGAATAGGCGGGTGGTAATTACAGGGGTTGGCGTTATTTGTGCTGCCGGAGAAGATAAAAATACTTTTTACGAAAATTTGATAGAAGGCAGGCCGTTTATAGAAAGAGTTGAGAATTTTGACGTAAGTCTGTTTGTTTCTCAAATTGCCTGTCAGGATTTAAAGTTTGATCCTCTGAAGTTCGGCATTAAGGAGCATTGGCGTATGGACAGGTATGTGCAGTTTGGCCTGGCTGCGGCAAAGCAGGCGGTTGAAGACGCGCGGTTAGATAAAAATGTTTTGTCTTCACGTAGAACAGGCGTTGTCCTTGCTAATGCTATTTGCGGGACAAGATTTATGGAAGAAGAATTTCTTTTAGTTACTGACTGGGGCAAAAAGCCTATTGACCCGGCGAAAGGAAGGCCTTACCTGTATGATGCCTCAATGTTTAACACTCCCAGTGCAGAAATAAGCGGAGAATACGGAACTCAGGGTATAAATTGCACTCTTTCTACAGGGTGTACTGCCGGCACAGATTCTTTGGGATTTGCTTTTGAACTTATAAAAGAAGGCCGGCAGGATGTTGTGCTTACCGGAGCATCTGAGGCGCCGGTTACACCGATTACTTTTGGGGCGTTTGACGTAGTTAATGTTTTGGCAAAGAATAATGACGAGCCTCACAAAGCCAGCCGGCCTTTCGATAATAAGAGAAACGGGTTTGTTATTTCTGAGGCAGGCGCGGTTTTAATTTTGGAAGATTTAGAGCATGCTAAAAAAAGAGGTGCGCATATTTACGCGGAGGTTTTAGGCTACGGCACTACCTGCAATGCTTTTCATATGACTGATTTGCCTGAAGACGGCGAGGCAATGGAAAGGTGTATAGAAGAAGCGATAAAAGACGCGGGTATAAGAAAAGAAGATATAGGCTATATTAATGCCCACGGTTCTTCTACCCGGCAGAACGATGTGTTTGAGACCAGTGCTTACAAGGGGGTTTTCGGCAGCCACGCCTATGAAATTCCTATTAGCTCTATAAAGTCTATGATTGGCCATCCTTTGGCTGCGGCTAATGCTGTGGAGAGCGTTTTATGCTGTATGATTTTTGAAAAAGGCTGGCTTCCGCCGACCATTAATCAGGAAGAACCTGACCCTAAGTGTGATTTGGATTACATTCCGAATGAGAAACGCCGGCATATGCCTAAATACATTTTAAAAACCAGCAGCGGGTTTTCCGGAATACATTCAGCAATGGTATTTAAAAAATGGGAAAAGTAAAGGAGAAGCATTATGGCAGGAGAAGATAGAGTTGCAATTACAGGAGTTGGGGTTGTTGCCCCTTGCGGGTTGAAAAAAGAGACTTTCTGGGCGAATCTAAAACGGGCGAAATCTTTTGTTGAACCTGTTAAAAGATTTGATGCTTCCAAATACCCTTCTCATATAGCCGGTCAAGTTCATGAACTTGACCATTACACTCATTTGTCAGGGAGGCTGATAAAAAAAATAGATGTATTTTCCCATATGGCTTTGGTAGCCAGCCAGCAGGCAATAGAAGACAGCAATATGGACCTGGAAAATATAGACAAAACCCGGGTAGGAGTGTTTATGGGAAACGCTTTAGGCGGCTGGCTGTTTGCTGAGACAGAGTTGAGGGATATGTATATTGAAGGCAGGGAAGGCATATCTCCATATATGGCCTCTGCGTGGTTTCCTGCTGCGCCGCAGGGCCAGACAACAATTTATTACGGATTTAAAGGCTACAGCAAAACCGTGGTAGCAGACAGAGCATCTTCTGCTTTGGCTATTTGGTATGCAGGTAAAATTATTCAGCAGTCTAAGAACGATTATGTCCTGGCTGGAGGGATGGAAGCACCGATTACCCCATATGCACTCTTATGCGCTAATACCAGCGGTATGCTGTCTAAAAACAACACTTCAGCAGAGAGGGCATATAAACCTTACGATTTAAACCGCGACGGGTTTGTTTTAGCCGAAGGTTCAGGAATAGTGGTGATGGAAAAAGAATCCCAGGCATATAAACGAGCGGCTTCTGTTTATGGCTTTTTGAAAGGAGCCGGCTTTTCTTCTGACGGTTACCACTATATGCGTCCTAATCCGGATACTGCCAATTTAGAATACGCTTTGAGAGAATGTTTGAAAGATGCTGGCTGGCAGTTGGAGGATGTAGATTATATTTGTTTGGACGCAGAAGGGACAGTTCTTGGGGATTATCTGGAGACACAGGCTTTGAAAAATGTCTTTGGCGGGGCTCTAAAAAATATTTCTTTAAGCGCGCCCAAAAGTATTTTTGGCAATATGTTAGGTGCGCAAACTGCTTTAGATTTGGTAATTACGCTTATGTCTATGCAGAATAATTTGGTTATTCCGACTATAAACTACCAAATGCCGGACCCTTATTGCGATTTGGACTATACGCCCAATAAACCTGTGGAAAGGGAGATAAACAGAGCGTTAATTATTGCCCGGGGCCGGGGCGGGATAAATGTTGTTTTGGCAGTAGAACGTGCTGACGCCTAAAAATTCTTATAAAAAAATGCTGGCGTGTTTTTTACACCTCGAGGGTGAAATTCTTTCCACCCCCGAGATGGATGGTGGCAAGAGAGTAAATCAAGATTTAAAATATATTACAATTTTGATTTTTGATATTTGGTAATAAAGCAATAACCACAAGACCTTTGCCGTAAGGCAAAGTGGCGCTAAGGAGGTGTTTATGGGATTAAAAGAAGAAGTTATTAAACTTATCTGCAAGACTTTGGATGTTACAGAAGCAGAGTTGAAAGAGAATGAGAAACTTTCGGTATCTATCGGGGTTGATTCTACAGAGATGGTAGAGTTGGCAGTGGCTTTAGGAAAGCAGTTCGGGGTAAAGTTTGAGCCGAATGAAATCACAAAAGATTTTACGCCTTTGGAGATAGTATCCAGGATTGAGCAGAAAAAGGGACTAATATGAAGATAGTAGATTTAAGCCTGCCTATAGATGATGAGGCTTTTGAAGTCCATAAGGTTGAGATTGAGAGGGTTTCTCATAAGGCTGGCGTAGAAAAGTTTAACCGGGTTTTGCTTTCCCGGACATTAAAGGATAGATTAGCCTATGTTCTTGGCAAAAGAATAGTGCGGAAGGAAGATTTGCCCGACGGAGAATTTTTGTCTTTGGAGACAGTGCATGCCTCGGTGCATATTGGCACGCATTTGGATTATTCTTTTCATTACGGGAGCAAGTCCGAAGGCAGACAGTCTAAGACAGCAGAAGAGATTCCTTTAGAGTGGTGTATTCAGAACGGTGTAAGGCTGGATTTTACTAACAAGCAGGCAGGAGAGGTTATCACTGCCCGGGAAGTAAAGCAGGCGCTTGAGAGAATAGGTTATGTCCTCAGGCCGTTGAATATAGTTTTATTTTATACAGGCGCGGACAAATTTTTCGGCAGGCCGCAGTATTTTACCAATTATCCGGCAATAGACACAAGCAGCATAGATTTTCTTTTGGATTCCGGCGTGAAGATTTTCGGTGTAGATACAATGAGTATAGACAGGCCGTATAAGTTTATGATAAAAGAATTTATGGAAACAAAAGACCCTGCTAAATTATACCCTGCGCATTTTTACGGCCGCAAACGTGAGTTTATCCATATAGAAAGGCTGGCAAATTTAGGCAGTCTGCCGGATTCCGGATTTAAAGTCCACTGCCTGCCAGTGAAAATAAAACAAACAGGAGCGGCTTGGGCAAGAGTAGCGGCAGAGCTGGAATAAATGCCTGTTCCCCGGCAGTTTTCAGAAAAACGGAGGTATTATGGCTCATACAGTAAATTCAATAGTTATTAATGCTGATTACGGGAAAGTTTTTGATTTAAGCAATGACATTTCCCGCTGGAAAGAATTCTTTGAGGAATATACAGAGTCCGAAGTTTTAGAACAAAGCGGGAATAGACTCGTATTTAAGTTAACGCATAAAAACGGCAGTTCCTGGAAGTCTTACCGCCTGCTGTTTAGAGAAGACAAGTTTGCTTATGCCAGCCGCCTCGAGCCGATGTTCCCTTTTGAATATATGAAAATTATCTGGCTTTACCGGAAAGTTGAAGACGGAGTTGAAATGACCTGGATACAGGATTTTAAGATGAACAAGAACGCAAAATTTACCGACCAACAGGTAGAAGATTTGATAAACAAGCATTCTCAGGAGAATTTAGAAAGATTTAAGGAGATAATAGAAAGAGATATTTAATGAATAAAAAAGTTCTGGCTGTTTTAATAACAGCCTTTATTACTTTGTCATTCAGCGTTGCGGCTACTACTGCTTTAGTGCCGGCTATTGCCGGGTATTTTGGAGTTGCCCCTGTTTCCGCGGGAAGGCTTATCTGGATGTATATGCTTCCTTACGGGTTTTTTGCCCTGTTATGGTCGCCTCTGACCCATAAGTTTAAAATTAGCCGCCTTTTTGCTTTTAATATGGCTATGTTTTCTCTGGCAGCATTGGGAATGAGCTTTTGCTGGTCTATTTATGCGGCGTTTGCTTTTAGGTTTTTGATGGGTGTGTTCGCTTCCAGTTTTGTGCCTTTGAGTTTAATTATTGTCGGCAAGGAAGTCCCAGCCGGGAAGAAATCGAAATATATCGGGATTTTATTCTCTCTGAGTTTTTTTTCTTCTTTGGCTGGTTTGTTCCTAAGCGGGATTCTGTTCTGGCGGATTATATATTTTATCCCAGCAGTTTTAGCCGGAATAGCCTGCTTTTGGATTGTTTTTTCTTTACGCATGGATTATCGGCGTCAGAATTTAACCGTAAGTTATGTATCTACTTTAAAAGATAGAACAGTTTTTAGGCTCTTTGCTTTTATTACAGCCGGAAGTTTTATCTACCACAGCATTCAGCAATGGCTGGCTGTGTTTATGGCACAGGAATATCATTTTAGTCAGTTTAAGGTCAGCTCGGCTTTGACTATGGCCAGTTTGAGCGCAATCGCGGCGGAAAGTGCAGGAGGCGTTCTTTGCACAAAAATCGGGATTTCTAAAGTAGTGGAAATAGGGTTTTTCCTGATGATAAGTTTTTTGGGAGTTTTGATCTTGTTTTATAAGAATCTGAATGCTGAGATATTTTTGGCAGTTTTGCTTTGGGGTTTTGGCTGGGCTCTTACCCATGTGGGGCTTTCCAGTGTTTTGACGCACCTTCCGGATAAATTTTTAAGGGACGCTTCCAGTTTAAACAGCGCTCTGCGTTTTTTCTCAGGAGGCCTGGGAGCATTTTTTGGGGGCAGGATTATAAGCCTTGTCGGCTTTAAATACTTGTTTTGCTTTGCAGGGATTCTTATTTTAGGGCTTGTTATTCTTTTGGAAAGAAAGGGGGTTGAGAATGCCGCTTAAAGGAAAAACTGCAATTGTAACCGGGGCTACCGGCGGAATTGGCAGGGCTGTTGTAGAAAAACTTGCAGCCGAAGGCATAAATATGGTTTTGGGTGCCAGAAGGGTTGAGAAGATGGAAGAATTAAAGGCAGAATTTTCCGGCGTGCGGATTGAGACTGTAAAATGCGACGTGACTAAACTTGCTGATTTGGAGAATTTAGTAAAAACCGCACAAGAAAGATTTGGCAAAGTAGATATTCTTATAAACGGGGCAGGAGTATCCAGCCAATATCCTTTTTGGCAGCAGCCGAAAGAGGACATAGAAAAAGTGATGTATACTAATTATTACAGTTATGTGATGCTTAGCCGGTTAACAGCAGAAATTATGAAAGAGCAGAACTTTGGGCACATAGTAAATATTACCAGCGGCTCGGTTATGGTTGACCCGCCCCCGCGCAATTTTATTGTTTATACCTCTTTGAAAGTGGCTTTGCGTTCCTTTGCCAAAGGGCTTTTTTGGGAAATGCGGGATTTTGGTTTAAAAGTTACTTCTATTTTCCCGGGAGTTACGCAGACTCCTTTAACCGGCCGGCTTAGAGATGTTTCCAAAGAGCAGGGCAGGCTTATGCAGCCTGAAACCGCTGCTGATGCAGTTGTTTTTGCTTTGAAACAGCCGGCTAATGTCTGTCCTTTGGAACTGGCAGTTATTAACCAAAGGACGCCGTGGAAAAAACCGGTTATTCCATTTAAGCAGGAGCATCCGGATAAATAACAGTAATAAGTAAACCCAGAAGAAGGAGGAGAAGATGAAAATTCAGTTTGTTATGCCAAAAGTAGGAGCATGGGCTACCCATGGCAAACATGTTGCTCCTAACCA
The DNA here is from genome assembly GCA_015486615.1 of Candidatus Omnitrophota bacterium. Taxonomy (GTDB): domain Bacteria; phylum Omnitrophota; class Gorgyraeia; order Duberdicusellales; family Duberdicusellaceae; genus WFRI01. The sequence continues at coordinate 6,099 of WFRI01000079.1, read as the reverse complement.
ATTGTATGCCCAGTGGGGGGCTTATATAAGGGAAACCCGGGGATATTCAGATATTTCTGTTTTGGACTGCCGGGCATGGGAAATTGATATGGACGAGATGATTGAGAAAATCAAAGAGAATAACCCGGATGTTGTAGTTATCGGAGATATGCTTCATTCTTACGGCGGGTTTGCAATTATTCATTACTTTTTAGAATCCGCAAAAAGGATAAAACAGATTCTGCCCAAAACCATTATTATTTTCGGGGGGCTATGGTTTTCTTCTATGCCCGATTATACTTTAAACGAATACCCGTTTATAGATTATGTAATTATTGCCGAGGAAGGTGCTTTTGGGGATTTAATAGAGGCTTTGGACAAAGGAAAAAGCGTTAAAGACATCCCCGGAATTGCCTATAGGGACGAAAACGGCAAAGCTGTGCTTTCTCCACACAGGCAGTTAAATCAAGATTTAGACAGCCTGCCGCTTCCGGCTTATGATTTGTTTCCTATGGACAAATATGTAGGCCATACTCATTGGAAGCCGTTTGTAGAGATGGTAACCTCCCGGGGTTGTCCTTCTGCCTGCACTTTTTGTTACGAATGGGACCAGTACGACCCTCGAAGCCCTAATGATTTCTTAAAGTGGAGGGCAAAATCACCGGAAAGGGTTATTGAAGAATTGGATATTTTGCACAATAAATACGGGATTAAAGTCGTGGTTATTCAGGATGACAATTTTAATGTTACTCCTAAGAGAGTAGAAAAATTTTGCAGATTAAAACTTGAGTCCAGCAATCCGATAAAATGGGTCTCTTTAGGGAGAGCAGTGGATTGGGTAAACTGCGAAAAGATTCTGCCGCTTATGAAAAAATCCGGGCTTTTTATGGGGGTTTTTGGGATTGAGGTTACAACGCCGGAAGAACTGAAAAAAATAGCCAAAGGCATAACAATTGACCAGATTAAGAAGACTATAGATATACTTAGGGCTAACGACATAGCCATAGTTGCTGATATTATGATGGGGTTTGACTATGACACAGAGCAGATAATTAAGCAGAGGTTTGAATTTACTGACGCAGTTGATCCGGATATATTGTGGATAGGCTATGTTACTCCTGCGCCTAATTCTCCTATATGGAGGGACAGAGTAAGGAGAGGCAAGTTAGATCCTAAAAAGATAGATTTTCTAAAATGGGATTTTTTACACCCTGTAATGGACACGGACTATTTGACAATGGAAGATTACGGCAGGCTGGGAGCCTGGTGTATGAGGGAGTTTTATTCCAAACCGGGCAGGGTTCAAAGGATTATGACTTCTAACTTTGACCCTTTGGCAAAACTCTGTTTTCAGGATGTTATGCAGGGAGTTACTAAGTGGGAAGCCGGCGCTGTTAAGGGAGAAAAGCATATTTAGCAAACTGCCGCTAAAAAGCGCTAACGCGCTTTTTAATCTCAAGGCCCTAAGGCCTAGGCTGAGAGCAAGATTTAGAGCAAGGTTTAGATTTAGAGGCAGAGCACCAGTGCCCCATGTTCCAGAGCACCAGTTTGCTATGATGCAACAAAACCGTTACGAATACTTTTGTCGCATATTGGCAGGTTAAGAGATAGTTATGGCCGTAAACGATTTTCATACTCATTTTATTCCGGAAGAAATAGCCGGCCATACTTCTTTTTTTAAAGGGGTATGGGCTGACAAACAGGCTTTTTTGAAGTTTTTGGAAGACAATGATATTGAATATGTGCATATTGTCTATCCTTCAACCGATGCGCACAAAAAAATAGGCTGGCAGAAATTAGTCGAAACCTACAACTCTCGGATGCGTTTACTTATGGAAGAGAACAGCAGAATAGCGGCTTCAGCAATAGTCAATTTAGAGGAGGCAGGAGAAGAGAAGGTCTTCAAAGATTTAAAAGAATCCGGGTTTAAGAGCATAAGCCTGCCTTCCAGTTATGAGGGGAGATTTTTTGCGGAAAGGGCGGGAGGAATTTTCGGTTTTGCTGAGAAATACAGCCTTGCAGTGTTTATCCACCCGCAGATAATAAATCCCATAGGTTTTGAAAGGGTAAAAGACCCTTTGCTTATGCCGGTTTTGGAATACAGTTTTGATGTTTCTATGTGTTTGGGAATTTTTATGATGGAGGGAATCTTTGAAGAATTTCCGAATTTGAAAGTTGTATTCTCTTCATTGGGAGGAGTTATTCCTTTTTTAAAAGACAGGTTTGACGGAGTTTACGCTATGCTTAGGCAGAGAGGCATGATTAAAGATTTAAAGACAAAGCCTTCTTCAATTATGAAAAAAGCCTATGTTGATTTGTCAGGCATTAGGTCAAAGAAGATGGCAGAAATGGCAGTTGAGTTTTTTGAGCCTTCCCATGTTCTTTTCGGCTCGGATTATCCGGCAAACCAGGATATATCTTCCCAGATAAGCTGTTTAGAGTTCCTGAGGCAGGAGGATAGGGAAAGAATTCTGTTTAAAAACTTCAGGGAGATTTTAGGAGTATGAAATTTTACCTTAATAAAGATATCGTTGAGGCTGGCGTGTATGAAGATATTTTAGAGCCGGGGTTTTTGTTCGGCTGGGGAGTGTTTGAAACTTTGAGGATTTACAGCAGGAAACCGGCATTTTTAGACGAGCACATAGACCGGCTTAAAAAAGGCTGCGAAAAAATATTCTTGTCCCTGCCGGATGTAGATTTTAAAAAAGAGGTAACCGGGCTTTTAGACATAAACAATTTAGATAACGCTTACTGCCGGATAACTGTGTTTAAGAAAAGAAAGAGCACAGGATGTATTATTCATACTGCGCCTTTCAATTATTACCCGGCTGAGAATTATCAAAAAGGCGTTAAAGCCATTATCTCGCCGATTAGGAGAAATTCTCAGCATCCTTTATCGGGCATTAAGCCCGTTAGCTATTTAGATAGCAGATACTCCTGGAAATTAGCCCAAGATAAAGGCGCAGACGAAGCGCTGTTTTTAAACGAGGAAGGTTTTTTGGCCGAAGGCAGCCGGACCAACCTTTTTTTTGTAAAGGGCAAAACTGTATTTACACCTTCTTTGGACTGCGGGATATTAGCCGGCATTACCCGGCAGAAAGTTATAGAAGTTGTAAAAGCCAAAGGGTATAAGTTAGAGGAAGGCAGGTTCCTGTTAGGCGATTTGCTCAGTGCTGATGAGGCGTTTCTTACAAGTTCGCTTATGGAAGTTATGCCTCTGGTTGAGGCGGATTCCCGCAAGATTTCAGGCGGCCGGCCCGGGAAAGTTTCCCTGGATATACTTTCCGGATATAGAAATGTTATAGACCAGTTGTAAATAATGCCTTTTCCAGCCAAAAGCCCTTTGCTTTTTCCTGTTAGATTAAAGGGAAGTAAAATATTAGTTTTAGACGAAACAGCGCTTCCTTTTGAAGAGAAATACATTGAAGTCAGCAGTTTAAAACAGGCGCTTTGGGTTTTGGAACAAATGAAAACCCGTTCGTTAGGACAGGTTTTTTTGTTTTTTTATTCCTGCCTTTTGTTTGCCGGCTCAAAACCCTTTGAAACCCTTGCTGAGAAATTCAAAGAAAAAAGGCCTACTTTTGACTTTTTCAGTTTAGCAGGAATATTAAACAGAGCCGACTCTTTTACTAAAGACACCCGCAAATCAATTGAACTTTTTGCGGCTGAGTTTGACGAAGCCAGGAAAAAGCGCGCCGAATACTTAAGCCGCAAACTAAAAAACAAAAGCCGTATCCTTACTATTTGCAATGTAAACGGAGAATTGATATACCTTTATTACGCTCTGCGGCAGAAGAATAAAGAGGTGTTTTTTTATGTAAGCGAAACACGGCCTTATTTACAGGGCAGCCGGCTTACTTTCTGGGAACTAAACAGGGAAAATATCCCTTGTTATTTAATCTGTGACAGTCAGGCCGCCCGGCTTATGAAAGAGGGAAAAGTTAATGCAGTTATAACCGGCGCTGACAGAGCGTCTTTAAGAGGCGGAATTATTAATAAAACCGGCACTTATGCATTGGCTGTTTTGGCCAGGTATTTTAACATTCCGTTTTTTGCTTTGATCCAATATCCTTTGGATATAGATATTACTTCTGTCAAAATAGAACAGCGGCCGGGCAGGGAAGTTTTTATGTATTTAGAGAGGCAGATATCCTGTCCGGCATTTTACCCCGCTTTTGATATAATTGAAGGCAGGTATATAACCGAGGCGGTGAAGTTAGGGCTGAAATTGTGAAAAAGGTAAGCAATGCTGTTTTAATTTGGGGGCCTGTGTCCGGTGAGGGAGTAGAATACCTTAAGCTTCAGGCAAAACAAGTTGTCATTTGCGAAAATAGGCCTTATTTATTGGGATTAATTCATAATAAGCCTTTACTGGAAAAGCAGGGGATTAGAGTAGTTTATTGCACAGATAATACTATAGGCCATCTTTTTTACCAAAAAGCAGTCCGGGAAATTGTGCTTTTTTGCCGTAGAGAAAATGGTATAATAAAAGGCGTAAGCGGGAGTTTGTATGTCTGGCTTCTGGCAAAAATTCATAACCTGCCAATTAAAATTTTTCGGGAGGCGGAAATATGCTGGCAGGAAATAAAAGATAAAGACGCAGGAAGTTTAGGCGGCAGGCCGGTAATAGGCCGCGGCAGTGTTGAGCCGGCTGAATATGAAGTTTTGGAGACATAAAGATATTCTATTAGCAGAATTAAATTAAATCAGCGCAGTCAGTGCTCAGGATATCAATGTAATCAGTGAATTTATTCCGGAGGAGAAAAATGGACAAAGAAAGCCTAAAAAAAGAAATTATTTACTGGTGCAGGAAACTCAACGAGAGAGGTTTTGTTACTGCTAAAAGCGGCAACGTTTCAGCCTGGCTGGAAAAAGACAGGGTTTTAATTACCGGCCATGATACTTATTTAGGCGAGTTGGAAGATAAAGATATTCTTTTGGTTGATTTAGACGGCAGGGTTTTGGAAGGGAAAGGCGAAATTACTTCAGAAAAAGATTTGCATTTGTCTATTTACAAAAAATTTCCGGAGACAAAGGTAATTCTGCATTCTCATTCGCCTTTTACTACGGCTTTTTTTAATTATTTTTCCGGATTGGACATTTTTTCTTTTGAGGCAGAGTTTTACTTAGGCAAAGTTCCGGTTGTTGAACAACATACGCCTACAGTAACAGATATCCAGCCGGTTATCTCTGTCTTGGAAACAAGCAAGATTGCTGTATTGAAAAGGCACGGAGTAGTATCTGTTGGAGAAAATTTCAAAGAGCCGTTTTCTTTAATAGAACTTTTGGAAGAGCAGTGCAAAATAGGGTTTTATACCAAAAACCTGCAAAAAGAAAAAGCTCCGGGACAAGGGCCCGAACAGGAATCTTCTCCCAGCAAAACTTATAAACTTCTTTCGCCGGAACACGTAAACGCTTTGGTTGAGATAGTAAACAATGATACACAAGCGCAGTCTTTAGGCAGGAAATACAACCTTACTACTACTTTGGCTGTTAAAAATCAAGGCACAGGCTATGCAGTATGTTTTTATTATCGGCAGGGCAAAATAGAAAAGGTTGAGTATAACGACAACGCAGAATTTGTTATTATTGGCCGGCCGGATATTCTTAAGAAAGTATTTAACCGCCAAATAGACCCTTTTGTGGCTTTGACTCAGGGAAAAGTGAAGACAAAAGGCGATTTCAGCAGAATGAGCAAGTGGTATCCGGTTATGGTCAGAACATTTAAACTCTGGGAAAAAGCGAAAGTTGAATAAATGAGTGACAGAGGCGGGATTGGGCAGCCATTGGGAGATTTAACGCTGCCGGAATAAAATATGCTTCAATCGGCGGGTTTGCTTTTGGTCTGCGGGGCATATCCCGGGCTACTGCGGATTTAGGATTTTTCAGTTTACCAAAAATTCTTAATGGCGCAGACTCCAGTAAATGCAGAGTGCAAAAATCAAAATGACCCCGTCCATCTTTGCTCCGGGGCAGGCTGCCGTTAAAAAAGCACTAGCGTGCTTTTTTAACACCTCGGGGGTGAAATTCATTCTATCCCCGAGGCGGGTGCCAATAAGAAGGCAAATTAAAATGTAGAAAGGTTTAAAATATATTATAATTTTACATTAATATCAATAT
>WFRI01000078.1 GCA_015486615.1 Candidatus Omnitrophota bacterium | reverse complement strand
TGAGGAGTAACTAAAAGGCTGTTTTCTTTCATCAGCCGGTAGATATGTTTTTTATTGACAGGTATATCCTGACGGTATTTGAGATATGACCATATACGGCGGTATCCCCAAAGAGGATGGTCAATTTTAATTTCTTTGATTCGACCAAGAACAATACGGGTTTTTTCTTTACTTGTCCATTTGCGTTTTTTCATAGAATAGGCCTCCTTTCCCTATAAGCCTATTCTAACTTAAAATGCCTTATTTGTTAATGGGGAGCAGTATAAAGTTTTAGCAGGTGGTTTCTTGCGGCAGAGAAACTCAAAGCTGCCACAGGCCGCAAGCCGCAAGCCACAGGCTAAGAAGTATGAAGTAGGAAGTGAGAAGTGAGAGCTAAGAACTAAGAGCTGCAAGCTATGAATAACTAATGGTTTTATTCGTCCATTCGTAAGAGATTTGTAATTAGCCGATGTTTCCGTAATTGGTAGATGTTTCTTACTATCAGCCATGAGACATAAAGATTTAACTCTGCATACCCCGCGGCCTTAGAGAAAGCCGTGGACTTTGCGGTGCGAACGTATAAGAGATGTTTCTTCCCTTTCCTTTTCCCAATCTTCTAAGCCTCTTAAGGTATATATAGTATTTTTAACTGTAGATATGCAATTCCTTAGATTTCTGTAGATTTCTGTACTAGAAAATCTCAAAATATGCCAGCCAAAACTAGTTAGCTGATTATTGCGAAGACGGTCCTTAGTATAAGCGTCGGGCATATTATGGTATCTTTCACCGTCGCACTCCAAATCGATATTTGCTTTCTTACAAAATATACAAAAATCTAAACAATAGGTTTGATTGCCCAAGTAAACATACCACTGTCTTTCAGGGTTAACCCCCTCTCTCTTTAATGCCCTGTACATCTTTTCTTCTAAAGGGCTGGTGTCATATAAATCATTTATCTCTTTAGCAGTAAATAATCTTTGAAGGCTGGTTGGAATATGAACAATTCTTCTCCATCTTCTGCTGGGAATGGGATGAGGCAATTTTTTAATCTCGCCTAAATGGAGTTGATAATAATCCTCATCTTTTCTGGGATGTTTAGGCTCGCCAGGGAAAAGATAGATTCTTTTAACAGTATCTATATTTAAAACTGAAGCATAATAGATTACTTGATATTTAAGTTTCTTCCCAAAAGCGGGAGGAAAATAAAAAGCCACATATTCCGCCCCTAATACATTGCGGGGAGCTGATTTAACCGGAATATGATACCACCTCTGTTTTTGAATCATCGGCCAAAGACTCTTCCTTGGAACGATACCGACTAAAGCAGGTTTGTCTGGTTTATTCATAAATGCCTCCCAAACCTTTATAGTTTTTATATAAATCTCTCATTCTTCTTAAAACCTGTATCAACACTCCCTATCCGACATTCCTTAAATACCCTTATTTTTTAATCTCTCTAATGTTTTTGAGATTTCCTTTGTTTGGGATTCAATGGTAGAAATTAGCTCTGCGGGGGTGCGGGTATCCTGAACGACTTTTCTGTTTGGATTGACGGCTTTTATATCGTAATTTTTCTTCTGAATTTCATCTATTGATACCTTCCAGGAACGCCCGCTATCTGACCGTTTGGGCAATAGCTTAAAGAATTCTTCAAAGTGCCGTAAAGTAAGAGGCTGTTTTTTGGTAACATTAATATCGGATAAATCATAATACCATATTTCTTTTGTAGGCTCGCCTTTGGTGAAAAATAAGAGGTTTGTTTTGCTGGCCGCGCCGGCATTTACAAAGACTTTTGGCGGAAGGCTGACAATGCACCATAAATTGCATTCATTAAGAAGTTTTCGTTTAGTTTGGACAAAGGCTTTCTCATTTATACGGAATAAAACACCCTCATCCATTACAATACCGCATCTGCCTCCGTCTTTAAGGCTGTCTATCACATGCTGAAGAAACAGCACCTGCGTAGCTCTGGTTTTGTAGGCAAAATGCGTTTGGGCATCTTTTCCCTCTTTACCGCCAAAGGGAGGATTAGTCAAAATAACGTCAAAAAGAGCCGGGGCATCTTGAAACAATTCACCATAAACCTCAAAACCGGTAAGGGTATTCCCGTGCCAGATATGCGGTTCATCAATCTCGTGGAGAACAAGGTTTGCCAAAACAATAGGATAGACAAGGTTTTCTTTTTCCCGGCCGTAGAAAGTCCTGGTTTTAAGAGTTTCTATATCATCGGCGGTCTTTACTTTTTCTCTCATATGGATATAACTTTGAGCCAAAAACCCGCCGGTCCCGCATCCCGGGTCATAAACGGTCTCTCCGATTTCAGGATTAATCACCTTTATCATCACCCGGATAATCTCGCGGGGAGTAAAGAATTGCCCGCCGTCACTGTTCTTTGCCCCCATATTAAGCAATAAGCCTTCATAGGCTTGAGAAAGAGTAAACATATGCGTGCCGTCAACATTCTCAACCGAAAGTTCATTTATCTTATCAAGTATATCCAAAAGATTGCGTTCGGCATCAATGCCGGTTCTCTCAACTGAAGAAAACACTTCACTAATAACCTTCTGACGGGATACAGCCCCAGGTTTATTTTTAAGATTTTTTAAATAAGGAATGAGTTCTCCATTTATAAAGGACATAAATTCGTCCGATGCTCCTTCCCGAAGTTCTTTCCTTTTCTTTCCTTCCGGCGCGGCCCAATCCTGCCAGCGGTAGGGATATTTTAGAGAAGGAGTAAATCCTACGCCCAATGCCTTAGCCTGTTCCTGCTCTCTCTTTTCTCTTTCATCTAAAATCCTTAAGAAAAGCATCCAGGTAAGCTCCGGGACATACTGCAGAGCCCCGGCCCTGCCTGAACGCCGCATAATATTGCAGATGCTTTTAATGTAAGCATTTAAGGATTGAGGAGTAGTGAGCTTGCGGTTATTTTTTGCCATAGATATTTTTATTTTAACTTTTTCATATAAGAATCAATGACACGGTAAGTTAATACAC
>WFRI01000077.1 GCA_015486615.1 Candidatus Omnitrophota bacterium | reverse complement strand
CTACCATTCTATTATACAACATTTCTTTCCAGAAAACAACATTTAATTGAATTTTTCTCCTTGAGACATTTTCCGCCTCAACACCCAGCAAGAAGTAAACCCCGTTAGAGAATTCTCTCTAACGGGGTAAATACATAAATCAATGCCCTCCGGCAGTGGCTATCTGGAATAAAGGCATAAATAACGAAATAACTATTGTCCCAATTACTCCGCCCATAAAAAGAACCATTAACGGCTCAAACATTGCTACAAATCTTTTTATCCGGGTTGAAAGTTCCTTCTGGTAATGCTGAGAGATTTTGGCAAACATCTCGGATAAATTGCCTACTTCTTCTCCAATCTTAATCATCTCCAGTATCATCGGCGGGAAAAACCCAGTAATTGCTAATTGTTCGGATAAAAATGCGCCGCCACGGACTTTTTCTTTAATCTGCTCTAACATTTGTTCCAAAACAACATTACCTATACTCCTTTGGACAACTTCCAAAGTGTAAATTATTGACACGCCGCTTTCTAAAAGAATCGAGGCCTCAGAAGCAAATTTTTCCAGAGCAGACGTCCGGGAAAAATCCTTAATCATAGGAACTTTCAACTTTATTCTGTCTAACAAATCTCTGCCTGCAGGCGTGCTTTTCCACCATTTTAAAGCATAAGCGGCCCCGGCAGCAGTCAAGATTACCCAAAGAATATTAGCCTGCATAAATTTGCTGAGGCTGAACAAAAACCGGGTAAGCACAGGAAGAGTTATATTAAACTGCTCAAATATCTCACTAAACTTAGGGATGATAAATACTGTAAAGAAAAACAACGCTCCGCTGGCAGCAAAAAATAAAATCGCTGGATAAACAAGGGCGGTTATTATTTCCCGGTTAAACTCCATACGCATCTCCAAATAGTCGGCAAGTTTAGACAAAACTCCGGATAAATTTCCGCTTGCCTCTCCTGTTTCAACCAGGCCTAACCACATAGTATCAAATACTTTAGGGTATTTTTCCAAAGCGTTAGTCAAAGACATTCCTGATTCTACATATTTGACTATTTGCTGTAAAATCGTTTTCAGCCGGCCGCTTTCACACTGAGCCGAAGTTATTTCTAAACAGCGAAGAAGGTTTACTCCGGAATTTAAAAGAATTCCGGTCTGCCGGGCGAAAACTGCCAAATCCAAAACTTTTATCCCTCTATGCCGGGCTCTTTGTTTTTTGGAGGCGGCTGACTTTTCATCGCGGAACTGCCTGATACTGGAAACAAACAAGCCCTGGGCCTGAATTTTCCTTACCGCATCCTGTTGAGAAGAAGCTTCTATTATACCGCGCTTTATTTGCGACTGCCGAGTTTTGGCTGTGTATTCAAATTTAGGCATAAGTATCAACCTCCTGCTTTTAATATTATATCACATCTTCTTTATAAAAATATACCGCTAAAAATCACTGCTGTGCTTTTAGATTAAGGCCAAAGTTAAGATTGAGAAGAGGCTCCGGATTAAGCCTAAATTTTCTCAATCTAAATCTAAACCTATCAAATAGCAGTCACATTGCCACCGATAAAACTTCTTCTACAGAAGTGATTCCTTCTTTTACCTTTTCAAGCCCGCTTTCTAAAAGCGAATGGCAGCCTTTTTTCCTGGCCACTTCTGCAATGTCTTTCAAAGACGCCTTTTTGTATATCAACTCCCTAATTTCTTCATCTACTAAAATAACTTCAGCAATCACGGCCCTGCCCTTATAACCGATATAATTACACTCTCTACATCCCTTTGCGCGGTAAACTATGTTAGTACCTAAATCTATACCAGATACTTTTGAACTGGGCAGTTCTACAGGCTCTTTGCAATGCTGGCAAAGTTTCCTAACAAGCCTCTGGGCAACTATCAGCCTCAGGCTGGAAGAAACCAAAAACTCAGGAATGCCTATATCCTCAAGCCGGCTTATTGCTGAAACAGCGTCATTGGTATGCAGAGTAGATAAAACCAAATGCCCGGTAAGTGCCGCCCTTATACATATCTCTGCGGTTTCCATATCCCTGACTTCACCTACTAAAATAATATCCGGGTCCTGGCGTAAGAAACTGCGTAAAGCAGCGGCGAAATTAAGCCCTATATCCGAATGCATCTGCACCTGATTAATGCCGTCTAAACGGTATTCCACAGGGTCCTCAGCAGTCATAACGTTTTTAGCCGCGGATTTAATCTCATTAAGTGCCGCATAAAGCGTAGTACTTTTGCCTGAACCGGTAGGCCCGGTAATAAATACCAGGCCATAAGAATAATTAATACCCTTTCTTATCAACTCTAATTCGCCCGGAGAAAAACCTAATTTGTCTAAGTCCAGAGGGATCTTGCCTTTGTCTAATATCCTGATAACAACTTTCTCGCCATAAATAGTAGGGATTATTGATACCCTTAAATCAATAACCCTTTTATCCACACGCACGCCAAAACCGCCGTCCTGCGGAAGCCTTTTCTCGGCAATATCCATCTTAGAAAGGATTTTTATCCGGGAAACTATGGCTAAATGCAAACTAGCAGAAGGAGGAGGCATTTCATATAAAACCCCGTCTATTCTGTAACGTAGAACGCATTTATCCCTTTGCGGCTCTATATGAATATCTGAAGCGCCCTCCTGAATAGCCTGGCTTATTATCAAATCTACAAGTTTGACTATCGGGGCATCTTCGGCTCTGGCAATGAGTTTGTCTAAACTCAGCTCTTCGCCTTTGTTCTTTTCTATCTCCAAAATATTGTCTTCTTCTGTAGGTTCAGATGCCTGGTAAGTGGCTTCTAAAGCATCTTTCAGAATATTAGCCTTGCCATAAAATTTCTCAATAGCCTTTAAAATATCTGACCGTGAAGCAATCACCGGATTAATATCACAACCGGTAATTTTCTTCAGATTATCCATTAGAATTAAATCCGTAGGGTCAAAAACAGCCACCGTAAGAGATGATATTGTCCGGGACAAAGGCAAAATAACATTTCTAATGGCAAAATCGTAAGGGATTAAATCTTCTAAGTTTTGGTCAGTAGAAGGTGTAAGTTTGCCTTCTTTTAAGGAAACGTAGGGTATAGAAAGCTGACGGCCTAAAATAACAACCATTTGCTCTTCCGTAACAAATTTAAGCCGGACTAATATTTCTCCCAGCCTGCCGCCTTCTTTCTTCTGGACATCAATTGCTTTCTGAAGATTATCTTCACTGATAATGCCTTCCTCGACTAAAATGCTTCCTAATTTCTTATGGGATATTGACATATCTCTCCTATCTGTACTTTAACGCTTCTAACATTTTTTCTACTGCGTATTCTTTTTCCAAAGGCAGACTCTGTTCTCTGTGCATACTGTATATCCTGCTTGTTTGAGGCAGAGTTTCGCCTTCACGGATTATATGCGGAGTAAGAAAGACTAATAATTCCCTCTTATCGTGAGTTTTGCTTTTATATCTGAAAAGAGTTCCTAAAAAAGGTATATCTTTCAATACCGGAAACCCTGATTTAATATTCACATTGTCATCCTGAAGCAATCCTCCTAACATTAAAGTCTGGCCGTCTTTTAAACGTATAACACCTTTCATTGACCTTTCTTCAGGATTCTTAACATTGCCGGAAGTCATTCCGGTAACACTTATCTTACTCTCTACGGCTTTAATAACCTTGGGCTCTACAAAAAGGGTAATTTCATTTGTAGAGAGATTTACCTGAGGAGTAACTCTTAAAATAGTACCAGTCTTAGTCCTCTCAATACTCACAGAAGTAGTAGCAGTACTTCCTTCAGTAGTAGAAGACACGCCAATAGCCTCATCTGTAGCAATCTCTATCTGGGCAGTATGATTAGAAAGGGTAAGTATTTTTGGCCGGGCCAAATACCTGGTAGAAGTATCGGATGTAAAAAACTTCAAAACTGCGGCAAAAGCAGCAAGGTCCAAACTTCCCATAGTAAAACTGCTGGCATAATTATTTCCGGCAAGGTTATGCAAAGGGAACGCAGTGGCTCTCTTCGGCCCAAAATAGCTTACACTCGGGCCGTTTCCGCTTCCTGACCAATCGGCTCCTAATTTATCTACTAAAGCCTTTTCAACATCTAACATCTCTACCTCTATCAGGACCTTGGGCAAAGGAACATCAATTCCTTTTATTACCTGCTCTATCAAAGGAAAACGTGCCGGCACATCTGTAACAATAAGCGCATTAGTGCGAACATTCGCCGTTACTGTCCCTTTATCCGAAAGCACTTTTTTTACTGCTTCTAATATCCCTTCGTCTCCTGAAGAACTCCCACCACTTCCACCACTACCACCACCTCCTCCTATATCAAGATTAATCTCTCCACTACTAGTATCACTTAACCCCCCATTTATCTCATTGTCCAGCATACTATCTTTTACCCAGGCATATTTTAAGTGGTAAACTTTGGTTTTAAGCTCCAGGCCTGGTTTGCCCATATCTTTTACTATAAAAATATTGCTATCGGGGTAAAACGTATAAGAAAGGTTATTAGCCTTGAAAATAGTATCCATCGCATCTTTCAAAGGCACCTTGTCTAAATAGAGAGTAAGTTTGCGGTCCTTTACTGCCTCTGAAGAGACAAAATTAAGCCCGGTCTGCCGGGAAAGAACTTTAAGAACATCTACCAAGTCGGCATTCTTTAAATCCATAGATATAGTCTTATCCGAAGAAGACAAATAATAATCCCCGTAGATATTGCTGTCTTCAACAGGCGAAGAAGCAAAACCTGGATAACTGCGCATAAACACAACCAAGAAAACAGAAAAAATGACGCTACAAACCATTTTTACCTTCATATTCATATTTCGGCCTCCCTCAATTTCTACTTTAAATTTATTTCACTTCTGGGTCTAAAAATAAAGACTTTGTCTTTATACGAAATTGATACTGAGTCCTTTTCTATTTTAACAATCTCAGCCCCATCGTAATCCGGCAGTTTATCGCCAACATTATAAACCTTACCGTTTATAATAGCCTGCGGCCGCTCTACCCCCCAAAAAACCCCCTGCAAATCAATTTTTAAAGACACCGTTTCTTCCTGGTGCGGGTTATTAATTTCCGAAACCGTTACCCTCTCTTTTTTTTCTGCCGGGAGCAAACTTCGAAAAGGATCGCGGGCAACCGCTAAAGGCACACCAAACCCCAAATAGACTGCCAATACCCCAAGCCAATAGCATTTATATACTTTCATAATCCTATAAACTCTCACCTCTAAAGGCTATACCGACAACCTCTATATCAACCGATAAAATGCCGGTATAATTCCGCGGGTTATTACTGCCGGGTTGTAAATTCAATTTCTCAACCCGGATAAACCTGCCGTAATTCTCTATCTGTTTAAGGAACCTGACCAGGTTTTTATAAGAACAATTACCTTTCAATCTAATTCTTAAATAAGAAAAATGAGCATCAGCCCCGCTGTGATTTCTTCCATAAGACGGACGTATAGAAACTATATCTATACCTGTCCGATACGCCAGGCTCCTAACATCCTTCATAAATAAACGGGAATCATTACTTACAAATTTGCTCAAAGCCTGCTTTAACTGTCCATCTTTCGAAATTAACTTATTCACTGCCTCTTTCTTTTCTTTTAAACGGTCTATCTTTTTGCCTAAGTCAGAAATCTTATGCTCTGCAATTTCTCCTGTCTTGCTGCAAGCAAAGAGCACCGCGGCTGCTATAACCAAAAAAGTCAGGTAATTTTTAAATCTCTTTAATAATAAGTTAAACATATTACCTTATTTCTAAATCGAATTTAGTTACAGTAAAGCCATCCAATACAGACCTTTCCACAAATTCTAAAGTAATTTTCTTGCCTTTAAAAGGCAAAGCACTGCTTAATTTATCTATAAAACTACTCAAACTTCCTGTTTCTTTATACTCATCGCCCAAAAACACATATCCCGGGAGAGAAATCTCCACATTATTATTCTCAACTTTTAAATTGAGCCTGTCTAACCATAACCCTTGAGATAAAGAATCCTTCAAAACAGTAAGATAATCACTAAGAATAATCTGCGGGCTATCCGTTAAAGATTTTACCTCCTTGAGAACTCCATTTATTTTGCCAATTTTAGTCTGGATCGCCTCTATAGAGAGATTTTGATACTTTGCAGGCACAAGATTGCTTTCTTTCGCCTTAATCCATTCCGATTTTTTTTGGGCTATCTGTTTAGAAGACACCGTAAATTCTAAGCCAACAACACCCGCAGCCACGACGAGCCAGAGTATAAAAAGTTTAAAACTAAACTGGACTTCTTTAAACTCTATCTTCGGCAGTTTGAATATATCTTTTATATCAATTGCGCTTAAACTATCTATAGAAAACCCTATCTTTCCCGCTGGATTTACAGATTTTGGAACCAAATTTACTTCAAAAGGCAAAGAAGAAAATTTCCGGCCCGCCAAAGCATAAGCTTTCAAAGATTCCATATCCTCAAAACTTCGGCCCGGCAGTACATCAAAAGGTGTAAAAATTTCTGTAGGGATTCCCAAATCTTTCTCAAAAGCAGAGAAATACTCTCTAAATTTTTCATCGCAGACAAAAAATATCTGTTCTACATTATCCCCGCCCATCTCCCGCCGGTAATAATCAAAAGTAAGCCTCAACTCATCAACAAATTTTACAACATCAATCTCTCCGGTAGTTCCCTTAACAGGTATCTTAGAAAATCTTCCTAAGCGGGGGAAAAACTTTCTACCAAAAATAAATATATCTGTTTCATTACCTTCATAAGATATCAAAACAAAATTTTTAACGTCTTTGCTTATCTTATTAAGGTATCTTAATACTCTTAACAAAGAAAAACTTATTGGGCAGACATTAATTATATTTAAGCCTAATTTTTCAAAAATTGCCGCATATCTCTTAAAAACATCCTTCTTTACTCCCATAAAACCCACGTCTGTATCTTTAGCACGGGTTCTCTTATAAACAAAATCCCACACAAGGTCTTCTATCTTAAAAGGCAGGTATTTCTCTGCTTCAACAGGCACAGAAATATCCAGTTCTCTTTTAGTCATTGAAGGCATATCAAAGAAGCGGAAAATAATCTCATTTTCATAAATTCCCAGGATTATTTCTTTCCCTTCATATTTTATTGTCCTTAAACCTTTTTGGATGATGGCTTCAAATTTAATATCTTCATTCAAATCCTCAGCGTTCATCTCTTCTTCTATAGATTTATAAGAGATGTAAACTGTTGAAATCTCTTTATTAAAGATTCTGGCAAAGCTAACTCCCTCTTTGCCTATATAAATACCGGCTCCTTCTTTTTTGCCTAATAATCCGGTAAATTTATCTAACAAATCACTCATTTCCTAAAATTCCTTATCTTACATTCTTTAAGCCACCTATCTATATCCCTTCTATCAAAGCGCCATACCTTGCCTATTTTAATACCAGATATCTTTCTTTGATGCAGCCAATTGTAAATAGTCTGCTTCTTAATACCTAAATAGGCAGACAGCTCTTCAATAGTCAACAGGCTTGGAACAACTCTTTTCCCTTT
>WFRI01000076.1 GCA_015486615.1 Candidatus Omnitrophota bacterium | reverse complement strand
ATTTATATGATTGCTTATGATATCAGTAAACATTATTACGATAACTGGAAGGGGACACCTTTCAAGGCACAACTTGCTACTGCAAGAAAGGTGGATGCTTTAAAATTTAAAAGGTTCCTTGATGAAATAGGGCTGGTGACTTCTGAGGTTATAATATCGCCTCCTGATGAAAGGGAGGGGTATGATGAAGTTGATACAGAACCTTCTGAAGAAGTCCAGCGTTTTTGGAAAAAGATGATGGAACGCTTCAGCAGCGAGAAAGTGTATAACAAAGAAATAATATCTGCGTTCAAAAATTCTGACCATCCTGAAATTCTTATAGTAGTGGACAAACTTTTAACCGGCTTTGATGCTCCCAGAAATACCATTCTTTATATCGCAAAGCCATTAAAAGAACATACATTGCTTCAGGCTGTTGCGAGGGTAAACCGGCTTTATGATGGGAAAGACTTCGGATTTATTATCGATTACCAGGGTATATTAGGAGAGTTGGACAGAGCGCTTACTGCTTATCAGGCATTGGCGGAGTTTGACGAGGATGATTTGTCAGGGGCACTGACTAATGTCAAAGAGGAAATTAAGACGCTTACGCAGAAACATTCAGAATTATGGGACGTTTTTAAGGAGATAAAGAATAAAAAGGATGAAGAAGAATATGAACAGTTATTGTTTGATGAGGAACTGAGAGATCGTTTTTATGATAAGTTGTGTGCTTACTCCAAAACCTTGAGCATTGCGCTATCAGTGCCGTCTTTCTATGACGACTATTCAGAAGAGCAGATACAGAGATATAAAGACGATTTAAGATTTTTTCAGCAATTGCGCGCTTCAGTTAAAAGAAGATATGCAGAAGTAATAGATTATAAAGAATATGAACCCAAAATACAGAAGTTGCTGGATACATATGTTACCTCGGATGAAGTTATAAAGATTACCGAACAGGTAAACATATTCGATAAGGAGAATTTCGAGAAGGAAGTTATGCGTGTTGAAGGGCAGGCTGCCCGGGCAGATATGATTGCCCATAGGACAAAAAGGACGATAGAAGAAAAGTTTGACGAGGACCCGGTTTTTTATGAGAAATTCTCAAAGCTTATTGAAAAGGCGATTGAAGATTATCGGCAAAAGCGCATAACAGAAGCACAATATTATAATAGTGTGGTTGAATATATGGAATCCGTCCGGACAAGAACAGATAAAGATACTCCGGATATTTTAAAAGACCACGATGTAGCAAAGGCTTTCTATGGTGTAGTATATGAAGTTATAGGTAAAGACAGTGATAATGATGGCAAAAAACGTGACATTGCTGCCCGTGTTGGAATAGGCATTGACGAAATTGTTTTAAAACATAAAGTTGTAGATTGGCGTCTTAAACAGGATGTGCAAAATGCTATATTGAATGAACTTGAGGATTATCTGCGTGACCACCCAGAATTAAATCTATCATGGGAGGAAATTGACTTAATAATGGGAAAAGTGCTTCATATTGCTAAACGCAGGTATGCAGAATGAGAAAATACATAGTACGTTATGGTAGAAATAAGATTTATTTCGTCTTAAAACGCAGAGACCGTAGAACTCTTGTGATTAGTGTTCTCCCCGACCTGTCAGTTGTTGTTTCGGCTCCTCACACTGTTACTTTACATGATATTATAAAAAAAGTGAAAAAACATTCCAGATGGATAATTGACAAAATTGAGTATTTTAAGACATTTCAACTTCAAAGATCTCCTAAGCGATATATAAGTGGGGAAACACATTATTATCTTGGTCGTCAATATCGTCTTAAAGTTGTAAAGAGTGATTCTAATGCTGTGAATATCAACAATCCGTATTTATATATTTATACAACAAGAAAAGGCGATTCGAATTATAACCGGCGATTATTGTATAGGTGGTATAGAGAAAAAGCTATGGTTAAGTTCGATGTTATCTGTCAGGCACTACTAAAAAAGTTGAAGAAATATGGGATAAACAGCCCTGTTGTAAAGATTAGAATTATGAAATCGCGTTGGGGAAGTTGTAATTCATATAAACAAACAATAATTCTTAATACAGAATTGATTAAAGCTCCTTCGCATTGCATAGAATATGTAATTATGCATGAACTATGTCATATAAAACATCCCAATCATAATCGGCAATTTTATGATTTCCTCGCTTTAGTTATGCCGGACTGGGTTGATAGGAAAAAGAAACTGGAGAAGGTAGTTCTGTAGATCTACGAGGCCAAATATTTATGGCTCATTACTCATAGTTGGATTGGTTTAGGTTGGTTGGACTTTCGACCTTGGACCTTCGACGTTGGACATTGGACATATTTAGGTTAGTCGGTTAGCAGGTTAAGAGTGCGCTTTGTAAATAAGTGTTTGTATTATTTTTTTCTTGAGTTATAATCTAATTTCTTAATAAATTGTTCAGATCTTTCGGCCGGGAGCTTAATTGGTATAGCGAGCGTGTAAAATTGGTATAATGGGCGTTATTTCGGGAGCAGGTTATGTTTAATAAAATAGAGGAGATTATAGAGGATTTTAAACAGGGCAGGCCTGTAATTGTTGTTGATGACGAAAGGCGTGAAAACGAGGGCGACATAATTATTGCCGCCCAATATGCTACGCCTGAGGCAATAAATTTTATGATAAAAGAATGCCGGGGTTTGGTTTGCGTGCCTATGGAGGAAGAAAGGCTGAAAGAGTTAGGGCTTTTCCCTTTAGATTCTGGTGTTTATTCCCATATTAAAGACAAGTTTGGCACTGCCTGGTATGTTTCCGTAGATGCTAAATCCGGGATAACTACCGGTATTTCTGCTTATGACCGGGCAAGGACAGTTCAGGTTTTAATCAATCCAAAATCTACTCCGGCGGATTTAGTCCGAGGCGGACATATGTTTCCTTTGAAAGCCCGGCCCGGCGGGGTTTTGGTCCGCGCCGGGCATACTGAAGCCGCAGTGGATTTGGCAAAACTTGCGGGGTTATATCCTGCAGGAGTTATCTGCGAAATTATCAATGACGACGGGACAATGGCAAGGTTTGATGATTTGCTGAAATTCAGCCGCAAGCACAATCTTAAAATATGCAGTATAGCCGATTTAATCAGTTACCGCAGGCGCAAGGAGATATTAATTAGAAAAACCGCCCAGACTGTTTTGCCGACTAAATACGGTAAGTTTGACCTTTTTGTTTATAACTGCACAATTCATAATGTTTCCCATGTTGTTTTGGTTATGGGTAAAATTGACAGCAGCCCTATTCTTGTACGGGTGCATTCTGAATGTTTGACCGGCGATGTTTTCGGATCTTTGAGGTGCGACTGCGGGAACCAGCTGGCAAAGTCTTTGGAAATTATTGCTGCGCAGGGCCGGGGAGTATTTTTGTATATGCGCCAGGAAGGGCGGGGTATAGGCTTGGAGAATAAAATTAAGGCTTATGCTTTGCAGGATAAAGGCATGGATACAGTAGAGGCTAATGAGGCTTTAGGGTTTGCTGCGGATTTGCGCGATTACGGAATAGGCGCCCAGATTTTGAAAGATTTAGGTGTAGAAAATATTCGTTTGCTTACCAATAATCCTAAAAAAATAATCGGCCTTGAAGGATACGGTTTAAAAATAACAGAGAGAGTCCCGATAGTAATTCCTCCTAATCCTATAAACAAAAAATATATTGAAACTAAAAAAACAAAGTTAGGCCACTTTATTGATTAGCCCGCCAAATTTTGCTTTACAATAGATAAAGGTTTAATTAGAATAATATTTTGGAATATCTAATGCCTGCGAAAGCGGATATTCTTGCAAAGGGATGTTTTGTTTAAATCCGGCAGATATAAACTGTTGTTTAGTTGATGTGGTATTGGGTGTTTAGGAGTATCAACTTAGTTTTATTGAAGATATTTTTCAGGCTGAAAACAGAAGGCAGGCAGAATTTGCCGGGAAAGGGAAATTATATAGTTGTTGCCAACCACTGCAGTTATTTAGACCCTTTGGCAGTAGAGGTTTCTATCCCTAAGAAAATATACTGTTTGGCTGAGAGGTATCTTTACAGAACACCCCTTCTGCGGTGGTATTTAAAACTGAATGAAACTGTTCCTACAGGAAAAGGCTCTTCGAAAAAAGCAGTAAGCCTTCTTGCTGATAATAAAATTGTTGGCCTGTTTCCTGAAGGCAGGATATCTAAAGACGGCAGGCTTAAAAATTTTAGGAGAGGGGCTGCACTCCTGGCGGCCAAAACCGGCCGGCCAATTGTGCCTTGTGCTATTCTGGGAACCTTCGAGGCTTTGCCCTATAAGGCCGGATTTCCTAAGTTTGTTCCGATAAAGGTAAAAATTGGCAAGCCTATATATATTCTAAAAGAATTTGATGAGGTTATTGACGATGTTTATTTACAGGAAGGTATCATTAGAATCAGGAATTCTATACGAGAAATGTTAGATGCCGGATAAAGGATTGATACAAATTAATATATCCCGGATAATTCCTGGCGGGAAGTGGGAAGTAGTCCGCCAGCTTACCAAGGTTGAGGAATTCTCCAATTATGTCCCCTGTGTTAAAGAATCTTCAGTTATTAAAAAAGGCCGGAATGTCATCAGGACAAAGTGGAAGATAGAGGTAGAGAAAATTCCTGTATCCTGGGTGGAGGAAGATGTTCTGATGCTTACCAAGGACACGATTTATTTTAAAGCGGTTGAAGGAGATTTAGAAGAGTTTTGGGGCAGGTGGGAATTTTTAAATAATCCTCAAGGCACAGAAATTAAAGTATCGGTTTATTTAAAAGTCGGGATACCGATTATTGAAAATTTTGCGGCGGTTTATCTTAAAAGGGTTTTAGCGAGGAATTTTGAAGCGATATTAGAGTTTTTGGAAAAGAAACTTATTGCCGGCAAATATGCTTCTTTTAAAAACGGCCGTTCTAAGAAAGTTTCCGGATTCGGATTAATCGGACATTTTTTCAGACTTAAGCATTTTGAAGAATTATTAAGCCGTTTGAAATCTGGCAGTAAAATGCCTTCGGAGGAATTTATCAGCCGGGTATTTCAGGCTGTTCCTTATTTTGATCTCGGTGAGGTTGAGAATTTTACGTCTTTAGCAGCAGAGAAGACAAGCGGCTGTTTTATTATGCCGGCATTTGTCCCGCAAATGGTCAAGAAAGACCCCTGGGCAGTATTCTCCAAATTAGTAAAAGCCTGCCAGGCCGCGGAAAGAAAAGGTATAGGCATAGTGGCTCTGGCTGGTTTGGCTTTCTTGGCAGAAGAAGAGTCTGGTGGGAGAGTTTCTGACGAGGTAAATGTTACGGTTACTTACGGCGATGCATTTACTGCGGCTGTGTCTTTGGATAATATAACCAGCCTTGCTAAGTCTATTGGCTTGGATTTGCAGGATGCGAGGCTGGCAGTTGTTGGCTGCACAACTAAGGCAGCAGCTGCCTGTATTAAGACTTTAGCCGGCAGAGTAAAAGAGTTGATTCTGTTTTCATCAGACAGGCGTCAGCCAGCGTATTTAAGGAAAGAACTGTTAAGAGCCGGCAGGGCAAAGATAATTATTGCTTCAAATATTCCTTCATCAGTAAAAAATGCCGATATTGTTGTTTTGCCGGAGAGTTCAGTTGAGCCGGTTTTAGATATTAATTGGTGCAAAGAAGGTGCAATAGTCTGCGATGCGGGTTATACCCGCGGTTTTTACGGGTTAGAAACGGGTAAGGCTGTTTCTGCTTTTGCCGTGGGCCTGGCAAAATTTTCCGGGAGGATTAAGTTTCCTATAGATATGCGTATGCCTGCTGAGAATTTAATTTACTCTGCATTTGCGGAGGCTATTATTTTGGCTTTGGAACAACGCTATGAAAATGTCAGCCTTGCAGGGATAACTCCTGAGGTCATCGAATATATGAGGGTATTAGGCAGAAAACACGGATTTGAGCCGGCTTATTTCCAAGTGCGGGAGTAATGTCCTGCTGTTTGTTTAAGTTAAGTTTATTTAGAGATATCGGTTTCGTTACAGGTAGATAATAGAAAACGCGAGTGAAGGATGAAATTATTTAATTTATCCCAGCGCAACAAAACTCCGGCCTTTAGGCCGGGGATGGAAATGAGGCCGGGATTTCGCTCCGCTGCAAGCGGAAGATTTAGGAAACCGTGGGCTTCGGCCCGCGGAGCTTCATTCTTCGAAAAATCATCAGGTTTGATTCTTAAAGTTGTTGAAAATCCTGACAAATCAAAGGACAGGGAACAGTTATTAAAGAAGATAAAATTTATTACAAAAGAAGTAAGGGCTGATTTTGATTATTTAATTGAGAATATT
>WFRI01000075.1 GCA_015486615.1 Candidatus Omnitrophota bacterium | reverse complement strand
CTATACTTTCTTTAATATAAAGAATGTCTTTGCCTAACTTTTCCTTATAAGTTGTTTCTTCTCCATTAGAATATACATTTGTTATTTTAACCTTCTTCCCCACCGCCGGCTTAACAGTTATAGAAAAAGGCCCTTTTGTAATAGTATGGTATCTGGCATCTTCGGGATTAAAAAAACTAAATGATATACGGGGAATATTTTTGATTTTTTCCGATTGAGGTATTATTACCTGAGTAAACGTTTTAACGTTATTTTCCTGCCTGACCTCTGGTTCGTATACTTTAAAACTGCCCTTAGATTCTAATACAGGCGCCGTTACAGTATCAAGATTGCCTTCCCCTTCTATTTTCATTTTTAAAGTTATAGGATCTCCTACATTAACCTTAAGAGGAGAGACTTCTACATTGAAGTTGAAACTGCCTACGGCCCCGTTAAAATCTCCAGGACGGCCCTGAGCCGGCAAAGGTAAAACATTTATGCTTACCTTAGGAGAAGACAAGCTGACAGGATATGCTTCGTAGGTCCCAAAAAAGTCTTCAAAAATATCATTGCCAAAGAAATCATCGAAAGACGAAGGCAAACGTTGCTTCCTTTTTAATATTAAATTACAATCAACAGTTGCCTGCCCCAGGGTTAAATTTCCTATTTTAGCAGGAAATACATATGTCCTAAATTCAATCACATCATAAAGAATACCATTAAGAGTTTGGCGATACTGCATAGGTTTATCAAACCTTTTAATAATAAACCCCTGGGATTTTAGTTTAGGGTATTGAATATCGCGGACCGCCAGACGGTTAACATATAATTTTATAGTTAAAGGTATAATTTCATTCAAATATACTTTAGTTTTGGCAGGTTCGATAGTAAGAAATACATGGTCTTTAAGTTCTTCCTGGTTTATGGTTCTGGATGCAGGAGGCTGCGCTTTATTAGAAATTCCAGGGCCATATCCGGAAGGAAACACTTCAATGTTTATTGCGTTAGAGGTAAACGTCTTACCTTTATATTTAATAGAAAACGGCCCTATAGTAAATTTTCCCGTCTTTACCGGCAGAAGCCTGTAGATATGTGTAATAGACATTGACGTTTGGCCGTTTACTATAGATATTCTCGTAGAAGGGCCGAGATAACGCACGCGGAATCCGTCGATTTTTCCCAAATCGGGAGAAGGCATATTCTGAGTCCCATAGAAAGACAGATTAAGCTGAATACTTGATCCTAAAGAAACTTTGTTGTTATCTACAGAAATTTCAAAATGAATATCTTTTGCCAGACAGACAGGTATATTCAGGCAGGCACTTATAAGAAAAATACCAAGATACAATACTCTGTGCATAAAAGGATATTTACTTATCATTACCAATCTTTCTCTACAGAAGGATAATATGCCTTAGTTTTTTTTCTATCAAAGTTTAAAGGAGCTTCCTCATAACTGTAACGCTTAAGAATCATCCTTGCTTCTTTTTCCGTCATCTCCTTCTTGTCCTCTTCTTTTTTATATTCGGCAGGTTTCCTGCCCTTCTTTACCGCCTCTTCTTTCCCGGCAGTCCCCTTAGGCGGCTGCTGCTTCTTCAAAATAGATTTTTTACCCTCGCTCTGCTTCTTATTTTGCTTTCCTTTACTGCCTTTGACACTTTTTTCTTGCTGACTGCTATTATTTTTGGCTGTTTTTTTCTGCCGGCTTTTATCGACTTCTTTTTTCTGATTTTGTCTCCTCTTTTTTAATTTATCAAGAAGCACCTTTAACTCTCTTTCTACAAACTCATGGTTATACTTAGCATCGATATTGGTATGGTCTAAGTCTATCGCCCGCTTGTAATAATCTAAAGATTCCCTATAAAGTTTTACAGCGTCCTCCAGGTCCGTATTTACTTTGCGCCTGCCCATTTTGTATTTAGAATTGGCAATATTATAGTTTGCTTTTGATTCCAGTTTTATATTATCTGTAATTAAGCTTTTTACAAAGGAATCAATTGCTTTTTTGTAATTTTCTTTTTTATACCAGGCTGTGCCTATATTAAAGTTTACCATAGCAGAATCAGGATAATCCTTCTTTGCCTCGTTGTAGTATTTTAAAGCATCGTCAAACTTATTCTTTTTATACAGATTGTTCCCCTTCTGTATATTTTTAGAAAAAGAAAGGGCAAAACAGCTGCCTAACGGCATGCTGGCAAAAAAAACGATAACAGAGCAATTGATAATGAATCTTTTCATTTTTCCCTACTCTCACTAATGAAGACTTCCGCTAAGAGTATAATAAATGCTATAAAAAGAGGGATTTGAAACCTTTCCCCGTATTGTTTTACCATCTTACTTTCAATTTCTCTTTTTCCCATTTTAGACAGTTTCTTTTTATAAATCAAGTTTAACCCAAACTCTTTCTGCCCGCTTCTTATGTAATCTCCCCCTGTAAAAAGCGCTATTTTTTTAAGTGTTTCTTCATCCAGCCTTGTTTTAACTACATTTCCATTCTTATCTTTTAAAAAAGTCTTACGGCCGCCTTTTTCTGTTATAGGAATAAGGTCCCCTTCTGGCGTTCCTATTCCTATACAGAATATTTTTATCCCTTCCTTCTTGGCTTCTTTTGCTGCTTCGATAGGATAACCTTCATGATCTTCTCCGTCGGTAATTAGAATTAAAACTTTATATTTTTTAAGCCCCCCCTCATAGCTTCTTACTGCCTCTTTTATCGCAGAAGATATAGAAGTCCCCCCTCTTGGTATTACATTAACATTAACGTCCCGTAAACTCACAATAAAACCTCCATAATCTACAGTGAGGGGACATTCCAGAAACGCTTCCCCTGCAAAGGTTATCAGCCCAATGCGGTCACCTTTTAAATGCTTTGTAAAATCTATAATAGCAAGTTTGGCACGCTCCAGACGGTTAGGTTTTACATCCTCAGCAAGCATACTCTTAGAAGTGTCAAGTGCAATAATAATATCTAGTCCTTTACGTTTTACTTTATGCCATTTAAACCCCCATTGCGGACGCATAAAGGAAATAACAATAAAGATTGCGGCAATAACTATAAGAGATGCTTTTAAATTCTGCCGCCGTATGGTCAAAGAAGGCATAAGTTTATTAACTAAATCTTTCTGGGCGAATTCCTCTCTTACAGCCTTTTTCTTTCTAAACGCCCACAGGTAAAACAATGCCAAAGCAATTACTACCCAGATAAGATGTATGGCGGAAAAGTTACCGAATCTCATTTCTTCCCTTTTATGGTATTTTCCTTAAGAGCGTATATCTTAATAATTCTTCTATCAATAGAAGGACAAAAGATATACTTAAAAAAATCCCGAATAACTCCCTGTATTCCAGATACCCGGTTTCTTCAATAGGGCTTTTCTCCATTTTGTTTATCTCTTCATATATTTCCCTTAAAGATTTTGTATCGGTAGCACGAAAATATTTAGCGCCGGTTTTGTCAGCAATATCTATTAAAGCATCGTCATCAATATCAATTTTTATGGGTTGATACACGGTGTTGCCAAAAAAATCTTTTACAGGATAAGGCGCTAAACCTTTTGTTCCTGCGCCTATAGTGTAAACCTTTATTCCCAGCGCTCTTGCCGTCTCTGCTGCCAAAGAAGGAGAAATATCTCCGGCATTATTCCTTCCGTCAGTAAGAAGAATAACTACTTTACTTCTGGCTTTTGATTCTTTCAACCTGTTGAGCGCGCAAACTAGTCCCAATCCGATAGCGGTTCCATCTTCAATCATTCCCGTTCTTATTCTTTGTAAGTTCTCAAGCAGCCAAGTGTGGTCAAGAGTAAGAGGGCTCGCCGTATAGGCTCTTGCAGCGAACACCACTATTCCTATACGGTCATTTTTTCTTTTCTCTATAAAACTCCTTACGACATCTTTTACCACATCCAGACGGCTGGCTCTTTTCCCTCTGAGAGTAAAATCCTCTGCGCGCATGCTCGTAGATACATCAAGTGCCAGAACAATATCTATACCTTCTGTGTGTATTTTTGATTCTTCAATCGGCACACGCGGCCGTGCTAAAGCAAACACCATAAAAAAAAGCGCTAAGAAATGCAGGATAAAAAGGTTTTTATACGCCTTTTCCTTAAAAGAACGGTGTGTTTTATTTAAGAGCCTCTCTGAAGGAAATATAAAACTGCCTTCTATGTCTATTCTCTTGATATAATAATAAACAGCGGCCCCTAACAACAGCAGAAGGATAAAAAATACAGGGTTATAAAACTTCATTTTTGTAGGACGTCCGTATTTTCCTCTTTAGTCTCGTCAATAAACCTCTTAGCAGAATCAAAACTCAGCCTTATCTCTTCTCTCTCAGGATTATATCTGGCAAATTTTACTAAATCACAATGATAGAGAAACTGGCTCAACAATGATTTCTGTCCGCCTGAGAGTTTTCTGTCTCTTTTGACAAAAGCAAGGAATTCTTCTGTGGACATCTGGGGAGCATGAATATCAAATCTATTCTCTATGTAATGACGTACTATATTGGAAAGTTCTATATAGTAAGCCTTTATCTCACCGCGGGATATATAGTTTTTTTCTTCAAGGAGATTTAAACCTTCATAAGCTATTTGGTGAGCAGGCAATTTAATTTTTTCTTCCTCCTTCTGCTTTTTCTTCCTGTAAACCAGCCATAAGACTGCGATAAGAACAACAAATGCAGACAGAAATACGGCTAAGTATAAAGAGGTATAGGAAGGATAAAGAGGTCCTGCAATATCGTGTATATGAGACGGTTTCTTGCCTTTGGGCAAAACACTTTTTACCTTTACTCTGATTTCTTTTGTGGTTAATGTATGCCAGTTCTTTTCTGATTTCTTTCTATACTTTATCTCTATTTTAGGCAGGCTGTAGAAACCCGAGGTATAAGTATCCAGGATATACCACTGCTTATATATCTTTTTATTCCACCATACTTTTTGTGAAGAGCCAAAGTCTCTTACAGCAAACCCCCCAAGGCTACCGGCAAATTTTGGCAGTTGTACTTCTATATCCCTAAGGGCTTTTACTGTAATTGTGTAACGTATTTTATCTCCTATGGTAACAGTCTGTTTATCTACCACTGCCTTAACATCCACAGGGCGCAGATCCTCTTCCCGTTCAGACGCACAAACCCCGCCTGTATAAAAAGAAGTGATGACAACAGCCAGCAGTATAAATTTAAATCTATCCCTTATTACCGCCCTCATAATATATCTCTACATCTTTACTCTCTAAAGCATTTTTAACTAGGGAATCAATAATTGTCTTCTGCTTATTCAGCCTGTATTCATAATTTACCCGGTCTTTTACTTCATCGAAACTTTTTATCCTGCGGGGTTTCTTATCTTCCACTATAAATATGTAGTTTTTGCCTTTTATGCTGACCGGCCCAAAAGTATCGCCTTTGGCTTTTTTAAATAATTCTTCTATTATTTCTTTTGCCTTTCCTATATTTTGAATGTCCGTATCCCCTTCATTTATCCAAGTGGTTTGGCCATTTCCGTTCTTTAAACGTTTTAAATACTGCTCCTCGTCTGAGTTTTCAGGAATAGGTATGTATCTTATTTTTATTTTCCCTTTCTCGGTATATTTGTCTTTATTCGCTTCATAATACAGTTTCACGTCAGAAGGGTCGATATGCAGTTTTCTATTAAGTTGTTCTTTTATATATTCCTGAATAACTATCTGCTTATTGAAATCTCCAGTACGCCTTCTTATTTGAGCCGTTTTATCTATACCCAGTTTTTTTGCCTCTTCGTATAATACCTCGTTGGCGACATACTGTCTTATAAAACCGGCACGTTCTTTCTTATTCTGCATTTTATCTTTCATCCAGGGTGAAAGATTATTTATAGCCTGGTTAATTTCATCCTCTGTAATTTCTCTTTTACCAATACGGGCAATGATACGTTTGTTATTTACTGCCGGCTTGTTGTTTATAGATGTTCGGCTTCCCAATTCATACTCAGCCTGCGAACTCATCCCCAATTTTTCTAAAGCCTCTACTACCTTTTCGTTAAGGTCATCTTTAAAAGAGGCATTTTTATCCAGCATCTCTGAACGGTAGAAATATTTCAGAGCATTCTCATATTTATACAACCCCATATAAATGTTCCCCAACTCATAGCATATTTTGGCAAGCTCCGTTTTCTTCAACGACAGAGGAGGATTATTAACATATTTTTCCATCTCTTCCGCAGCCGCTCTATTTAAGCCTTTGGCAAGAAGAAGGTTAGCATATTCAAATTGCTCCTCTTGCGTCCAGGGCAAATGAGCGCTCTTTTTGCCGGTAGAAAGATAGTAATAAGTACTTAAAGAATAACCCAGTGTCCCCGCCGCAGCCACCGCAATAATTATAAGTAAAATATTTTGCCTGTTCATTTCTGCCTCCTCTCTCTCATTTTAAAAAAGGCAAGCAAAGTCTTTGTGTAAGAAATATCTGTTCTTATATCAACACTGTCAATACCCGTCCGATTAAATATTCTTTTTCTTTCTTCTATAGTCTTTACTGCAGAATTGTAAAGCTCTTTTCGAATCGAAGGATTGCTTGTGTCTATAAGGAAATTTTTCCCGCTTTCAGGATCAGTCAGAGAAATAATCCCTATAGAAGGAAGGCTTATCTCGTGAGGATCCGTTATGGTTATAACAGTTATATCATGACGTTTATTAACAATAGACAATGCCTTTTGGTAAGCATCGTCATAAAAGTCAGAGATTATAAAAACTACTGCTTTTTTTCGACATATGCGGTTAAGATATTCTAAAGCGTTAGTTATGTTAGTTTTCCTGCCTGCTGGTTTATAATACAAAGCCTCTCTTATAATACGTAGTCCATGACGCAACCCTTTCCGGGGAGGAACAAATTTCTCTATTCTGTCAGTAAAAGCAATAAAGCCTACGCGGTCGTTGTTTTCTATTGCAGAAAAGGTAAGTAAAGAACAAATTTCTGCGGCTAACTCCCTTTTTATTTTATTCACTGTGCCGAAATAGCTCGATGCCGATAAGTCTATAAGAACCATTACTGTAAGCTCTCTTTCTTCTATAAATTTCTTTACATGGGGAGTTCCTGTCCTGGCAGTTACATTCCAATCTATAGTCCGCACATCATCGCCGGGATAATACTGACGTACCTCATCAAATTCCATACCTCTTCCTTTGAATACACTATGATACTGCCCGGCGAATACATCTGTAACCATACGGCGGGTGGTTATATGGATTTTTCTGATTTGCTTAAGTACCTCTTTAGGTATCATTATGCCTGATTAAATTGCTCCTCACAGACAATCATAGATTTAGGACAAATTAACACTGATTTTTTATCTGCAGATATTCAACATCCTATCTGCGTTAATTTATATATCAGGGAACTTCTA
This sequence comes from Candidatus Omnitrophota bacterium, assembly GCA_015486615.1. GTDB lineage: Bacteria > Omnitrophota > Gorgyraeia > Duberdicusellales > Duberdicusellaceae > WFRI01. The sequence continues at coordinate 11,670 of WFRI01000075.1, read as the reverse complement.
CCTCTTCAAATATACGTTTTATAATATCCTCGGATGTTTTCTCTTCCGCTTCTGCCTCATAACTTATAATCACCCTGTGCTTTAAGACATCAGGCCCAATAGATTTTACGTCCTGAGGTGTAACGTATCCCCTTCCTTTAATAAAAGCATAAGCCTTAGCTGCTAAACTAAGATATATACTGGCACGGGGAGAAGCACCATACTGGATAAAACCTGTTAACTCTCCCAGATTGTACTCCTGAGGATTTCTCGTGGCAAAAACAATGTCTAATATGTACTTTTCAATTTTTTCGTCTATATATATTTCATTTACCACTTCTCTTGCATGAATAATATCGGCTGGCGTAACAACAGGCTCTGCTTTTATCTCTTTATTGGTAAAACTCATTTCTTTCATAATCTTGTATTCTTCTTCTTTAGTAGGATAAGCAATGTTGAATTTAAGCATAAAACGGTCAATCTGAGCCTCAGGCAGGGGATATGTTCCTTCCTGCTCTATAGGATTTTGCGTAGCCATAACCAAAAATGGATCATCAAGCCTAAAAGTATCTTCTCCAATGGTAACCTGGCGTTCCTGCATGGCTTCAAGTAAAGCACTTTGGACTTTCGCCGGAGCACGGTTAATCTCATCAGCCAAAATAATATTAGCAAAAATAGGCCCTTTTTTCGTAGTAAATATCCCCTCTTTCGGATTATATATAAGCGTTCCTATAAGATCGGCAGGAAGGAGGTCAGGAGTAAACTGAATTCTCTGAAATTTAGCATTTATTGCCTGGGCAAGCGTCTTTATGGAAAGAGTTTTTGCTAATCCGGGAACTCCCTCAACAAGAATATGGCCGTTGGCTAAAATACCTACGAGAAGTCTTTCAATAAGATAATCCTGCCCTATAATTACCTTTTTTATCTCTGCTGTCAGCCTCTTTACAAATTCACTTTCCCTTTTTACCTTTTCGTTTATCGCGGTTATCCCCGTTCCCATAATGCCTCCTTTTTTACCTTCGACCTTCAAATTTCGGCTTTCGACACCCTATCTCTTTTCTCGCCTTAAACTCTATGTAAAATAATACTAATGTGGTCAGGTTTGTCAAGGTCGTTTTTCTAAAGGTAACGCAAGTAGAATTACTCCCCATCCTGACTTGTCTGCGTACTTCTTTAGAAGAACGTTTATAACATTGACTACACATATCTCTAGGCGATACATGGCAGAAAATTCAAAGAAGCAAAGCATATTAACCAAATCCTTCTCCACACAATATATATGCCGGGTAATCTGATAGTAGGGTTACATTCACACTAAAATAAATTTATTTATCAGCCAGCCCCTTAAATGTTGCAAAGCGAAAGGGCAATGATAAAATGCACATATGTGTAGAAATGATAAGTAAGAAGATTTTACCTGACGCTTGTATACTGTGCAGCCGATTTTAAGCCGGAAATCATTTATGAACGAAACAGCCGGATAATTCAACAGATACAAAAGCGTTATTTATAAAATTGTAAAAATACAAATTACAACAGCTGTATGAATATATGCCTTTTTTCAGTGTAATTATACCCGTTTACAACCGGGCAGAATTTCTAAAAATAGCAGTTGAGTCCGTCCTGGCTCAGGATTTCAGCAATTTTGAAATAATCGTAGTTGACGACGGCTCAACTGACAATACTAAACAAGTAATAGAAAGTTCCCCCGGCGCGAAAATACGCTATTTTTATCAAGAAAACAAAGGCCCCTCTTCTGCCCGGAATTTAGGCATAAGACAGGCAAAAGGCCAGTTTCTGTGTTTTCTTGATTCCGACGACAGGTTTCGGCTGAATAAACTTTCCGCTGTTTACGAATATATAAAAAAATACCCTGAATATAAAATTTTCCATACAGAAGAAGTATGGTATAAAAACGGTAAATACCTCTGCCCTAAAAAAAATCATAAAAAGCCGGATGGCTATATATTTGAAAAAGCCCTAAAAATATGCTGTATAAGCCTGTCCACCGCTGTTATCCATAAAAGCGTATTTGAAAAAACAGGTTTATTTGATGAAAATCTGCCTGCCTGCGAAGACTACGAATTTTGGCTAAGAGCATCTCTTAATTTTCCTGTAAAACTAATCCCGAAACACCTGACTATTAAAGAAGGAGGAAGAAACGACCAACAGTCAAAAAAAATACCTGCTTTAGACAGATACAGATATGAAGCCATAAAAAAACTCATTGAAAATCAAAAACTGCCCAAAGATAAACTTGATATTTGCCTTTACTACCTGGAAGAAAAGGCTGATATTTATACAAAAGGCCTTTTAAAAAGAGACGAGAAAAAAGCGAAAGAGTTCCTGCAGAGAAAAAACACATTTATAAGGGAATGGAAGAAACTGTTAAAATAATAAAAGAAATAGAAAACTATATAAACATAAGGTTAAACCGCAACCAATACAGGGAAACCGCAAGACTGGTTTATGAAATAATAAAATATGCTTACGCCAAAAAACAGGATATTTTCTCCAGCCTGCATGCAGAATTCAGCGGTAAAACAATATACGGCCGGAATAAATTCCTTCACTTAAAGAAAATACTGGTAAAACTAAGGTTTCCCTCAACATCCCATGCAAGAGAAATCCTGCCTCAGGAATTATACCTGCCGCAAAATGCGGAATACAACCCAAGCACTTACCATCCTAAAGGCAAATTTTCCCCGGAGAAAATATTTGTGGAAGAATCCGTAAAAAACAGCGGATTAGAAAAAAATTTTGCCCGGTTATTTCCTGAAGTAAAAATAGAACACATCCCAAGAATAAGTTTTTTAAGAAAAAACCTGGGGTTTTCCCTGCAGGAATTTAAAAAACCCTACGTATTTATAGTCAAAGAGAACTGGGATTTTATAAAGCCCTGCCCCTGCACAAAAGGGCATTTAGGATGCGGGTATTGGATTCTGAATTTAGGATTCGGCTGCCCTTTTGACTGCTCCTACTGTTATCTTCAGCAATACCAAAATTTTCCCGGGATAATACTTCCGGCTAACCTTGACGATTTTTTCTTAAAAACAGAAACATTTTTAAAGAAAATAGGAAAACCTGTCCGTATAGGAACTGGTGAGTTCTGCGACTCTTTAGCCTTAGACCACATAACCGGCTATTCCCGCAAACTCGTCCCTTTCTTTTCCCAAAAGAATGTTTTTTTTGAACTAAAGACGAAAAGCACAAACATAAAAAACCTCTTAGAAATGAATCCGGCCAGAAACATAATAATTTCCTGGTCTTTAAATCCTCAAAGCATTGCTGAAAAAGAAGAGATAAACACTCCTTCTTTAAAAGAAAAACTTAAAGCCGCAAGAACCGTTCAGGAAAAAGGCTACAGTCTGGCTTTCCATTTTGATCCTATAATCCCTGTCGAAAACTGGCAGGCTCTTTACCAAGAAACAATAGAACTTTTGTATTCTTACACAAAGGCCCCCTTTGCATGGATAAGTTTAGGGACTCTGCGCTGTAACAGAGAATTAAAAGTAATAGTAGAAAAAAGATACCATAACAGCAGTATTTTTTCCGGAGAACTTTTGTTAGGCAGAGACAAAAAGCTGCGCTATCCGGAATTTATTAAAACCAGCATATACAAAGAGATGTTTGGCTGGATAAGAGAACGCGACTCAAAAACTCCAGTTTACCTGTGTATGGAAGATAAAGACACCTGGCAGAAATCAATTATGCCGGCACAAAACACCCGCGAAATAGAAAATTACCTTATAAAAAACAATTTATACAGACTAGGCTAAACAAAAGAATCCAGCCTCTCAGAAAGGTTAGGGCAGAGTTTTTCTGCGTTGAACTTATGATACAGCCGGTAGGAAAATAAGTAAAATAATTTATTATCTCTCTGAATATTGTCAATAAATATATGCACGCCTAAAGAAACTGTAAATGTCCACAGTCCTAAAGATTTATTCAAAAAAGACAGCAGAACCAGGACAAGCACTAATTCCCAGCCGTGCAAAAACAGGTAAATCCTGCGGGATAAAAGAAACCGGCCTTCAAAAAAATATTTCAGGTTAAAATTAAAACCGAAATACAAGAAATAATCTATTAAATGGTCCAAATCGACCAAAACCCCGCCTAAAAAACAATAGAGAATAACTTTAGGGTCTTTCGAATAAATAAGAAATAAAGCAGCAATAAGTAAAGTGGCAGTAAAATGCGCAGTTAAATCCCAAAAAGTATCTTTCCTTATCATAAATAACCAATATCTATCTGGCACCCCGGGGTATATTTGATACTCTACGGCATATTATACAAAAAAATGCCGAGGCGCGCCCCGTAAAATTCGCTCCGCTCATCACCGGGCAAGCCCCGTAAAATTCGCTCCGCCATAGGCTTCGCTCATTACGGGGTTTCGCCCTGCGGGCTCAAGAATCGACTATTGCTCATCTCTCTCGCAGGCCTTATCTACGGCATCCTGAACAAAAAAAATGCCGAGGAAGGGAATCGAACCCCTGACGCAGGGATTTTCAGTCCCTCGCTCTACCGACTGAGCTACCTCGGCATCTTAGAAAGAATTCACTACTGTCAAATATCTTTGCAAAAATCAAAAGAAGATTATAACATATTATTTTTAGAGGACAAGAATTTTATAAAAATATGGCTTTGCCTAGAATTTCATACTTGATTTCACCGATTTAAACGCTGATTACACCGATTATTTTTCAATCTGTGGGATCAAAACATTCTAATCCTTATAGTATATCTTAAAAATCAATTCCCCTGCCCGGGCTTTTTCCTTCATCAAAAGGGTGTTTTATTTTCCTGACAAAACTGACTAAATCCGCATTTTTTATAAGAACATCCCCTGCCCCTCTACCGGTAAGCACTAATTCTAACCCTTGAGGTTTCTGTTTTATCAATTCCAGGATCTGCCTTTCTTCCAAAAAACCATCCCGCACAGATATAACAATTTCGTCTAAAATAACCAAATCGTATTTATTTTGCTGGAAAATATCTTTAATAAAGTTTAAGCCTTTCCTGCATTCTTTGCGGATTCCTTCTACATCAGCATTTTTTGAAAAATAGGGATGCTCTTTAGCAAAGGCAAAAACATCAACACCTAATTTTTCCAAAGCAAAATGCTCGCCATAACCCCATTTTTGCGGATCTTTATGAAAAGATATGTAGCAGACTGCAAGATTATGCCCTCTTGCCCGGCAGGCAAGGCCTACTGCCGCAGTAGTTTTTCCTTTACCGTCCCCTGTATAGATATGAACAAAACCTTTTTTAGCCATATAAGCATTTTACAGCACTGTCTTTAAAACAATCTCAAACTACCTTTTTTCAAAAGCCGTATAAATAACATAGCAGTCTCTGCATTATCACTTATTCTTTTTCTCTGCAATTTTTTCCTTAATCATTGCCAGCATTTTCTCTTCTGTCTCAGCAACATCTCTCATCACTTCTCCGATAACTCCTAAATACATCTTACTCATCAAAGCAATATTCATTTTGGCTATGTAAACCTTACCGTCATTATCTTCATAAACCGCCCAGGTGCAAGGCATAATTCCAGCCATTTTAGGGTCAATTTTTAAGACTCTATTGGCATGCACAGGCTTGCAGACAAAATGCATAACCATATTTTTGATATTGTCGTAACTTAACCCTTTTGAAAGCTGGGATTTATAAAACTGCCAGTCAGGAATTGGGAAACCCCAGCCTTTAAATCGAGGAATTACCTGCTTTACTGTCTCCTCTACCTCTTCAAAACTGCCTTCAATTTCAAAACTAACCATCATATATTTTTTCAAAAGATAAACAAAAATTATCCCGCTTAAAACAACTCCCAAAACTATACCTAAGAACATATCTCTCCCCCCTGTTTGCAAAATTCTTCTAATGCTTCTATCCTGTCAGCCTTACGAAAGGATTACTGGCTTTCTTCCTTCGCCTTTTTGGTATTCTGCCATTATCTTTTCTGCGTTAGACTGGACAGCCCTAACAATATCTTCAATAAAAAAGACCTTTCTTATTATTACACAGGCAAACTTCTTAATTATCCGGGTAATATTTGGCCCGAACTGATTTGCTACAAGTACGTTTACCCCTTTTAACACCGACGAAACAGATTTTGCCTTCTTAGGATCCCCATGAGTAAGACTTTCATCCTCTTCTATCTCTGCGTTTTTTCTTCTCTCTATAAATTCATATTTATCCGGGCTGATCTTATAAATAGAATAATACCTGGCGTTACCAAAATGGCCGTCATTTTTTAAAGCAGTCCCGTCATCAGTAGCGAATGCGTATATAAGCTCCATACCTCCTCCTATTGCCTTAAAAACTATACCTTATCCTCACATAAACATTTTTATTCCTCTTCATCTGGCCGAATTCAGTAATGTAATCCTCGCCCCAGGGGACATTCGCGCCCAAGGTCAGTTTTAACTGGTCAGTAACGTCGTAACTTACCATTGGCCTAAAATATCCGTCTTTATCTGAAGGCGAATAAAAAGTAAACAGCGAAACCAAAACTGTTTGGTTCTTAAAAAGCTTGGTAATCCGGTTAGTAACCAAATGCCTGTATTCATCCCAGAAATAATCCGTAGGCAGAAGGTTGTCGCGGTAATTGTCATAGTCTAGTTTCTGTTCGTAATAATACTGAAACCCCACTTTCAAATCATTGCCTAAATCTTTGGTATAGCCTGCCAAAGCCTTAAACATAGAATTGGCAATTAAACGGTTTTTGCCGTCAGGGTCCTCGCGGGAGTTGACATAGCCCACCTCAATATTGCCTATTCCTGAGCAGAACGGCCCGCGGATACTGGCTCCATAAACATCAACTCTTTCATAATACAACTGCCTGTTTAACTCGTCTTTATAACTGCAGGGATTTTTGTCAAACCCGTGGAAATAATACAAAGCAGCCTCATTACTGCCAAAGTTGCGGTAAATCCTTAAAGCGTATTCATTATTAGAGGCCTGGTGCGGCCGCTCAAGTAAATCGCGGTCAGAATTCGTTCCGGCAATTCCTCTTTGAAAAGGGTCAAAAAAGGAAAGCCTGTCGCCTTTAGGAAGGGTATCGGGCTCAAAAACTGGTATTATAACAAAGTCTATGCTGGCAAACTTCGGGAAAAAAGAAAATCTAACCGCATCCGAAGGCTGTTTAAGATATTCATCGTCCCTGCCGGCGAAAAATGAAACATAGTCTTTGGGAAACATATCGTTAATAAATAAATAATCGCCTGTGCCCCAGGTAAGAATCTGCCGGCCGAGTTTAACATCCATAAGACTGTTAGGTGTAAAGGAAAAATACATTTCCCGCAGGTCAAAATCTGTCTTGCCGGAAAAGTATTCATCAACTGTCCAGTCGCCCCGGAAGAAAAACTCAGAATTCCAATCCGCCAAAAATTCCTTAGGGTAATACCTTGCTTTCAGCTGAAGCCTTTGTTCCATCAGGTTATAATCGTCCCTTTTGGTTGTGTCATGCCCAATTTTATAGCCGTAATCTGTTTCCCAAAAACCGTGAATTGCCGGCAAATCTTTGCCGATGCTGAAAGCAAAAACATAAACCGGGAAAAAGCAAAACCCTACAATAAAAAATACTGCTTTCTTCATTTTTCTACTTCCTTTTTATCCATTTAAGAGGCGGTTTTCTTAAAAATCTTTCAGTAAAAATATTGTCATCCAAATTTATATCATACTGTATCTTGTTATAAGTAATTACTGTGTTTCCTCCAGTGTTTAAATCACTTGCTTTCATCTCGGTAATTGTAGGATAGCCCTGAATATTTTCCACTTTCAGGGCTTCTATTACGCGGTATTTCTTCCCTTGGGAGTCATAATATTCAGCCTTGACCGGCATAAAGTTGTCTTTTCTAATCCAGATGTAATAATAAGCAAATTCCACATACTTTTTGCTTTTAGGGACATTCTTTATCTTGTAATATTTATCATCCTGGCTTACCAATTCATGAGTATCCTCGTCTATGCCTCTGCCGGAAACATCCTCATATACAAAATGCGAACCTACGAAACTTGACCGCTTGTCACTGGCAGCAATCCTGCGCACCAAATCCAAAGCCGGCAAATAAAGCCACCTGTCGTCATCTCTGCCTAAATGTTTCCAGACCATATAAACCATATCGCGCACATCTTCAGGCTTATAAAAATAAACATAAAACTTCTGCTCTCCGCCGTCCTGAACATCTTTCCTCAATATAGTAAATTCCCTTTCCCTTTTCCTTCCCTGAGAATCAGTTATTACCATATGAACATCTGCCATACCGTCCTGTCCTGCATAATAAGCAACCTTGTTGGCCTTATCTACAATCTGGCTTACAGTCAAGCCCGCTGAATAGCCTGAAAAAGAAACTCCCAGCAAAACAAAACTAAAAACCCAAGACAAACAGAATTTCTTAAGCATTTCACTCCTCCTTTTTGAGATTTAATATTCTACAAACCTTTTCATTATTTAGCAAACACTTGCACACACAAACAAGCGCAATAAAAAGCGGCACAGTAATTGCCAGAATCCCTTTAATCCCAATATGAGTATATCCTAAAATGACATAAAGCACTGCTAAAACTATAGTAACTGCCAAAAATATGCAGTCAAAAGGATAACACAGGAAATGTTTCTCCTTTTTTACATATATAAGGGCAGGATTAGCTGTAATGATAGAGGGCAGAATAAAAAATGTCCCTAAACTGGAAGTAAACATTATTGCGGCCATAAAAAAGCCCACTGTCTGATAAGGGACCAAAGGAGCAACTAAAAGCGGGAGGAAACCTACAGCAATAACAATGGCATTCCTTGAAATTGCCCGGCCCGGCCCTCCGAAAGTATATCTGGCAGTATCTTTCCAATCTTTAGTCTGTTCGTAACGGCTGCGGCTTCTTTGAATAAAATGAATAGCAAAATCAATAGAAAGCCCTAAAGTTAATGCTGAAAGCACGGCTACCGGCATATCATAATCCCTGCCGACTATCCCCAAAAGCCCGTAAATAAACACAATAGTTACTGTCAGAGGTATCATTGAAATCAATCCTCTTAAAGGAGAGCCAAAGAGAAACGCCATCATAAAAAACACAATGATAAAACTGCCTAAGAAATTCCTAAGCATTCCTACAACCATTTTATTCTGCCAGGCAACATTGACATAAGTAAGTCCTGCCCAGTTGTATTTAATTTTATACGGCGAAGGATTGGCTTTTACAAAAGCATCAATCTGGTGAATAACCTTTTCCATATTCTTATTGTCTCCGCTGGTAAGCTGAACCCACATATTGAGTTTAGAATAATCAGGAGTGACAAAATGCCATAAATCATCCGGCTTATGGGAATTCTGAAAAGAAATAAGGCATTGGGCAACTCCCTGTTTAGTAGAAGGTATTTTATAGTATTGTTTGCTGCCGCCGACAAGTTCCATATAAACCTTCTTAGTCACATCAGCCAAAGAAGTAGTTTTGCCAACATCGCCTTTTTGTTTCAAATAGTTCTGAAGTCTCGCTACATACTTAAGCATGGCCGGCCTTTTAAAAATCTCTGTCTGCTTGTCTTCAGACTGCATTACTAAATAAGCCATATATGTCCCGCCGAAATGTGCATTTAAAACTCTGTCGGCAATTCTTATAGGGTGGTTCTTCACAAACCATTTCACAGGGTTGTCATTAACCTCTATTCTGCTTATTCCCCATATAGAAACTGCAAAAGTAATCAAAGTAAAAAACAAGACTATTTTCCATTTAGAAACAACAATCCTGCCTACAGGCCCTAAAACTTTGTCCAACACTGATTTTTGGGATTCTATGTTTAGAGCCCCGAAATTTTTTAAAGTCTTCGGATTGATTAAAGCGATATAAGCAGGAATAAAAGTCATTGATATAAACCAGGCAATCATAACTCCTGTCGAGACAAAAACCCCGAAGACTTGAACCGGAGGTATAGGCGAGAATGACAAAGAAAGAAAACCAATCCAGGTAGTAAGCGCAGCATAAAGCATAGGGATAAAAAGCGTGTTTATTGACTCAATAATAGTCTTCTTCCTGTCGCCTGTCTGCCTGTATTTCTCAAAAAATTCGCTTAATATATGAATAGAACTTAAAACCGCAATAGGTATTAAGAATATCGGAATCATAGAGCTCATAATATGCACCGGAAAGCCAAAACCTATAAGCAGGCCCATTGTAATAATTACCGTAACTAAAGCAACTATCATCGGCGCTATAATAAGGTTGATTTTCTTAAAAAACATAAGCATAAGCAGGAAAATAATCAATCCAGCCAAAGGTGCGGATATTGCCATTTGCACAAACATCTCATGCCCAAAAGTATCTTCGGCAATAGGCAGGCCGGTCATATAATACTTTTCGTCCCCTTTATACCGGGAAATTATTTTCTTAATCTTCTGGGAAATTTGATAGCTCAGGCTCTTTTTTTCTATTGGAACATATATACACAGGGCTTTGCCGTCTTCAGAAATAATCGTCCCGTAAAACACCGGATTGGCCATCATTCTATCCCTTATATGCAAAGCCTCTTTTTCTGTTTTAGGCGGCCGCGGCATAAGCCACTTAAACCGGACAGTCCCAATACCTGCCTGCTCAATATCGTCTTTTACAACCGGAGAAATCAGTTCGTAAGATATAACCCCTTTTATTTTCTCAATACCTTTAGTAATATTGTAAACCTTGGTTAAAGTATCTACATTAAAAACCCCATGGGGGTTTTTCTCGTTAACAATGCCTAAGACTATAAAATCGTAAAGCGAAAATTCCTTCTTTGTCTGGTTATGAAAAACCCTGACAAATTCGTCTTTAGAAAGCATATTCTCAGGGTCAGTATCCACCTTCATTTTAGGATACTGGATAAAAGACAAAACCAAGGCTATTGCCAAAACAGCCACAACAAATTTTGGATGCTCTGCTGAAAACTTAATGATTTTTTTCATAATCCACCTTTTTATTTGTTCATCCCGTTAGAGAAAGTTCCTGCTCTTAGAAAATCTATTTCTAACAGTGTAAAAGAACCTTTGCTCTAACGAAGTCTGCTGAAAAAAATTACCTTTTAATACCGCTTAAAATATAAATACAAGTTTGCCGGGAAGAATCCCCGGCAGGACTGTCATTCAGGAATTTCATCAGCCGCTTCATATTTTGCAAGGATATCGTCTTCTACAAACAAAATATATTTCTCTCCGTCTATCTTAACTTCAGTCCCGGAATATTCTTTAAAAATCACCCTGTCACCAACCGCAATCTCATCTGTAGCGTCTTTCGCTAAAGCAGCAACTTCTCCTTCCTGTGTTTTTCCCCGTGCATTGTCAGGGATATATATCCCTGAAGCGGTTTTTTCTTCTGCTTCTAAAGGTTTTACTAAAATCCTTCCGTTAATTGGTTGATACTTCATAAAGCCACCTCCTCTTAAAAATCCGATTACACCAATTAAAAGCAAAAATTAAAAATCAAAATTGAAATAAAACAACCAAGGCCCAATCCCGACATTGCCTTGCGTTGAGATATGCCCTGTGCCGCTATTGCTTGAATGCCCAAAGTCCAACGTCGTAAGTCCAAAAGATACAGGCCTAAAGCAACTTTTTAAGACAGTCTTGTTTTGTTGCATTTGCAACTTTTTAAGACTGTCTTATCTCATTGCAATCCAATCCCGACATTGCCTTGCGTTGAGATATGCCCTGTGCCGCTATTGCT
>WFRI01000074.1 GCA_015486615.1 Candidatus Omnitrophota bacterium | reverse complement strand
TAAGTAATAACGGCCTTCGGCACTAAGAACGTGAAATTATTAAAATTCAGAAAGAAAAGCATTTAGTTAGTTAGATTAGTCGGCTATTAGAAATGTTGACTACCGCTTAAAAAACGCTAGCGCGTTTTTTAACGTAGTGCCGGTAAGAAGGTGTTAATTTTTGCAACAAAACAAGACAGTCTTAAAAAGTTGACTTTCGGCTTTGGGCATACGACGTTGGACATTGGGAGAATTGCCAAATAGGAGGTTTTTATATGGCCAGAGTGGCGGTTGTTTTAGGCAGTAAGTCTGATGTACCTAAGATAAAAGGCTGTTTTTCTGTTTTAAACGAGGCCCGGGAAAAATATGAGGTTTTTATCTTTTCTGCGCACAGAACACCGGATAAGGTCCGGGAATTTGCCAAAACAGCCAAAAACAAAGGCTATAAAGTAATTATTGCGGCGGCCGGCGGTTCTGCGGCTTTGCCGGGAGTAATAGCCGCTTATACTTCTTTGCCGGTTATTGGAGTGCCGATTAAGACATCAACTTTTAAAGGTATAGATTCTTTGCTTTCTATAGTGCAAATGCCTAAAGGCGTGCCAGTGGCAACTATGCCTGTAGGTAAAGCCGGCGGGCATAATGCCGCTTTGCTGGCTTTGAGAATATTGAGTCTGCTGGCGCGGTAGGAAATTAAGGCCGGGGTTAAATCAAAATGTCCAATGTCGTATATTCAAAACGTTAGACACTGGACGTTAAAAAAATGTCGAATGTCGAACGTTTATACGCCTTCTTCCCGGCACCTGTAGATGGAAAGGTGCTTAGTTAAAATAAATTTATAAATTTATGACAGAGAAAGTTTACATTGACCCGGAGAATATAGACTTTTCTTTAATAAGAAAGGCCGCTGATTTAATTAAACAGGGCGGGATAGTTGCTGTGCCTACGGAAACGGTCTATGGACTGGCTGTTAATTTAAAAATGCAGGCCAGCGTAAACAGGCTTTTTGAACTGAAGAAAAGGCCGCAAGAGAAGAATTTCACTCTGCATATACCGGATGAATCTGATGTGGATTTTTATTTAGAAGTGCTTCCTCCTTACGGTTACAGGCTGATTGAAAAATTTTGGCCGGGGCCTCTTACAGTAATTTTTTATTCTAAAATTATACCCGGGACGTTAGGCGCGCGTGTTCCGAATCATAAGGTTTGCAGGGAAATATTAAAAGAAACTTTTACTCCGGTAATTATTTCTTCTGCCAATATCTCCGGCCTGCCGGCGGCTGTAAACTCTCAACAGGCAGAAGAATATTTTCCCGAGGGCCTGGATTTAATTGTGGATTCAGGCCCTTGTCAGTATAAAACCGCATCTACAGTGCTGGATTTGACGCAGCACCCGGCTAAAATAATTCGCGAAGGTGCGTTGCCTAAAAAAGATATTTGGAGTATAATTAGGAAAAAAAGAGTCTTATTCGTTTGCACGGGAAACTCCTGCCGGTCGGTAATGGCTGAATATTTGCTGAAACTGTATATTAGCAGAGATTCTTTTCTTTCGGAGGATATTGAAGTGGAGTCTGCCGGAACTCTTGCTTTGCCGGGTTCTTCAGTCAGCGAAGAGACTATATTTTTGTTAAAACAGGAAGGTATTGATGCTTCAGGCCATAGGGCCAGGAGGATTACCCGGGAAATTGTCCATACAGCAGATATAATCATTGTAATGGAGCAAAAACATAAGGAAAGTATTGCTGCTATTGAGCCCAAAGCATTCAGCAGGATAACTCATATTAGCAGTTTTCTGCCGGATTTGCCGGATAGGGATATACCTGATCCTATTGGCGGCAGTGAAGATGTTTACCGGCAGAGTTTTGCTGTTATTAAAACAGCAGTGCAGAATATTGCAGACTGGCTGAAAGAATAGTGGAGTTGTTTTTAGTCAAGTTTTAATCAAGAGGCGGCAGGTGAAGATAGCAATTGGTTCTGACCATCGGGGATTTAAACTTAAAAATTCCCTTATTGAGTTTTTGAAGAAGAAAAAATACCGGGTAGAGGATAAAGGAACTTTTTCTTCTGATTCCTGCGATTATCCGGTTTATTGTTTCCGGACAGCCGCGGCTGTGGCTAAAAAAAAGGCTGAGAGGGGGATTCTTATCTGCAAAACCGGCATAGGCTCAGCAATTGCGGCTAATAAGGTAAAAGGCGCCCGTGCCGCATTAGTGCATAATGTAAAGGGTGCTAAATTTTCCCGCCTGCACAATGACGCTAATATTTTGGTGTTCGGCGCAGATTTTGTGGATGTTAACTTGGCTAAGAGAATTGTTTCTGCATGGCTTTCTACAGAGTTTGAAGGCGGCAGGCATTTAAGGAGGGTTAGGCAGATTAAAAAGATAGAGGAGGGCTATGAACTTTGACAATTTAAAACAGACTGACCCGCGTATTTTTGAAGTTGTAAAAGCAGAACTTAACCGGCAGAGACAGCATATTGAGCTTATTGCTTCGGAGAATTTTACCTCTTTGGCAGTGATGGAAGCGCAAGGCAGTGTGCTGACTAATAAATATGCTGAAGGCTATCCTAAAGCCAGGTGGTATGGCGGATGTAATTATGTTGACCAGGCTGAGAATTTGGCGAGGGAAAGAGTTATGGAATTATTTGGCGCGGAATACGCTAATGTCCAGCCGCATTCCGGCACCCAGGCGAATATGGCAGTTATGTTTGCTTTGTTAAAACCTGGCGATACTATCTTAGCAATGGACTTAGCCTGCGGAGGCCACCTTTCTCACGGACACCCTTTGAATTTCAGCGGCAGGATTTATAATGTGGTTGCTTACGGCGTAGATAAGAAAACCGAGTATATTGATTACAATGAAATAGAAACTTTGGCTTTGGAACATAAACCCAAACTTATTATTGCCGGGGCATCGGCTTACCCCAGAATTATAGACTTTAAACAGTTCAGAAGAATTGCCGATAGAGTAGGCGCTTATTTGTTGGTTGATATGGCACATTTCGCCGGCTTAGTTGCTGCAGGCCTGCATCCTAATCCCTGCGAGTATGCGGAGTTTGTTACTTCCACCACGCATAAAACTCTGCGCGGGCCCAGAGGCGGTTTTATTTTGGCGAAGAAAGATTTTGCCAAAAAACTTAACACTGCTTTATTTCCGGGAATTCAAGGCGGGCCGCTTATGCATATTATTGCCGCTAAGGCAGTGGCTTTCAAACAGGCTGAGACTTCGGAATTTAAAGAATACCAGAAAAAAATAATTGACAATATCAAAGTGTTCTGCCGCGAATTGTCTTCTCAAGGAATAAGAATAGTATCCGGCGGCAGTGATAACCATCTGCTCTTGGCGGATTTAAGAAGTATGGGTATTACCGGCAAAGAAGCAGTGAGTATTCTTGAAGAGATAAACATAACAGTTAACAAAAACCTGATTCCCTTTGATCCCCAGCCTCCGGTTGTAGCCAGCGGGATAAGGATAGGCACCCCGGCAGTTACTTCCCGGGGTATGGCTGAGCCGGAAATTGAGGAGATTTCTAAAGTTATAGTTTCTGCGTTGAGAAGAGAAGAACCTTCGGATGCTTTAAGACAGAGAATTAAGGCTTTGACGGATAAGTTTCCTTTATACCCGGAATTGAAAATGTAGGGTTTTTATGGTGGAAGATTCCAAAAAACAAATCAGCCGGCCTTCCTGGGATGAATATTTCTTAAGTATTGCCCATTTGGTTTCTCAGAGGTCTACCTGCCTGCGCAGGAAAGTCGGGGCAGTTGTGGTTAAGGACCGCAGGATTTTGACTACAGGATATAACGGCGCACCCCGCGGAATTACTCATTGCGAAGTCACCGGATGCCTGCGCCAGAAATTAAAGGTTCCTTCCGGCCAAAGGCATGAATTATGCAGGGGCCTGCATGCAGAACAGAATGCGATTATTCAGGCGGCTTACCACGGAGTTTCTATAAACGGCAGTGTGCTTTATGTAACAGTCAGCCCTTGTATTATTTGCGCGAAAATGATAATAAACGCCGGAATAAAAGAGGTGGTTTTTGAAGGTGATTATCCGGATAATATGGCCAGACAGTTTTTAAAAGAGGCTAAAATTAAACTGCGCCAGGTTTCAAAGTGAAACTCAGTTGTCGGATGTCGTGGGTGAAAGTAGGAAGTAAGAAGTGGGAAGTGGGAAGAGTAGTTCTTACGGCATTGGACAACTGTCTTCTTACCGGCACCCGCGTTAAAAAAGCACGCCAGTGCTTTTTTAAACAGTAGATGCAAATACCGCTGTCAAAAACTTTGTTTTAGGATTCTATTTTTTTGGTATAATTGAAAAGTAAAATAATATAGGTAAAGCCAAGGAAAGGGGAGTTATGAATAAAGATAAAGGGGTTGTTTCTAATCGCAGGAAAGCGTTGGATTTAGCAATATCCCAGATAGAAAAACAGTTTGGCAGGGGCTCAATAATGCGGCTGGGCGATGATATTAGGCTGGACGTGGAGGCGATCTCTACGGGTATTCTTAGTTTAGACCGGGCCTTAGGAGTAGGCGGAGTGCCCAGGGGCCGGGTTATAGAAATTTTCGGCCCGGAGTCTTCCGGCAAAACCACTTTAACACTCAGTATAATAGCCGAGGTCCAGAAACAAGGCGGGGTTGCGGCTTTTGTGGATGCTGAACATGCTTTTGACCCTTCTTACGGCAAGATTATCGGAATTAACTTAGACGATTTGCTGGTTTCCCAGCCGGATACAGGCGAGCAGGCTTTGGAAATTACAGAAACTCTGGTGCGGTCTAATGCTGTGGATTTAGTAGTGATAGATTCTGTAGCGGCATTAGTCCCGCGGGTAGAAATTGAAGGTAATATGGGCGATGCTCAGATAGGACTGCAGGCCAGGCTTATGTCTCAGGCTCTTCGGAAACTTACTGCTGCAATCAGCAAATCTAAAACCTGCGTAATTTTTATCAATCAGATAAGGATGAAGATAGGGGTTATGTTTGGTAATCCGGAAACTACTCCCGGCGGCCGGGCATTAAAATTTTATTCTTCGGTAAGAATTGATTTAAGAAGAACAGCCAATATTACTGCCGGGGACAAAGGTGTAGTCGGGATTAAAGTCAGGGCAAAAGTAGTAAAGAATAAAGTTGCGCCGCCGTTTAAGGAAACATTCTTTGATATTCTTTATAACGAAGGAGTCTCCAAAGCCGGCAATATTGTTGACTGTGCTATTGACTCCGGAATTATAAAGAAATCCGGCAGTTGGTTCTCTTATAATGGTAAAAATCTTGCCCAGGGGAAAGAATCCCTGCGTCAGTATCTAAAAGATAATCCGCAGGCTTTTGAAGAAATAAAATCTGTTGTTTTGGAAAGCGCGAAAAAATGATTACACAGGCATACTGTAAAACTTTGCCGCTTGACAAATGGTATGAAATATGTTATACTTTGGTAGGAAAAGGAGGTGAAGGTTATGCTCAGGACAACCAAGGTGGCTATCAGCCTGCCAAAGGATGATTTTAAGCGCATTGAAGAGATCAGAAACGAATTAGGAGTGCAGCGCAGCGCAGTTATTGATATGGCAATTCGTTTTTGGCTTAAAAGCATAGAGGAAGAGAAAATGATAAGGCAATATGAAGAGGGCTACAAGAAAAAGCCGGAGCCTTTGAAAGAGATAAGAGCAATGGAGGAAGTTTCTGCTGAGGCTTTTCAGGAGGAAGGCTGGAAATGAAAAGAGGCGAAGTTTGGTGGGCAAGACAGCCTGAGCCTATAGGCAGGCGTCCTGTTGTTTTGCTTTCTCGTGATGAAGCCTATAGAGTGCGTAATGCTGTAACTATTGCTCAAATTACGACTACGGTCCGCAATATTCCCGTAGAGGTCCATTTAAATGAAAAAGACGGTTTACCTAGAAAATGCGTGGTAAATCTTGATACAATCACTACTATAAGAAAAGCAATACTCTTAGAAAGAATCTGTTCTTTAAAGTCAGAAAAAATTAACCAGATTGATAAGGCAATCAAGTTTGCTTTATCCCTGGAGTAATTAAGAATGTCCAACGTCGATATCCAGTGTCGAATGTCGAAGGCTGCCGCTAAAAAAATACTGGCGGTGTAAATTACGTTGATAAGTTAGTAAGATTGAATATTGGAATTTGCTTGTATTTGGTTATTTTTGTTATAAGGCTATTTTGCAAAAAATAGGATTGTTTTAAAAATTGCAGGTATAATCCTATAAAATTATTATCTAAAAATTATCCCAAGGAGGCGGTTATGAAAAACAAATTTTTGTTTATAACAATTGGCATTGTGGCTGGTGTTGTTTTAGGCGTTGTGTTTACTTCTGAGACTGATATTTTTCAGAAAAGCCG
>WFRI01000073.1 GCA_015486615.1 Candidatus Omnitrophota bacterium | reverse complement strand
GTTTAAAATATATTATAATTTTACATTAATATCAATATCCAGGAATACGGCATTATATATTAATCGGTAAAGTTATATCAGAGAGGTTTATTATGCAGGAATACCCTTACTATGTATCCGGAGAATTCAGGAAAAGCGGCCGGGAGATAACCAGCCTTAACCCGGCGACAGAGGAGCCTGCGGGAATTATTTACGAGGCTTCGGTCGAAGATGTTAATTTAGCAATAGCCTCTGCTAAGTCTGCTTATAAAGAGTGGGCGAAGAAGAATTTTAAAGAAAGAGCAGAACTTTTAAGAACTATCCGGCAGGCGATACTGGATAACCTGCAGGAATTAGCAGAATTGGAAAGTAAAGATATAGGAAAGCCTTTGAAAGAAAGCCTATTTGTGGATGTGCCTTTATCTGCTGAAGTTTTTGGATATTACGCTTCTTTCCTGGAAAGTTTGGAAGAGCGGGTCCAGAGATCTCCTGCCGGCGAAGATATTATGACCTATATCCCTTACGGAGTATGCGGAGTGTTTTTGCCTTATAATGTGCCGCTTATGATTTTCGGGTTTTCTGCAGCAGCGGCATTAGCCGCCGGAAACGCTGTTATCGTTAAGCCTTCAGAACATTCCAGTCTATCTATGTTAAGGCTTGCCCGGATATTACATACAGAAGGCGTCCCTTTAGGGCTTATAAGTATAATAACCGGCAGAGGCGATACTGTAGGCCGAAAATTGGCGGAGTCAGAAATTAACCTGCTGTCTTTTACCGGCTCGCGCCAGACATTGAAGAAAATAATCGAAGCCTCCAGCCGCAGCCCCAAAAAAATAATCTGCGAATTAGGCGGAGCAAATATCCTTGCAGTTTTTCAGGATGCGGATTTGGAAGAGGCAAAGCAGAATATATTAGGTTCGGTCTTTATGAAACAGGGGCAGATATGTATAGGCACCAGCCTTGTGTTAGTAGAAGAAGGAATCTATGATAAATTCGTTGCATCTCTGGTTGAAAGTACAAAAAAAATAAAAACCGGCGACCCTTTTAATCCTTTGACCGGCATGGGTGCGGTTATATCAAAGGAAAGGCTTTTGGCTTTGGACGAAGAAATAAAGGATGTTGTCCGGCAGGGCGGGAAAATTCTTTGCGGCGGAGAACCTTTAAAAGGCAAAGGGTATTTTTATCCGGCGACGCTTATTGAGTCTGACAGGCCCATATACGAGGAATTTTTCGGGCCGGTGGCAATTGTTGTAAAGTTTAAAGACAGGCAGGAACTGGAGAAAGTTATAGACACAAATCCCACGGGTCTAGTTTTACAGGTATGGACTAAAGATATTACTAAAGCCAGAAATCTTGCTTTTTCCGCTTATGCCGGCACAGTCTGGATAAATACCTTTGCGCAAATGTCTGCAAGCACGCCTTTTGGCGGGGTAAAGCAAAGCGGTTTTGGCCGAAATTTAGGCAGGGAAGGATTTTTTGAATACTGCCAGGCAAAACATATCGGCATAGGCCTTGGCAAAAGCCCTGTCTCCGGCTGGTTTGGGGTGTGAGATTTTCTTCCTAAAGCAGTAATTTTTTATTGCAAATCCTCAAAAAAGTCAGTATAATTGCTATTCAATCTTTGTTAATTTGTTATAAATGTCCCCATCGTCTAGCCTGGTTAGGACATAGGCCTTTCGAGCCTACGGCACCGGTTCAAATCCGGTTGGGGACGCTTATTTTGTTAATGGCAGGGATATGCTGTTTATTCTAAGGCGTCTGGACAGTAATTTGTTTTATCAGAGGTTTTTTGTATCTGACAGGGATTATTGGAAAGTTTTACAGCAAAAGCGCCGCACTTAAAAGAAAAAGTGGTCTTCATATTGCAAGCCTGATTTCCGCAAATACCGGGGCCGTCGATTAGCCTGGTTTAAGTCCCTTGACTGTCGATCAAGTGATCGTGGGTTCGAATCCCATCGGCCCCGCCATTTTCGAGTCGGGGCAATTTTGGCAACTATATTGAACGGCTCGGACCAATAAAATGAAAGCTTTCTGTCTTTTAATATGTGGTTCGAGCCGTTTGTTTTTAAAAAATCCCTTTTTTGCGACAGGTTTCCCAGCCGGGCAACAGAACCTGCTTTATTACAAATAGTTATAAAGTTTTTGGAAGGTTCGAGCCATCCGCCGCCACTTTTTTCTATCTCGCCAAGCCTTTCTTGTAAATCTTTCTTTTTATTGAGCAATTTAGCCTTTTTGTGCTGGTACTCGTCTTGTGAAATATCGCGCTCAATGTATAAATCAATAAGCCGTTCTATTTTGCCGTCTATGCTTTGAATTTTATCCTGCAATTGGCGGGATAGGGAAAAAGAGGCTTTGCGGTCAGCTTCGGCAAGTTCATCAAGCCGGTTAAAGATAATATCTTTGCCTTCATCAGGAATAAACACCTGCAATAAAGCTTTGTTTATCTGTTCAAGCAAAGCCTCTTCTCGAAGAAACTTTTGCGAACAACGCCTGATTTTCTTAGTACAGCGATAATAAATATGGCTTTTTTGCATTTCAGCAGTAATTGAGCCGCCGTACTCGCCGCATTTTATAAATCCCCGGAAGGCAAATTTAACTTTATCTCTCTGTTGAGGTCGTGAATTAGAGGATAATATCTCTTGCACTTTATCAAAAAGTTTCTTCGAGATAAGCGGCGGGTGGCTGCCTTCGTACATTTCGCCCTTAAACCTTATGACACCATAATAAATAGGATTTTGTAACAACCTTGCGATTTTGCTTTTATGGACAGGCTCGCCCTTTCTGCCGATTAATCCCCAGCGTTGAGTTTCTTTGGCTAAATCATAAAGGGAAAAGTTACCCGTGGCGTAAACTTCAAATATCTTTTTGATAAATGGCGCACGCTCAGGATCAGGGATAATAATATGGTTTTTATAATCATTCATATAACCCAATGGAGCATAACCCGGCCATATGCCGCGGCGTAATTTTTCACGAAGCCCACGCCGTATATTTTCGGAAAGGTTATCTATGTAATATTTAGACTGCCCGAAAGCGATTGAAAGCATAAACTTGCCTTGAGCAGTATTATCAAAACGATAGGTAGGAAAACGCAAGTCTTTTATGATTCCTAAATCTACAAAATAGATAATCTTTCCGCCGTCAACGCTGTTTCGGGCAAGCCTGTCAGGGTGCCATGCCAAAATACCATCTGCTTTACCACCTTCTAATTGCTTTAAAACAAACTCGAAGATAGGTCGTCCGGGACATTTGGCGGTTTTAGCCTCAGTAAACACTTCAACCACTTCTAAATTTTCTTTTTTAGCATATTCTTGCAATTCGTTTATTTGAGATTCAATGCTAATGACCTGCCTATCTTCGGCATCAGTGCTTTTTCTGGCATAAATAAAATATTTTGGCATGGCACCCTCCTTCCAAAAACTTTTTTAATTCTGTTGCCCTGCAAAGATGATTTCAGAGATCCAAACAAATCTCAGAAATTAGATTATTCCGGCGTTAGCCGGAAAGGAAAACCTGAAAGCCCCGTAAAACGGGGCAGGCAAAAAAGTCGATTTTTTGTTGCCAAAATTGCCCCGACTCAAAAATGGCGGTGTATAGGGGACGAAGTCCGAACCTTTTTCACAGCCGAAGGTGGCCGCTAATGCGTAAGGCCTTCGGCTGCTGGTCCTTTTTGCCTGCCTGCATGGCAGGCAAAAACTCCCTGCGTCCTCTCCCTCGCAAAAATATAAAGATAAGAAAGAAACAATTATTTTTTCTTTGTCCTTCGGGAATACTCAGGATTTCACCGCCGCCGAAAAATTTTTATCTTTTCTTAATGTTCATTACTGTATATTCCATTTTGGCATATTACATAATGGAATATATCATATAATATAAGTGATGTCAAATATGAAGAAAACAATTTATTCTGATGAACACCGGTATCTGGTTGAACGCTTGAAACGTGCGCGCAAAGAAGCAGGTTTGGACCAAGAGCGAGTTGCGAAATTATTAGGAGTATCACAATCTTATATATCTAAAGTAGAATCTGGTCAGCGCCGTATCGATTTGATTCAGCTTAAACAATTTGCCAAAATATACAAGAAATCATTAAATTTTTTTATTAAATAATATGGATTTACAAGAGTTAAAGCAAAAACTTGAACAGATAAAAAAACAAGGATTTATAAAGACACATCGTGTTGGCGATACGGGTATTGGGAAGACACTAGAAGATTTGTTGCAAATTAAGGAAAATAACATTCCTTTGCCCGATATTAAAGGTGTAGCTGAACTAAAGGCATATCGTAAAGATGCAAAATCTAT
Organism: Candidatus Omnitrophota bacterium; assembly: GCA_015486615.1. GTDB lineage: Bacteria > Omnitrophota > Gorgyraeia > Duberdicusellales > Duberdicusellaceae > WFRI01. The sequence continues at coordinate 547 of WFRI01000073.1, read as the reverse complement.
GTTAACACTTTTTACTCTCGAACCACGGCCTAAAGGTGGGGATAGAGATAGATTATTGTTGGATAATTTTGGCTATTCTAAAAGAAATAATAAACGTTCGAAAGAATTACACAGTACACTTTCTTGTAGAAGATATAATAATCAGAATTTGAGGCTCTCTGTGAGTAAAGATAAAATTAAAGTCAACGGTAAGGGGAAAAAGTTGAATATATTCTGGGATATGGCTTCCGTTAAGAGAAAGTTCGAAGATAAGTTACCCGCTCTTGTGTATGTGCTTGTCGATAGAAAAGGTGCAGGTTCTGAAGAATATTTCCACTTTAACGAAGCTTACTTATTGAAAGATTTTAGCTTTGATTTGTTCAAGAAAATGATCAAGAAAGACCAAATAGTAGTGGATTTTAGAATGTATTATAGACCAAATGGTTCAGTAAGAAATCATGGGACTGGCTTTCGAGTAAAAATAAATAAATTATATAAGTGTTTTAAGTCAAAAATTAGATTGATTTAGTTTTTACGTAAGATAACAATACTTTCTTTGGTCATAGTT
>WFRI01000072.1 GCA_015486615.1 Candidatus Omnitrophota bacterium | reverse complement strand
GTTATTTTGGCTTTTGGTATATTGTTAATCTTTTGCCATAAGGCACAGGAGTATAAAGGAGGAGGTAATATTTATGGCTAACAAGATATACATTATTGATGTAACTAACAGAGATGGAGTGCAGACTTCAAGAATATGTTTATCTAAACTTCAAAAGACGATTATCAACATTTATTTGGACAAATTTGGGGCCTTTCAGAGCGAATTCGGGTTTCCATTTACCCGGCATGAAATAAATTACCTGAATGCTAATTTAGAACTTGCCGAGAAAGGAATTATATCTAATATGCGGCTGAGCGGGTGGATAAGGGCAATACCCCAGGATGTAGAATCTACATTCAAAAACACTCCTAAAATAAAATACCTCAATCTATCTATTTCTACATCCAGGCAAATGATACAGCATAAATTCCAGGGCAAGATTGATGAAGCCGGAGTTATTAAAAATATGGTTAAAGCCGTAAAAATGGCGAGAGAAAAAGGTGCTCAGGCCTTAGGGGTAAATGCGGAAGACGCTTCCCGTACGGACATCAATTATCTGATAGAATTCTGCCAGGCTGCCAAAGAAGCCGGGGCTGACAGGGTCCGCTACTGCGACACACTGGGATATGATACTCCTTTCAGTATTTATGACAGAGTTAAAGAAATAGCCGGCAAGGTAAAAATAGATATAGAACTCCATTGCCATAATGATTTGGGCCTGGCTGTGGCTAATTCTGTAATTGGAGCAAAGGCTGCTATAGATGCAGGGGTAAACGCTTATATAAACACGACAATAAATGGGATAGGCGAACGTGCAGGCAACGCTGATTTGGTTTCTGTGGTCCTGGCAGTAAAATATGGCCAAGGCATAGAAGGCAAATACCACTTAGACAAAGTAAGGCTAAAAACTGCATGGAAGATATGTAAATATGTATCTTATGCTTTTGGCATACCCCTGCCGATAAACCAGCCGGGAGTAGGCGCAAATGCTTTTGCCCATGAGTCCGGAATACATGCTGACGGAGCCTTAAAAAACAGGCGCAATTACGAACTTTACGATTACGAAGAATTAGGCAGGGGAGACCCTGAGATAATAGACACAGGTAGGCAGATAACTATAGGCGAATATTCCGGAATAAAAGGTTTCAGGAATGTTTATGAGAGGCTTTCTATTAAATTCAAAGACGATAAAGAAACAGCGGAAATATTGGAACTGGCAAGATATGCCAATGTCCACAACCAAAAGCCTTTAGTAGAGGAAGAACTAAGGTTTATTGCTGAACATCCGGAGATAGCGAAAAAGATTTTTACGATGACGCCCTAAATTGGAGGTAAAACTATGAAGGAAAAAATCCATCCCAAGTATGTTGACTGCACAATAATGTGTGCCTGCGGGAATGTAATACATACCCGCTCTACAAAACCCAGCATCAATGTGGAAATTTGCTCCAACTGTCATCCTTTTTTCACTGGAAAACAGAAATATGTTGACTCTGAAAAAAGGGTAGATAAATTTCTCAAAAAATACGGCAAGAAAATATAATTCAGCACAAACGCCTGTTTTATGAAGGGTTTAAAAAAAACAGCCCTGGCAGGAGTGATTTTATATGTTTCTGCCGGGGTATTTTTTTACATCAACAGCCAGTGCAAACAGTCTAAATTTATAGGAGAAATAAAAAAACGGGCGCGCATTGCTTCTGCCCCTGCACATATTGGAATAACAGAATTAAAAGACAAAAGGCTTGCGCTTTTTCCCGGAGAAAAACTGTCCTTTTACTTAAATGCCCAAGAAAAAATCCCCGCGGCCAGTTTGATAAAACTTCCCATAATGGCAGTATGTTTTAAAGCGGCAAAAGACGGCAAGATCAAACTCTCTGGCAAAATTATTCTAAAACAACGTTATAAAACCGGCGGTTCCGGAATACTTAAAAATATGCCTGCCGGGAGAAGATTTACCATTGAAAAGCTTATAAACCTGATGATAACCATAAGCGACAATACTGCCGCCAATATTTTGATAAGCAAATTAGGCAGGCCTTACATAAACAGAATTTTCAAATATCTCGGGTTGAAACAAACCCGGCTCAACCGCAGGATTTTGGACCTTTCCGCCCGCAGGAAAGGGATAGAAAATTACACCTCTATTCAGGATTTAATTTATCTATTAAAAAAAATCTACAACAAAAAACTAATAAGCCCGCAATACTGCCAAAAAATGCTAAATATCCTTCTAAAACAGAAAATAAACGGCCGCCTTCCTAAATATCTGCCTAAAAATCTTAAAATAGCCCATAAAACCGGCCTGGCAAGAAATATAGTCGCAGACGCCGGAATAATTTTTGCGCCCAATGCCGACTACATAATCGCAGTTGCTTTTTCAGGAAAACCCAATTACAAAACAGCCAAACAAACAATAGCGAAAATATCTCTGAAAACCTATGAATACTTCCGGCAGTAAAACTTCAGCCTACAAAGTTTTGTTTAACGGAGAATATATCCTTGCAGTAAACAAAAAACCCGGAATATTGGTTATTCCTACTCCGAAAAAGGAAAGATGGACACTAACCTCAATTTTATCTGAAGATTTCGGACAAACTCTTTATCCCTGCCACAGGCTGGACAAAAGCACCTCCGGAATAATCCTTTATGCTAAAGACAAAGCCACCCAGCAAAAAATAATGCAGCAATTTAGAAACCGGCGGATTGAGAAAAAATACATAGCCTTAGCCTTAGGTAAACTTCCTAAAAAAGGCAGGATTAAAAGCATAGTAAAAGATAAATACAACCCCTTCAAAAAAGAAAAGTTCGCCATAACTTTATACAGAACCCTAAAACACTGCCGGAAGTTTTCTGTAATAGAGGTAAAGACTTTAACCGGCAGGACTAACCAAATAAGGATACAATTTGCCCAGATAGGCCATCCCTTGTTAGGAGAAAGAAAATACGCAATCGCCAAAAAAATTCCCGTAAAATTCAGCCGGCCGGCACTGCATGCTTACACAATAACCTTTATTCATCCAATAACCCGCCAAGAAATAACCCTAAAAGCAGACCTCTGGCCGGATATGGCCGAAAAATTTAAAAAAGAGGGCATAAACTTATTTAATAAAGAGAATGCTTAAACTAATTGCCGCGATAAAGGCAGGAGGCTCTGAAAATAGTTAACAAATGTAAAGGAAAATAGCTGCCTGAGCCGGAAATTTCTGAGATTACAGGCGGTTTTTTGATATGCTTTTATAAGGCGGTTGATGTAGATAAGGCTCAGGAAGCGTCTTCTACTGGGAGAGAAATTGTGGAGAAGATTCTATTGGCGATGGAAAAATCAAAAATAACAAACAAGAAAATCTATGCAGTTACAGGACTGCCAAGAAAAGGCGTGGAATGGAATATTGCCAAACTCAGGGAAAAGACATATTAAAACGTATCGGCCCGGACAGAAGCTGCTATTGCTATTGGAAAATTATAAAAAGGATAAAATGAGCAGAAGAGAACTAAGAGACTATGGCGGAAGATACGAGAGTGGGAAAAGAAAGCAATAAGCAGCAAATAATATGATATAAAGGCTGTTGTTTTTAAAGACATTGAAGATATTATCCTTTGATGCCATATTTTGAATTTACTTTATATTGAAAACGGTTTTTTTTGTGTTATAATTTACAAAATGCAAGGAATTTTGTTTTATGAAGGAAGAAAGAATAGCAGTTTTTTCTGAGGATAAAGAGTTTAGGAAAGCGTTAGTAAAGCATTTAAAACCTAAATATCATCTTGTTTTCTTCTCTGATTTTAAAGGCATATCTGCAGTTAAATCTTTCTATAAATGTTCAATTTGGGATTTAAGGCTGGTAAAAAGGACACAGTTGAAACCAGTTTTAGATAAAGTCTCTCAGTACAAAACAGGACGGGCTGTCTTTTTTATTGAGCCTAAATCAGTCCCAGGGATTATCCCTTATCTTGATAACAGAGCATCTATTTATTTATGTCCGCCAATAGATTCTGTTTTCTGGAGGGCGCTTAAAAAGTTTATCGGGATGAAAATTAAAGATGCTGCTAAGTCCTCAGAGTATATTTTGATTGATGCTTTGACAGGCTGTTACAACTTTCAATATTTTGTTAAAAGGCTGAAAGAAGAGTTGTCCAGAGCCAAACGCTCAATGGATAATCTTTCTTTAGTGGTTTTAGATATTGACAGATTTAGGCGGATTAATGACAGGTATGGTGAGGCTGCCGGCGATAGTTTACTGAAAGAAATTGCTTTGTTGTTAAGAAGAACAAAAAGGGCCAATGATATTTTAATCCGTGCCGGCGAAGAAAAATTCATTTTAATGCTTGTTGGTATTTCTAAAAAGAACGCTTATTTAGTAGCCTCCCGGCTGTATAAGAAAATGTCTTCTACTAAATTTCTCGGAGGCAGGATTAAAATTAAAACAAGCATTGGCGTGGCCAGTTATCCGGAAGATGGTATAAAAACAGATAAGCAATTGTTGTTTGCGGCTGAAAAGGCTTTAACCAATGCTAAAATTGAAGGCGGCAACAGGGTGTTTGTCTTTTCTCGGGGTCTTAAAGACGAGCCGTCAACAGTGAAAACCGTAAGCCTTTTAAAGAGGAAATTGAAAGATTTAGACAGAATAATAAACCAGAGTTTTTTGGATATGGTTTACGGTCTTGCGAAAACTATAGAGGCGAAAGATAGATATACCGGCCGCCATGTAGAGAATACCTCTGAAATAGCCTGGCGGATAGCCAGAAAATTAGGCTTGCCTGCGCAGGAGATAGAAAATATAAAACATGCTGCTATTTTACATGATTTGGGTAAAATAGGTATTCCTGAGAAAATACTTTTGAAAAGGGGGCCTCTTAATGAACAGGAAATGGCAGTGATAAAAAAGCATCCTTTAATCGGCGCGCATATTTTAAGTTCAATACATTCTTTGAAAGGCGCTGTGCCTTATATTAAGCATCATCACGAACATTTTGACGGCAGTGGGTATCCTTCTGGTCTTAAAGGGAAGAAGATTCCTTTAGGAGCCAGAATTATTGCTATTGCCGATGCTTTCCAGGCTTTGGTTTCTGACCGGCCTTATCGGAAAGCTTTTTCACAAAAAAAGGCTCTGGAGATTATTAAGCAAGAGGCTGGAACGCATTTTGATCCTAATATTGTTAAAGCTTTCTTTGAAATTGTTAATAAAGATAAACATCCCTAATGCCTTCTTATGGATTCTTGAAAGACAAAGATGCTTTTTTTATGGCTCAGGCTTTGAAAGAAGCCAGGAAGGCTTATGAGGAAGATGAAGTGCCTGTAGGGGCAGTTATTATTTTTGAAAATAAAATTATAGCGCGGGCGTATAATCAAGTGGAGCAGTTGAAAGATTCTACTGCTCATGCTGAAATTCTGGCTATTACTCAGGCAGAGAATTTTTTGGCTGATAAATTCTTGAATAAATGCGCAATATATGTTACAATAGAACCTTGTCTTATGTGTTTGGGTGCAATTGTCTTGGCAAGAATTGAGACATTGGTTTTTGCATGCCGCGAGCCTAAATTTGGGGCAGTCTTCTCTTTGGTAAATGCGGCAGTTTTGGATTTTAACCATAAATTGAGAATAAAAGAAGGTATATTGTGCCAGGAAGCCGCAGTTTTAATGAAAAGTTTTTTTCAAAAAAAGAGGGCAGGATAAATGTATAATTCGGTCATAACAGATATTCGGCAAAGGGCAAAAGCAAACCCTAAAAAAATAGTGTTTCCGGAATACAAAGACGAAAGAGTTATGGAAGCAGTTAGAGTTGTAGAGAAAGAAAAAATAGCCCAGCCTATTGTTCTTACGCCTTCTAATATGGAAAGTGAAAAACAGGAGGAATTTGCCAATATATATTCTGATTTCAAAGGCAATAAATACAAGGATTTTGATGAGATAAGGGAACTTATGGAGAATCCGTTGTATTATGCTGCAATGCTGGTTAGGACGGGAGGGGCTGACGGTTTTGTTGCAGGAGCCACTTATACGACTTCTTCTGTTGCCCGGGCCGCTATTCGTTGTTTGGAGATAGACCCCAGCCTTAATTTAATATCCAGCAGTTTCCTTATGGCTGTGCCTAATTGCAGTCATGGAGAAAGGGGTGTTTTTGTTTATGCTGACTGCGGAATAATTCCTTACCCTACTCCGGAACAACTGGCTGTAATTGCTATATCTTCTGCCAGGTTCGCCCGCATAGTGCTTAAGATAGAACCCCGGGTGGCTTTTTTGAGTTTTTCTACCAAAGGTTCGGCTAAAGGCCGCTGGATTGATAAAGTCCGGGAAGCGGCTGAAATTGCTAAGGAGAAATCCCCTGATCTTTTGATGGATGGCGAACTTCAGGCAGATGCTGCTTTGGATAAGGATGTTGCTAATCGTAAGCTTCCTTACAGTAAGGTTGCCGGTTATGCTAATGTGTTAATTTTTCCTAATCTCGACGCGGGCAATATTTGTTATAAATTAACTCAAAGGCTGGCCAGGGCCAGGGCAGTAGGCCCGATTATTTTAGGTTTAAAACAGCCCTGTAGTGACTTGTCGCGGGGCTGTGAAGTTGAGGATATAGTAGATTGCACTGCTATTACTGTAATTAGAGCACAACAGAGATGAATGCGCAGATTTTAGTTATAAATGCCGGGAGTTCCTCGGTGAAATATAAACTGTTCAATTTTCCTTCAGGCAGTCTTATTTTGAAAGGCCTTGTTGAAAGAATAGGCGAGAAAGGCTCCTCAGTTAAAAATCACCTTCAGGCAATAGAAAAAGTTTTAGGCTCTGTTAAAGAAAAAATCGGCAGTTTGGACAAAATATCAGGTATCGGCCATAGGGTTGTTCATGGAGGGGAAAAATTTAGAGAGCCGGTAATAATAGATTCTTCGGTGATAAAAGAAATCCGCAGAAACATAAAACTTGCGCCTTTGCATAATCCCGCAAATTTGGAAGGAATACTTGCCTGCCGGAAAATACTTCCGAATGTCAAACAGGCGGCTGTTTTTGATACAGCGTTTCACCAGACTATCCCGGAATATGCTTATATGTATGCTATTCCCTGGGATTATTACCGTAAGTACAAAATAAGGAAATACGGTTTTCACGGCACTTCCCATAATTATGTGGCGCATAAAGCCGCTGAGATTTTAGGCCGGCCGTTTAATAAGTTGAAAATAATAACTGTGCACTTGGGCAATGGCTGTAGTATGGCTGCGATAAATCGGGGAAGGTGTATAGACACTTCTATGGGGTTTACGCCTTTACAAGGATTGATTATGGGCACACGCTGCGGAGATATAGACCCTGCAATCGTGCTGTTTATGGCTAAGGAATGCGGCTTGTCTTGGGATGAAATAGATAAAATTCTTAATAAGAAAAGCGGACTGTTAGGGATAAGCCGCATAAGCAATGATTTTCGTGAGATTTTAAGCCAGGTTAATAAGGGCAATAAATATGCCAAATTAGCCTTGGATATGTTTGCTTACAGCGTAAAGAAATATATAGGCGCCTATATTTTGATTTTAGGCGGCTTGGATGCTTGTATTTTTACTGCCGGAATAGGCGAACATAACAGCTGGCTGGTTAATAAAATCAGGAAAGATTTAAACCGAATATTAAAGCCTGCGCCTAAAGTTTTAATTATTCCCACAGACGAAGAGAAAATGATTGCTTCTCTAAGTTATAAACTGATTAAAAAACGGCTTAATTGACATCTCCAAAACCCGTATTATAATAAATCCCGTTAGAGAACTCATCCCGTTTAGAGATTTATCTCTAACGGGGCTCACACAGGGTATTAGACCCTGTGTTCGTAGAATATGGTATAACCCTGCGGCAAGCCGCCGGATATTCTCTAACGGGATAAATCAAATATCAAAGATTAAAAAATAGAATTCAAAGATGCCAATGTCTGTAGAAGCAGGCCTATTCTTATTTTGTATAAGTTAATCTGGAGTAAGATAAAAAGGAGATTTAGCATATGCTTAGGGAATTTTTAAGAGTAAAAATAAGTTATGCAGTGGTTACTGAGACCAACCTTTATTATGAGGGCAGTATTACCATAGATGAAGAGGTTATGTTAAAATCCGGGCTTTTGCCGGGAGAGAAAGTTGAAGTTTTAAATGTAAATAACGGTGCCAGATTTACTACTTATGTCATTAAGGGCAAAAAGAATTCAGGAATATTTTGTCTAAACGGCCCTGCAGCCAGACAGGCAGAGACCGGCGATAAGATTATTGTGCTTTCTTACGGGTTCGTTGACGAAAAGGAATGCCCGGACCATAAAGCTTTATTTGTGGAGTTAAATGGGAAAAATAAAGTTAAGTCTGCAGTTTTACGGTAGCCCGATTTTAAGAAAAAAGGCCGGAGAGGTAAAAGAAATAGATTTTCAGATAAGAGATTATCTGGATGAAATGTTTAGGTTTATGAAAGTTCATCAAGGCGTAGGCTTAGCTGCTAACCAGGCAGGCCTGGATTTGCGGATATTGACAATTGATATAGGCCGGCAGAAGTTTAAGGTGGTTAACCCTAAAATAATCAGAAAATCCGGCAGTATAGTGTTTAATGAGGGGTGTTTAAGTTTCCCCGGCATAAATTTAGATATAAAAAGGGCTAATGAAGTTTGGGTAGAGTTTTTGGATGAGAATAACAAAGAAAAAGAAATTCATGCCCAGGGTCTTTTGTCTGTAGTTTTTCAGCATGAAATAGACCATTTAAACGGAGTTTTGTTTATTGACAGGGTTTCTTTATGGAGGAGGCTTTCTATTAAAAGACAGTTAGATGCTATAAAAGAAATGTCTAAACGAAAGGAGAATAATGGCGTTAAAAATCAGGTTGACCAAGCCCGGAAAATCAATTAAAAGGAGGTATCATTTTAAAATTGTAGTGGACGAGGCGCGTTCAAAAAGGGACGGCAGGTTTGTAGAGCAGATTGGTTATTACGATCCTTCCTGCCAGCCGGAAATGTTAAAAATGAACTTGAATAAATACCAGGATTGGTTAAAAAAAGGCGCTAAGCCTACTGATACAGTGGCTTCGCTTTATAGAAGGTATAAAAAACGCCAGAGACAAACTGGTGAAGAGAGAGGAGATTCCTAATGGCCCCGGCTCAGCAAATGCCTTTTGCGGGAATAGTTCCGTTAATTTTAGTTTTTGCTGTTTTCTATTTTTTGATAATTGCTCCTCAGAGAAAACAGCAAAAACAGCATCAGGAGATGCTTAAAAAACTTAAGAAGAACGACTCAGTGGTTACTATTGGCGGGGTGCATGGAGTAATAGTAAATGTTAAAGAAAAGACTGTGGTTTTAAGAGTAGATGACAATGTAAAGATTGAGGTAGATAAATCCGCCATAGCCGATTTGGAGAGAAAAAATGCCTGATAAAATATCCTGGCGTTTAATTCTGGTCTCACTCTTGCTGGTTATCAGCGTGTTTACTGTTTTGCCTTTGCAGAAAAAAATAAGTTTGGGCCTGGATTTAAAGGGCGGAATGCATCTGATTATGAAGGTGGATACTTCTTCCCTTACGCCTAAGCAGAAAAAGGGAGCAGCCCAGAGGGCATTGGAAGTTATCCGCAACCGGATAGACGAATTAGGAGTGAAAGAGCCTCTTATTCAGCCACAGGGCAGGGACGAACTTCTTATCCAGATTCCCGGGGTAGTAAATAGGGAAAGGGCGCTTAGTATAATCGGCAAGACTGCGCTTTTGAAATTTGAACTTGTGGAAGAGAATCCGGATATCATAGCCGCGCAAATGAAGAAAACTTCTCCGGAATACGAAGTTCTGGATTTTAAGGGAACAAAGTTAGTATTAAAGAAAAAGCCTTACATTACCGGCGCAGACCTCTCTGATGCTCAGTTTAATTATAACTCTTCAGAGTTGAGTTATCAGGTAAACTTGACTTTTAATAAAGAAGGCGCAAAAAAGTTTTCTGATATTACCCAAAATAATGTAGGCAAAAGGTTAGCAATTATTTTAGACGGAAAAGTCCAGTCTGCCCCGCGCATAGACGAGCCTATTACTACAGGCCAGGCCAGAATAAGAGGCAACTTTTCTTTAGATGAGGCCAGGGACCTGGCGCTTGTCCTGCGTTCGGGCGCTTTGCCTTGCCCTTTGTATGTGGAGGAAGAAAGGACAATCGGGCCTTTATTGGGCGAAGATTCTATAAGAAAAGGCTTGAAAGCCACAGCAGTTTCCGGTATAGCCGTGGCTTTGTTTATGCTGGTTTATTATTTGTTTGCCGGTTTTGTGGCTGTTTTGGCTTTAGTCTTTAATTTAGTTTTAATACTTTTTGGGTTATATCTTTTAAAAGCCACGCTTACTTTGCCGGGAATTGCCGGTATTATTTTGACTGTAGGCATGGCTGTCGATGCCAATGTTTTAATATTTGAGAGAATCCGCGAAGAACTTGCGGTAAAGAAGCCTTTATCTTTGGCAATTAAGTTTGGTTATGAAAAGGCTTTTAGGACGATTTTGGATTCCAACGTTACCACCTTTATTGCTGCATTGTGTTTGTTCGCTTTTGGCACCGGACCGATTAAGGGGTTTGGGGTTACGCTTATGTTGGGCATACTTGCAAGTATGTTTACGGCTATTGTTTTTACAAGGCTTGTTTTTGACATTCTGTTAAAATACAAAAAACTGAAATCTCTGCCTATGCTTAGTATGATAAAAAATACCAACATAAATTTTATCTCCAAGATTAAGGTGTGTATTACTTTATCGCTTTTATTAATAATAGCCGGAGCAGGATATTTCATAAAAGGCAAGGATTCCGTTTACGGCATAGATTTCGCCGGAGGCCAGATTCAGGAATACCAGTTTAAGAAAAATATAAATATAAATAAGATAAGGCAGGAGTTTAAACAAGAAGGTGTAAAGGATGTAAACATTTATTCTTTTAAAGATAGGAAGAATATAATTGCTTTAAGGAGCCTGAAGGACAGTTTTAAAGAAGTAAAGAGTGTTCTGGATAAATATTACCCGCGGGGCTATGATGTTTTACGGGTGGAAAAAGTCGGCCCGGTTGTCGGGAAACTTCTAAGGAAAAAAGCGGTTATGGCGGTTATTTTCGCTTTGCTGGGCATACTTTTTTATGTCCGGCTTAGATTTAGACATTTTGATTTTGCTTTGGCTGCGGTTATTGCTTTGTTTCATGATGTGCTTATCGGGTTGTTCTCTGCGGTATTCTTTTCGTATAAAATCAATCTGCTTATAGTAACTGCCCTGCTTACTATTGCCGGTTATTCTATAAATGATACAATTGTAGTTTACGACCGTATCCGCGAGTTTACTCCCCGGGCGCGTAAACTTTCTTTAAGGGAAATTATTAACTCTGCAATTAACCAAACTCTGCCCCGGACAATAATTACTTCTCTGACTACTATCATTGCGGTATTGGGAATTTTTCTTTTAGGCCCGTATACTTTGCGGGGTTTTTCTTTTACTATGCTGGTTGGATTTGTTGTGGGGACTTATTCTTCAATATATATAGCATCGCCTTTAGTTATCCTTTTTCGCAAAAAGAGATAGTTTTTCCTGCCCACGGGTTATGGCTGATTAATGGCTTGGGAATTTCTAAAATTATACCCCGAAAAAAAACTGTCTTTCCAGGACGTGCTTAGAGCACTTGGCCAATTAGGCTATAACCCGGTTAAAAAGATAGCAGAAGAAGGAGATTTTACTTTCAAAGGCGAGATTTTGGAAATTTTTCCTGTATCTTTTGATTCTCCTGTGCGGATTGTCTGGGAGTGGGATGAAATAGAGGCAATTAAAATATTTAACCTGTCTAAACCGAATATCTGCGAAGACATAGATTTGCTGGTAGTCCTTCCTGTTTCTAAAAAGCGCAGAAAGAATATTAAACATAAAGAAGAAATACCCTTAAGCCCTTTATTGAAAATATCTCCCGGAGATTTAGTGGTTCATATAGATTACGGTATTGGCATATACAGGGGCAAAAAAAAATTTAAGGTTAAAAGAACGGCGGTTTCCGCCGGACCTTTAACTGACAGAGATGTTTTTCAATATGAGGAGAAAGATTTTTTAGAGATAGAATACAGAGACAGAAACCGTATTTATGTCTCTGTAGAAAAGTCTCATCTGATACAAAAATACGTCAATTTCGGAGGCAGAAAGCCTAAACTTTCTGACTTGGCAACTAATCAATGGCAGGCGGTTTTAAAGCGCACAAAGCAGGGTATAAGAAAATACGCTTTGGAAATTGTGCGCACGCAGGCCTTGAGAGAGATTTTGGGAGGGTTTGCTTTCAAAGGGAATTCGCAATGGCAGAAGGAGTTTTACAAAACATTCCCTTTTGAAGAAACCCCTGGACAAAAGCAGGCCTGGGAAAAAGTGGAAACCCTTATGGAAAGCAAAAAACCTATGGATATACTTATTTGCGGAGATACCGGCTATGGCAAAACCGAGGTGGCTATGCGGGCAGCGTTTAAGGCGGCATTAGATTCCAAACAGGCTGTTTTTTTAGTGCCTACGACTATTCTTGCCCAGCAGCATTACCTTAATTTTAAGAGAAGGCTGAAAGATTTTCCTGTGCGGGTAGAAATGCTTAGCCGGTTTAACAGCCTTAAGGAGCAAACTGAAATAATTGCTGGTATAGAGAAAGGGCTGGTGGATATTATTGTGGGAACGCATAGGGTTTTGTCTTCAGATGTTAGGTTTAAGGACTTGGGGCTTTTGATAATTGACGAAGAACAGAGGTTTGGCGTAGTCCAGAAAGAAAGAATCAAGAAATTAAAAGCCAATATAGATGTAATTCATCTTACTGCTACGCCTATCCCCAGGACTTTATACTTAGGACTTTCCGGAATTAGAGAAATAGCCTTGATTCAGACTCCTCCCAGACAGCGGCTGGCAGTAAACAGCGAAAAGATATATTTTAATTTAAGGAAAATAACTGAAATTATAATCAGAGAGAAAGAAAGAGGCGGCCAGGTGTTTTTTATAGAGCCGCGTATAGAGGGAGTATTTAAAATAACCAAAGATTTGAAACGGGCACTTCCTGAGAATATAAGTTTAGAATATGCTTACGGAAGGATGCCTGTGCATAAATTGGAAGAGGTAATAATCAGATTTATAAACGGGGATATAGACTGTTTGGTTTCTACCAATATAGTGGAATCAGGTATAGACATTCCCCGGGCAAATACTATAATAATAAACAATGCCCATATGTTCGGCATGGCGGATTTACATCAATTAAGAGGCAGGGTAGGCAGATTTACTCAGCAGGCTTATGCTTATTTTGTTCTGCCTAAAAACGAAGTTAGTTTGGAAGCGTTGAAGAGGATAGATTCAATAATTAAATATTCCTATTTAGGGGCAGGTTTTGACCTGGCTAAGGCTGATTTGGAAATGCGGGGCGCAGGTAATATTTTAGGCACAAAACAACACGGCTTTATTTGGGCAGTTGGTTTTGATTTATACTGCCGGCTTTTAAAAACTGAGATAGAAAATATAAGAGCCTTGTTTCCAACATGTGCAGGCTACCGTTAAAAAAACGCTGGCACGTTTTTTTACACCTCGGGGGTGGAATTTTTTTTACACCTCGGGGGTGGAAAGAATTCCACCCCCGAGATGGATTCTGGTAAGAAAGTAAGTTAAAATACAAAAAGATTTGAGATATATTACAATTTTGATTTTTGGGCTAAATCGGTGAAATTAGGTATAATCTTATAAAATTATACCTGAAAAGGGGGTATATATGAAAATTCTTTTATTATTGCTGTTGGTCGTATTTAACTTAAACATAAATGCAGCGGTACAGGAAGATAAAATAGCCGCTGTGGTTAACGGCAGTGTTATTACTTCTAAGGAAGTTGACGATTTTTTAAAACTTATTCAATACGGTATAAAAAGAGAAGGTCTTTCATTAGGTAAAAATGACCGCAAGAAAGCCTTAGGCAGCCTTATTGAAGACAAGTTGATTCTTCAGCAGGCAGAAAAACTCAAGGCTGTTATTCCGGATGAACTTGTGGAGAAAAAACTGCAGGAGATAATCAGGACATTTCCTTCCCGTGAAGATTACGAGCAGTCCTTAATTGAGCGGGGCCTAAATGAAGATATGTTAAGGAAGAAGATAAAAGACGATATACTTCTGAAGGAATTTATCCGCCAAAAAATAAAGAGCCAGGTGCATATAAGCCCTGTCGAGATTACGGATTATTATGTAAACCACAAAGAAGAATTCATTGCTCCGGAGACATTGTATTATTACGCTGTGGTATTCAATTCTTTGCAGGAGGCCAAGGATAATTATAAGAAAATGCAGAATATGGATGTTATCGGTATAAAATTCAACTATAAGGATAAAGTTATCTATAGCAGAATAACCAAGGACCAGGCACGTAAAAAATTAAGGAAAATTCTTTTTAAATCCGCAGATTCGCAGGTTTTAATACCGCCGATAAAAATAGACAATTCTTATTTTGTTTTCTACATAGATAAAAGAATACCTTCCCGCCGGCTGAGTTTAGAGCAGGTAAAGGATAAGATATACAATCTGCTGTTTGCACAAAAATTTAAGAAAATATATTCTGAGTGGATAAATAATATAAAAAAGGATTCAATTATTAAAATATATGACTAAGCAGGAAGAAAGGAATATTATTATTACTCTCGGCGACCCCGCAGGAGTTGGCCCTTATGTGACAGTAAAAACGCTGCAGAAAGTTGATATTTCGCCGGCGGATAAATTTATTTTGGTAGGCAGTAAGGCGGTTGCCCGCAGGATAAAAGGTTTTACCCGGCTTGAGAAAAAAGTTAGTTTTGTTGATATTCCCTGCCGGGTAAAAATAACTCCGGGCAAAATAAACAAATCTTCCGGAAAAGCAGCCTGGCATTATCTGCAGGCAGCAGCGGGCCTGGTAAATAAACTCAAAAATTCCCGGTTAGTAACTGCACCGGTTTCCAAAGAGGCTATACAACAGACAGTTCCGGATTTTAGCGGCCATACAGAGTTTCTTGCCCGGTATTTTAAAATTGAGAAATTCGCTATGCTTATGTGGGGCAGAAAGATTAAAGGCATAACTTTAACGCGGCATATACCTTTAGCCCAAGCAGGGTTTTATTTAAATAAAAAATCAGTGTTGGATTCTATTATTTTAGGCTGGCAGTTTCTTTGCAGGTTCGGCCGGCCTAAGCCAATAGTTTTAGCCAGCTTTAACCCTCATGCCGGAGTTAATACCTATTTGGGCAGGGAGGAAAAACTTCTTTTGTCTGCTAAAAAACAGGCGCAGGAAATAATCAAACAACAAATTTTCGGGCCTTTGCCTGCTGAAGGGGTTTACAGGGATATGCTGAGGGGGAAATATTCTCTGGTTATTTCGCCTTACCACGACCAGTTAATGATTCCTTTTAAACTTTTGGAGTTTGAACAGGGCGTTAATATAACTTTAGGCCTGCCTTTTTTACGAGTTTCTCCTGCTCACGGAACAGCCTCGGATATAGCCGGCAGGATTAAAGAAATTTCCTACGCTTCTATGCAAAAGGCTGTGGAACTTGCTTTGCGATTATGAGTTTTTATCCCAAAAAAGCCTTAAGCCAGGTATTTCTAACCAGCAAAATCTATAGGCAGAGAATTGCCAAAATCCTTCAGGTGCATAAAGGCCGGGTTGCAGTAGAAATAGGAGCGGGTAAAGGAGCGCTTACCCGGTATTTGCCACAGATATTTTCTTATGTTTACGCCTTGGAAATAGACCCTTTATTATGCCGGTTTCTAAGAAAAGAATTAGGCTCATACGACAATTTGAAGGTAGAATGTGCGGATTTCCTTAACTATAAACTCGCCGGGATAAAAGAGAAAGCAGTATTAGTCAGCAATTTGCCTTACCATTTAAGCTATGAATTTATAGATTGGCTGATTGGGAACAGGGAATATTTTGAGTATGCTTACGTAGGTTTTCAAAAGGAATTTGCTGCAAAACTTACTGCAGAGCCTAAATCTAAGAATTACGGATTTCTTACTTTGAAATCTAAAATTTACTGGGAAATAAACAAACTGTTTGATATCGGCAAAAAGTATTTTAAGCCTGTGCCTAAAGTTGATACTGCTTTTGTGCAGTTGAAAACCCGTAAGGCGGCTTTGTGTCCGGTTGAAGATATAGAGCCGGTATTAAAAATAATTAAGGCTGGTCTTAGCCAGAGGAGGAAGAAAATAATCAATTCCTTAAGAGGCCTCATCCCGCAGGATAAATTGCAGTCGGTTTTAGAACAGGCAGGTATAGACAAAAACCTGCGTGCCGAAGAGCTTTCTTTCTCAGACTTTCGCCGTATTTATTCTTTAGCAGTTTTTTGATACTGTCTCAAGATTCTATTGATGATTTGTCTCTAAGTGGAAGATTTTATATAAGCAGTTGATAAGGAAGGATAAGCAAGAAAACACCGATTGCTGAAGAGATGGTATAATTAAGTTATAAAGGCTGGATTCCCTTGGCCAATACAGGCAGAGGGCTGAAGTAAAAGGTAAATATAAGGCTGTATAATATTTAATTTAGTTTTTTTACCATAAAGTTTAAGCAAAGTCAATTTTTAATTTCTTGACACTATGTTTTTTTTCGGTAAATTATAACCTATGCAAACCCAATATAATCCTAAAGAAACTGAAGATAAGTGGTATAAATTCTGGCTGGAGCAGGGCTTGTTTTCAGCAAAATCTCAGACTGGACGCAAGCCTTTTACCATAGTTATCCCCCCGCCTAATATTACCGGCATTCTGCATATGGGGCATGCCTTAAACGACACCATTCAGGATGTATTGGTGCGGTTCAAACGGATGCAGGGTTATGAGGTTTTATGGATGCCGGGGACAGACCATGCTGGTATTGCCACCCAAAATGTGGTAGAAAAACAACTGGCAAAACAGGGGTTGAAAAAGGAAGATGTTGGCCGGCAGGAATTTACTGACAGGCTTTGGAAATGGCGGCAGGAATACGGCTCCACAATTATAGAACAGCTTAAAAAACTTGGCGCCAGCTGTGATTGGCAAAGGATACGGTTTACTCTGGACGAAGGATACAGCCGGGCAGTAAAGGAAGTTTTTATCCGGCTTTATAAAAAAGGCTTTATTTATCGGGGAAATTATATAATCAACTGGTGCCCCAGATGCAAAACCGCTTTAAGCGATGAAGAGGCTCCTTATAAAGAGATAGACAGCTTTCTTTATTATATAAATTATCCGGTAGAAGGCGAAGGCAAATATATAACTGTTGCTACTACCCGGCCGGAAACTATGTTGGGAGATACTGCCGTGGCGATTAACCCTGATGATGAAAGGTATTCCTGGCTTAAAGGGAAGACAGTTATTCTGCCTATTCTTAACCGCAGGATTCGGGTGATTGAAGATAGGGCTGTTGATCCGGAATTTGGCACAGGCGTGGTGAAAGTTACCCCTGCTCACGACCCTGTGGATTTTGCTATGGCTAAAAGGCATAATCTGGAATTTATCAATATAATGGATGATACCGCTGTCCTGAATGAAAATGCCGGAAAATTCCGTGGGTTGGACAGATTTGAAGGCCGCAGAAGGCTGTTAGAGGAATTGGAAAAAGAAGGGCTGTTAAAAAAGAAAGTCCCTTATAAATTGAATGCCGGGCATTGTTACCGCTGCGGAACAATAATTGAGCCCCGGCTTTCTTTACAATGGTTTGTAAAAATGAAGCCTTTGGCTGAACCGGCAATAAAAGTTGTAGAAGAAGGAAGAGTTAAGTTTTACCCTCGACGTTGGAAAAAAGTTTATCTGAACTGGATGAATAATATTCAAGACTGGTGTATATCCCGGCAGATTTGGTGGGGGCACAGGATACCAGTTTGGTACTGCGCAAATTGTTATGACAAAAATTCTGGCAGCGATAAGGGAATAGTAGTTTCTTTAGATAAACCTGCCAAATGCCCTTTTTGCGGAGCAGACAATCTCAGCCAGGACAAAGATGTTTTAGATACATGGTTTTCTTCCTGGCTGTGGCCTTTTGTAACTTTAGGCTGGCCGGATAAGACAAAAGATTTAGAATTCTTTTATCCTACGGATGCTTTAGTTACTGCTTCGGAGATTCTGTTTTTCTGGGTTGCCCGAATGATTATGGCCAGTCTTGAGTTTATGAAAGATATTCCTTTCAGGGATGTCTTAATTCACGGGACCGTCCGGGATGAGAAAGGCGTAAAAATGTCAAAATCTTTAGGCAATATTATTGACCCTTTGGAAATAATTGAGAAGTTCGGTGCTGACGCATTGAGATTTTCTTTAATGATGCTGGCTTCAACTGGTTCGGATGTTTTTCTTTCGGACGAAAAATTTATGGTTGGCAGGAATTATTCCAATAAAATATGGAATGCCGCCCGGTTTATAATAACCAACCTTGAGAAAAACGGGTTTGGTGCTTCTCAATACAGGATTTCTGAGTATGCGAAAGACTTTAATCTAGCAGACAAATGGATTCTGCAGGAGTTATCTTTGCTTATATCCGAGGCTGGGAGAAATTTGGATAAATACCGAATAAACGATTATGCAAAATCTCTCTATGAGTTTTTCTGGCATAAATTCTGCGATTGGTACATTGAAATTGCTAAAGTAAGTATGGATACAGTCCGCTGTAATGTTTTATTCTTTGTTTTGGAAAAATTTTTAAGACTTTTGCATCCGGTTATGCCGTTTATTTCTGAAGAAATATGGCAGAAACTGAATAAATTTGCAGATATAGGCAAAAGTATTGTTATTGCTAAATGGCCCAAACAGGAATATAATAATTTTTTCGATGAAAAAGAGATATTTGACAATTTGAAAGATTTAATTATTTCTGCCAGGTCTTTTACCAGGTATTTAGGAATTCAAGGGAAGCCGGAGTTTGTGTTTGATTCGCCGGATCCTGACAAACTTAAAACTTTAGTTGCAAATTTAGACTGGGTAAAAAAGCTGCTTAAGGCAGAAATTTTAAAAATGCCTGTTAAAGGAACTTCTTTTGTCCTGCTGCCCGGCTGCGGTTTTGACATTTATCTATTAACTGGTAAAATCTCCAATATATCCGAATATAAAGATAAGATTAAAACTAAAACTGGCAAGTTAAAGAAACGCATTTTCTCCTTAAGCACAAAGTTGTCCAATCCGGGGTTTTTACAGAATGCCCCAGAAGAAGTTGTTTCCAATGCTAAAGAGAGTTTAGCCGCTTTAAAGGCTGAATTGGAAAGGATAGAGAAAATAAAATGGGGTTAAGCCGCCAATATATTTCCCAAATAGTCAAAAAATCTTTAGAGGAAGATATTGGTCCCGGCGACATCACGACTAATTCTTCCATAGACGAGTCAGTAATAGTTAAAGCAAAAATTTTTGCCAAAGAAGATTTGATTGTCTGTGGCTTGGCAGTAGCCAGGGAAGTATTCCGGCAGGTTGATAAGGGATTGAAAGTTAAGGCATATTTAAAAGATGGCAGTAAGACTAAAAAAAACCGGATATTGTTGACTATTGAGGGCCGGGCAAAGAGCATACTTGCTGCAGAAAGGACAGCATTGAATTTTATTTCTTCCTTAAGCGGCATAGCCAGTTTTACCCGGGAATTTGTAAAAAAATCTAAAAGGGATAAAGTCAAGATATTGGATACTCGTAAAACAATGCCTCTTTTGCGCAGCCTGCATAAGTATGCGGTTAAGTGTGGCGGAGCAAATAACCATCGCCAGGGATTATGGGACGGGGTTATGTTGAAAGAAAACCACCTTATTGCTTCGGGGATAAGAAAATCCGGACATATAGACCAATATTCCTTGTCCAACTTAATAAAGAATATCAAAAAGGCTTTCAGAAAGCCGGTTGAAGTTGAGGTTGAGAATAAAGAGGAATTTCTGCAGGTAGCAGAATGCAGGCCTGATATTGTTCTGCTAGACAATTTTATGCCTTCAGTAATTAAAGAATGTGTAAAAATAAGGAATAAAAAATTTCCTAAGGTAAAATTAGAAGCGTCCGGAGGCATTAATCTGAAAAATATCTCTCAATATACCTGCAGTGGTATTGATTTTGTTTCTTTAGGCTGCCTTACGCATTCATTTAAGAGCAAAGATGTCTCTTTGGATA
>WFRI01000071.1 GCA_015486615.1 Candidatus Omnitrophota bacterium | reverse complement strand
TATTAAGCCTTTGCCATAGGGCAAAGCGGTGCTAAAAGGAGGTTTTATTATGGCTAAAGTAACTATTGATTCCAATACCTGTGTTGGCTGCGGATTGTGTGCTAATTTGTGTTCGGATTGTTTTGAATTAAGCGACGAGGGAGTGGCTAAAGTAAAAGTAGAAGATTGTTCTTCCTGCGATGTAAAAGATATTGCTTCTCAATGCCCGGTCAATGCCATTAGTGTTGAGGAGTAAGTAAATTTACTTTCTTTTATTATTTTCTGTAGAAATTTCTGCTCTGCCCGGTTATATTTTAAATTCCGGATTTTCTGGCGCAGGATTTTTTTCTGCGCCTGGTATTTCTTTTTGTCAATAGGCTTAAAATCAACAAGCTGAATTACAAACACTCCTTTGTCCAGAAGTAAAGGGCGGGGCAGTATTTGGCCTTTTTTAAGGGAGAATATGTTTTTGTAAATAACCGGGTTTAATCCCATATCTTCTACAAACTGCCCGCGTTTAAAAAACTTGGAGTGTTTTACTTCAATGCCCGGCATAATTTTTTTAAGATTGATAAGTTCCTTTATTTTTTTCTTTTTTACGACTGACAATATGCTTTTTGCCTTTGATAAAGCAGTTTGTCTTGCCTTGCTTTTTACCACTGTATTCTTGACCCGGTCTATAATCTCATTAAATTTGGGGATGTAAGAGGGATTTTCTTTAGTTTTGGAAAATACAACCCGGTAATTATCTATATTAACCGGGCCGGAAGTTTTACCCGGCGGGGAATTAAATACAGCAAGGTTAAACTGCCGGCTGAAGCCTAATCCTTTTATCGGTTCAGTAAAAGCGAAGAATCCTGAGGTTTCTATCTTTACGTTTATTACCCTGGCTATTTTTGCTAAAGGATAATTTCTTTTTGCTAATTTCTGCATCTTTGCCAAAAGGGCTTTTTTTGCTGTTAGAGGGAGTTTTAGGTATTTTATTTGAACTTTCTGCGGAATACGGAAATCTTCCTTATGAGTTTTATAATAATCTTTTAATTCTTTGCTGCCGGCCTGGATTTGTTTTTTGATTTCTTTATAAAGAAAAGGGATATAATCTATTTTTGCCTGCTCGTTTAGTTCTTTATACAGCCTTAATGTTTCTTCGTCAGAAACTTTTATCCCTGCGGTGTGTTTTTTCAGAAGGATTTCTGCCATTATTCTTTCTTTTAGAAAATCTTCAAACTGTCCCGCGGGGGTTTGGACTGAACGCAAAAAGTCTTTATACTTGTTCTGGTCAAACTTGCCGCGGGAGTAAAAAACAGGCAGAGACATAATCTCTTTTAATAATTGGGAATCTTTGACTTTTATTTTTTCTCTTTTTGCTTTTTCCAGAAACAGCAGGTGCTGGATTGCCATTATTTTTAAGTTGTCCAGGGGGAGTCTGCTTAGGGCATCACTTCCGTATTTGGCTTTTATAAATACCCTGTAATTTTTCAAAAGGCTGTAGAATTGCGGCAGAGATATTTTTTTGTTATATACCTTTAAAGCATAACCCTGGCTTTGGCTGAGATAAGATATTCCTCCCCAGAGCACAAAAGCGGGGATTATAATCCCTACCAGCACCCAGAGCATCTTTTTTATATCTTTTTGCCGGATTTTTGCAAACATAGGCATTAGGATAGCACAGCCGGGCATTTTTGCAATATTTTTCTTTACAACCCTTATTAACCAAGTATAATTGGGACTGTTGCTTTTTGAAGGCACGGGCAAAATACTCTACTGGTGAATGTCCGGTATATTTTGAAAGGCGGTTTGATATGTTTAAGAAAGGCTGGTATGTTTAAACAAAAAAAAACGTTGAAATTAGGACTTCCCAAAGGCAGTCTGCAGGAGGCAACTTTTAAGGTATTTAAGATGGCCGGCTTTAATATTGATTTAGGCAGCCGGTCTTATTTTCCCTCTATAGACGACGCAGAAATAGAGCCGGTTTTGCTGCGAGCCCAGGAAATGTCCCGTTATGTGGAAGACGGGTTTTTGGACTGCGGGATTACCGGGCAGGATTGGATTTTGGAAAATAATTCAGATGTTGTGCAGTTAGGCGAGTTAAAATATGCGAAAAGGACATTAAACCCTGTGCGCTGGGTTGTAGCAGTCCGTCAGGATTCTAAAATTAAAAGTATTGAAGATTTAAACGGCAAAAGAATTGCTACGGAACTCGTAAATTATACCAAAACTTTTTTAAAGAAGAATAAGATTAAGGCAGAAGTAGAGTTTAGCTGGGGGGCTACTGAGGTTAAAGTGGCTGCAGGCATGGTAGATGCAATAGTAGAAATTACAGAAACAGGGTCTTCTTTAAGGGCGAATAAACTTAAAGAACTTTGTGTTGTTTGCTATTCTACGGCAGAATTTATTGCCAATAAAAAGGCATACCGCGATTCGTGGAAGAGAGAAAAGATGCAGTATTTGCTTCTTTTGCTTCAGGGTGCCATAGAGGCTTATGGTAAAGTAGGGATAAAACTTAATGCTCCTAAAAAGGCTATTGATAAAATAACCGCGATATTGCCGGCGATGAAAAAACCTACAATTTCTGCTTTATCAGAGCCGGGATGGCTGGCTTTGGAGGTTATTATTGATGAAAGAAAAGTTAAGCAGATAATACCTAATCTTAAAAACGCCGGTGCGCGCGATATAGTAGAGTACCCCTTAAACAAAATAATTTATTGAGGTGAATTATGCCTTGCGGCAGGAAAAGAAAAGTCAAAAAAGTTAAAAGACACTGGTATAGGAAAAGAAGGAAACAGGAAAGGCATAAGAACAAGTAATAGTTCTTCCCACCTTTTATGAAACTGTTATTAGTAACATGGCTGGCAGGTATTTCGTTTTTTTGCCCCCTTGCTGCTTTTGGCAGGAATGCGGGTTATACTGATGTTCTTTCGAAATCTTACGCTTTCTATTTAAAGGGCCTGATGGATGATTATTATTCTACTGCCGGGAAGGCTTTAGATGATTATTCGCATGTAGAAAAACTGGACAGCAAGTCTATTTCTGCCCGGCTTAGAATAGCCGCTGAGTATATTAAAATGAACAAATACCAGCAGGCTGTGGCAGTGTTGGAAGAGGCAAAGAAAATCGATCCTGCCAGTTTGGATGTTTATCTGCTGTTAGTTTTAGTTTATACTGCCCAGGGAGACAGCCAGAAGGCCAATACTGAATATGAAGCATTTTTGAATAAGGCTTACTCTTTAGAGCCGGAAAATATAAAAATATTAGAATACCTTGCCCAGTTTGAGTGTCAAAAGGGCAACAACAAGAAAGCAGAACTCCTTTACCGCAAGGTTATTCAGAAAAGGCCCGGGGATGCTGACGGCTATTTCTGGCTGGGGTATGTTTTGGAGTCTCAGGGCAGGTGGAAAGAAGCTGTTAAGCAGTGGCAGGAAACTTTAAAGATAGACCCTAAGTATGCTGATGCCCTAAACTCTTTAGGATACCTTTATGCTGAAGAGGGCGTAAATTTAGACGAGGCTGAAGTTATGCTAAAGAAAGCCTTGAGCCTTTCTCCGGATAACCCGGCTTATCTTGATAGTTTAGGCTGGATATATTTTAAACAAGGCAAATTAGCCAAGGCGGAAATTTTTGTTAGAAAAGCCAGTAAATTATTGAAAGATCCTGTTATTCTTGAGCATTTGGGGGATATTTATTTTAAAATGGGCAGGCCGGCCAAGGCAGTAGATATTTGGAAAGGCATATTGGCGTTGGACGGTGTAGATAAAGGAAGAATAAACAAGAAAATAAAAAAAGCAGAGATAAAAAATGCCCAATAGCAGTGCGGAAATAGAATATCTTGAAAACAAAGCCAGAATTATCAGACATTTGATAGTTAAAATGATAGCCCATGCCGGCAGCGGCCATCCCGGGGGGTCATTGTCTATCGCTGACATTATAGCCTGTCTGTATTTTAAAGTTCTGCGGCATAATCCTAAAAAACTAAACTGGGAAGACAGGGATAGATTCCATTTGTCTAAAGGCCATGCCTGCCCGGCATGGTATGCTGCTCTGGCTGAGGCTGGATATTTTCCCAAAGATAAACTTCTTACCCTGCGGCAGTTAGGGTCTATATTGCAGGGGCATCCTGACAGGTGTACACCCGGGGTAGATGTGGCCAGCGGTTCTTTGGGCCAGGGCCTGTCAGTTGCTTTAGGTATGGCTTTGGCAGGAAAACTGGATAAGAAGGCTTACAGGGTATATTGCATAATCGGTGACGGAGAACTGCAGGAAGGCAATATCTGGGAGGCGGCTATGGCTGCCAGCCATTATAAACTGGATAATCTTTGTGCTGTAGTTGATTACAATAACTTTCAGATTGACGGCAAAGTCAGTGAGGTTATGGATGTGTCTCCTTTAAAGGAAAAATGGCTTGCTTTTGGCTGGAATGTTTTGCAGATAGGCGGGCATAGTATGGAAGATATTTGTAATGCTTTTGAAAAAGCAAAAGAAATTAAAAACAAGCCGACGGTTATTATTGCTAAAACGACTAAAGGCAAAGGGGTTTCTTTTATGGAGAATGTAGTTGATTTTCACGGCCGCGCGCCTAAAGGCAGAGAAATAGAACAGGCTTTGGAAGAAACTGATATTAGTGATTTGGAAGGATAAGATGGCGGATTTAATTTATTCCCGGGATGTTTACGGAAAAACTTTGGCGGCTTTAGGCCGCAGGCATAGAGATATTGTGGTTTTTGATGCGGATTTGTCCGGCTCTACCCGGACCTCTTTTTTTGCCAGGGAATTTCCAGAAAGGTTCTTTAATTTTGGGGTGGCTGAGCAGAATATGTTTGCCGCTGCTGCGGGAATGGCCAGCTGCGGAAAAGTAGTCTTTGTCTCGACTTTCGCTATGTTTGCTACGACCCGGGCATTGGACCAGGTGCGCAACAGCATCTGCTTCGATAATTTCAATGTAAAAATAGTAGCCACTCATGCGGGGATTACTGTAGGCGAAGACGGCGCTTCCCACCAAGCATTAGAGGACGTAGCGTTTTTTAGGGCTTTGCCGAATATGAAGATAATTGTTCCGGCCTGTCCTAATGAAACAGCCGAAGTAATAGAAGAAATTTATTCTGTCCCCGGGCCGGTATATGTGCGCTTAGGCAGGTCTAAAACAGAAATTCTAGACAGAAAATATAAGTTTTCTTTGGGCAAGGGATTTATATTAAGGCCGGGGAAAGATGTAGCGGTGGTTGCCTGCGGGATAATGGTAAAACCGGCTTTGGATGCGGCTGAAGAACTGGCGAAAAAAGGCATTAATGTTTATGTGGTTAATATGCCTACGATAAATCCTTTGGATAAAGATTTACTGGTTTCGCTTAGCCGCAAAGTAAAAGGTTTTGTGACTTGCGAAGAACACAGTATTATTGGCGGTCTGGGCTCAGCAGTGGCTGAGGCGGTTTCTGAGGCCAGCCCTTGTTTGGTAAAGAGAGTAGGAGTCCGCTGCCAGTTTGGCCAGTCCGGATCCCCTGCAGAATTGCTGGAAAAATATAAACTTAATTCCCATGCCATTGTTGATTCTGTGCATCAGATATTAGATGAAAAAAATTCTCCTTAAATCTCCGGCTAAAGTAAATTTATATCTTAATATTCTTTCCGTAAGAACTGACGGATTTCATAATTTAGAAAGTGTTGTAGAGAAGATAACCCTTTTTGACGAGGTTTTTTTGTCTTGGGAAAAATCCGGCAAAGATAAAATAAGTTTTTTTTGTTCTGACAAAAGATTGGAAAACAGGCAAAATACAGCATATAAAGCAGTAGAGCTTATAAAAGACAGATTTTCAATTAAAGGCAGTATAATTGTCCGGCTTAAAAAAAACATTCCCTGCGGCTCAGGCTTGGGAGGGGCCTCTAGTAATGCCGCTTGTGTTATTGAGGGATTAGGCAGGATTTTAGGTTTAAATTTAAGTCTGAGGCAAAAAATGGCTTTGGGCAGTCTTATTGGCAGCGATGTAAATATTTTTCTCTGTCCGGGAAGTTTTGTCATTGCCCGGGGCAGAGGAGAAAAGGTGGAGACTTTTAACACCGGTCTGCGAATGCGAAAGATCGTTATAATGCCGGCGGCTTCTACCTCTACGTCTGTTGTTTATACAAACTATAAGCCGGGATTGACAAAGCATTTAGACGGTGTTAAACTTGTAAAATATGCTTTAAAAACACAGGATGTTGTTCTTTTAAGGAAAAGTTTATTCAATGCTTTAGCGGGCACAGCAGTTAAAATTAACCGGTTTACGGCAAATCTTATGAATCTGTTGGCAGAGTTTAAGGACCTGGATTATTGCCTTTCAGGAAGCGGCTCAGCAGTTTTTGTACTGGGGGAGAATTTAGGGATACTGAAAAGGGATTTGCTTGACAGAGGGTATTGGCTTAAAGAGGTAGCCACTGTTTAAAAAGGAGGTTCTGGTGGAAGTAACAGAGGTGAGGATTTCTTTGAAAGAGGGCGGCAATAAAAAACTGAAAGCGTATGTCACTGTAACCTTTGATGATTGCTTTGTGGTGCGAAACATCAAAGTAATTGAAGGCAACAACGGGCTTTTTGTGGCAATGCCTTCTAAAAAGGCCAGACAGTTCTGCCCGCGCTGCGGCAAGAAAGTAGAGTTAAAAAGCAAATACTGTAGTCAGTGTGGGGCCCAGCTCCCTGCTGTTCCGGAGTTAGACAAAGAAGAACATCAGCAGATGTATCAGGATATAGCTCATCCGATTAATCAGCAATTCAGGGATTACCTTCAGAAGAAGATATTGGATGAGTACGAGCGCCAGAAACAAAATATTTCTGCTCAGGGTGCCGGAGAAAACTCAGATTCTTCAGAAAGAGTAGGCTCTTCGTCCCGGCCTGAATACGGCAGATGACCGCAGGATTTAAAATAAGATTTTTAGATATTTCTACATCGGTTAGATAATAATTGCCGGGCTGGAAATATTTAACAGCCGGGCAGGATAAAATAATAAATCCCCTTAATACCAAAAATTGCGCAGAAACTGGTGTTTTTTCGGCTTTATGAGAACTATATGACTGCAGGAACAGTACGTGAGATAAAAAAGTGTCCGCAAACTTTTCAGGCGGCCTCGGCTTTATCCGCGTTTTCCCGCCTGCGGCGCGGTAAACGTACGGCTTA
The DNA here is from genome assembly GCA_015486615.1 of Candidatus Omnitrophota bacterium. GTDB lineage: Bacteria > Omnitrophota > Gorgyraeia > Duberdicusellales > Duberdicusellaceae > WFRI01. The sequence goes on along the minus strand of WFRI01000071.1, from coordinate 7,891 downwards.
GCCTGCGGGCAGATTTTTCTAGTGAAAAATCCGGATTAAAGAATAAAGTTTTCTAATAGAGTAGAGTTAAAGTAAAAAATTATTCCGTATCTATTGTTAAAACAAAAATATCCTGCTTATAAAAAATATAATGCCCGGTGGTGTAATCGGTAACACACCAGAATTTGGATCTGGTTTTTGAGGTTCGAGTCCTCACCGGGCAGCATTAAGGTTTTTAAGATTAGCGCAGGGAATTTGAAAATAAGGCGTTGTTTGGGCAAGAGATGGCAGTAGTAGCAAAGTATGGCAAAATATAAAAGTGTTTACATAATAGCCGGGCCTAATGGTTCCGGCAAGACAACATTTGCAAAAGAGTTTTTGCCCAATTATGCAAAGTGCCCAAATTTTGTCAATGCCGATTTTATCGCTTATGGCTTAGCCCCTTTTTCGCCGCGCCAGGCAGCGGTTAAAGCAGGGAAACTTGTTTTGCAGCAAATAAAAGAATTTGCAGAAAGAAATGTTGATTTTGGGTTTGAAACAACACTTGCAGGTAAGACTTATTTAAGGAAGTTTCAGGAATTAAGAAAAAGAGGATACAGGCTTCATCTGTTTTTTTTGTGGATACCAGGGCCTGAGTTAGCTTTGGCCCGAATTAAAGAGAGGGTTGCTGAAGGCGGGCATAATGTACCGGTTGAAGATGTAAAAAGGCGGTTTGAAAGAAGTGTTGTTAATTTCTTTAATGTTTACCGGCCCCTGTTAAATACATGGTTATTGTTTGACAACTCAGGCAGAGCGCCTAGGCTTATTGTCCAAAAGGGCAATTTACATATTGACATTCGGGACAGTATCTTATTTCAGAAAATATTGGATAAAGAAAAGGTTAAATTATGAAAGAAAGGCTGACATTGAATCAAAAGGCTGAGCTTGCTATGAAAGAAGCGGTTAGGAAAGTAGTAGCAAGGCATAAAAGAGACGGCCGGCCGCTTATAATTTGGGAAAACGGAAGGGTGAAGAAATTGTGGCTGGATAAGAGGGCTTTGTTGAGAAAGCATCGCCAAGTATGATTAAATCAAAAAATAAGTAATTATGCAAAAAGCAGACGCGATAATTTTGGCTGCAGGCAGGGGAACCCGGATGAAATCCTCTCTGCCCAAAGTATTAAACGTATTAGCGGGCAAGCCTTTGATTTATTACAGCTTAGACGTTTTCAAGAATTGGAGAGTGGTAAACAGGGTGATTGCAGTATTGGGTTATTCAGCCCAGGAAGTCAAGCAAGCAATAAACAGCGAGTTCAATGCTGTAAAATTTGTTTACCAGCAGAAAATAAACGGCAGTGCTAAAGCGGTTGAGGCTGCTTTAGGCGAAATAAAATCGGCTAATGTTTTTGTTATGTGTGCGGATTCTCCGGTTTGGGACAGGTCTGTATTGCAGGCAATGTTTGCCAGGCATTTAAAATCCGGCGCTGACTGTACAGTTCTCGCAGTAGATGTTAAAAAACCTCAGGGATTAGGCCGAATTATTAAAGATGAAGATAATAATTTATTGGCTGTTAAAGAAGAGTTAATCCTTACTCCGCAGGAGAAAAAAATAACTCAGGTAAATACCGGCGTGTATATATTTAAAAAACAGGCGCTTATTGCCAATTTGGCCGGGATAAGAAAAAACCCTAAGAAGAAAGAATTTTTCCTGACAGATATAGTGGGCATAATGTCCGGCGCAGGTTATAAAGTGAAGGTATTTCTTCAGGCCGATATATGTTTTTTTTCAGTTAATACTTTAAGGGATCTTAGCCTTGCGCAGGAGACTGTGCGCAGGAAGATTACAGAACGTCTTGTTTCTCAGGGAGTTAACATAATTGACCCTAATACTGTTTTTATTGCCCCTGATGTAAAGATAGGAAAATATTCTGTAATTTACCCCTTCACATTTATAGAAAAAAATGTTAAAATTGGAAAATTCTGTTCTATAGGCCCTTTTGCCCGGATAAGGCCGGGCAGCCGGATTAAGGATTATGCAGAAATAGGCAATTTTATTGAAATAGTAAGAACTGTGGTTGGCAGCAAAACCAAGGCTAAACATGTTGGGTATTTAGGGGATGCTGTGATTGGCCGGGAGGTTAATATTGGGGCAGGCACGGTTATAGCAAATTTTGACGGGAAAAAGAAAAATAAGACTATTATAAAGAATGAAGCCTTTATTGGTTCAGACAGTATATTGGTTGCGCCGGTGGAAATTGGCAAGAAATCACTTACAGGCGCAGGTTCTGTGGTTCTTAAAGATGTCAAAAGTAATGAGGTGGTTGCCGGGGTTCCGGCAAGAGTATTGAAAAGGAGAGAAAATGCTAAGTAATATCTGTCTATTTTCCGGCAATGCCAACCGGCGTTTAAGCGAAAATATTAGTAATAATTTGAATGTGCCTCTTGCTAAATCTTTAGTAAGCCGGTTTAGCGACGGAGAGATCCGGGTTAAGATTGAAGAAAATGTCCGTGGCAGAGACGTTTTTGTAATTCAGCCTACTTGTGTTCCGGTTAATGACAATCTTGTAGAGTTATTGGTTTTAATAGATGCTTTGAAGCGGGCGTCGGCGGACCGGATAACCGCAGTTATACCTTATTTTGGCTATGCCCGCCAGGACAGAAAAGACCAGCCCAGGGTTCCTATTACGGCAAAATTAGTGGCTAACCTTATTACTGTGGCTGGAGCCAGCCGTGTTCTTACTATGGATTTGCATGCCGGCCAGATTCAGGGCTTTTTTGATATACCTTTAGACAATTTATACGGGATAAATTCATTTTTGGAGTATTTTTCTTTACAGGGTTTTATTGGCAACGGAGATATAGTTATTGTTTCTCCGGATGTAGGCGGGATAAAAATGGCAAGAGGTTATGCTAAAAGGTTTGGTTCAGCTCTGGCTATAATAGATAAACGCCGGATATCTCCAGTCTCTACAGAGGCTGTTCATATATTGGGAGATGTTAAAGGCAAAAATGCTATTATTGTAGATGATATTATTGCGACCGGAAGTTCTCTGGTTGAAGCGGTAAAAGCCTTGAAAAATGCAGGGTGTAAAAAAGTCTTTGCCGCTATTACTCACGGAGTTTTGTCCCGGGATGCTTCGGACAAACTGCAGGACTCGCCTATAGACGAAGTAGTTATTACTGACACTATTCCTCTGCCGCCGGAGAAGAAAAGACCTAAAATTAAGGTTATCAGCGTGGCTTCTATTTTTGCAGAGGCAATAAAGAGAATACATTTAGCGCAGTCAATCAGCATACTTTTTGATTTTATCCAGCAGTAGATGCTTAGGTTTGGGTAGTGGTAAGAAGGCATATTGGTTATTGGTAGTAAAGCAATAACAACAAAACCTTTGCCGACAGGCAAAGCGGCGCTAAGGAGGGAGGAATTTTGGAACAGATAGAGATTAAAGCGTTTAAAAGAGAAAAGTTAGGCAGCGGAGAAAGCGGCCGTTTAAGGAAACAGGGGATTATTCCGACAGTAGTTTACGGGCATAATATAAATCTTTCTTTGGCTATCCCGCGGTCAGAACTGTTGATTTTAAAAAAACACCATTTTTCCGAGAATTTGATTATAAACCTTTCTATAGAAGGAGAAAATGAGCCTTTGTCGGTTTTAGTAAAAGATGTCCAGCACGATCCGCTTACAGAAGACGTGAAGCATCTGGATTTTTTCCATATATCCCTTAAAGAAAAAGTTTCGGTTAAAGTGCCTATAGAAATTAAAGGAGAGCCTAAAGGTGTAAAAGAAGGCGGAGTTTTGGAACACCATCTTTGGGAAGTTGAAGTGCAATGCCTGCCTACGGATATTCCGGAAAGTGTAATTGTGGATATTTCAAATTTAGATATAGGAGATTCTTTGCATATCAGAGACATCTCTGCTGTTGAGAATGTAGAGATTTTAGAAGATCCGGAAGAAGTAATAGTTAGTGTTGCGGCAGTTAAGGAAGAATCTGAAGAAGAGGCTGTTGAAGAAGAAGGTGCTGAGCCTCAGGTTATTAAAGAAAAGCCTAAGGAGGCAGCCTCTGAAGATAAAGATAAAGAAAAGGGAAAGAAAGGTTGAAAGTGATTGTTGGCCTGGGTAATCCGGGCAGAAGTTATTTACATACACGGCATAATATAGGCTTGAGGGTTATTAGGAAAATAGTTGGTGATGCCGGGGGGAATCTTAAAAAAGCCGGGCTGCTCAGCAAATTTAGAAAGGCAGCTGTTGACTGGGAGAAGGAGAAGATTATCGCGGTTGAGCCGCTTACTTATATAAATGTCTCAGGCCCGGCAGTTGTTCAGGCTTTGAAAAAATTTGGGATTTCTCTTGAAAATTTGTTAGTTATATGCGATGATATAAATCTTCAATTTGGAACTTTAAGAATCCGCAGCAAAGGCAGCAGCGGCGGACATAAGGGGTTGAAGTCAATTATAGAGAATCTGTTAACTGAGAATTTCCCCCGGTTAAGAATAGGTATAGGAAAACCGTCGGGGGATACTGCTGAATATGTTCTTTCTTTATTCTCTGCTCAGGAAGAAGAAATTTTGGAAAAAGTAGTAATTCCTAAGGCTGTCTATGCAGTAAGACTTTGGGCAGAACAGGGTATTGACAGGGCTATGGCTGAGATAAATTAAAAATCAAAATGTCCAATATCCAATGTCGTGGACATTGGACATTCAAGCAATAGCGGCACAGGGTCCGGCTCAACGCAAGGCAATGCCGGGATTGATTATTATTTGGTTATTGTATCTTGGTTTTCGATTATTATTAATTAAGTGGTGCAAGAGAGGAAGATAGTATGAATAAATATGAGGTAATGTTATTAATGGTTCCGGATTTGGAAAAAGACACATATTCGGAAATTATGGAAAAAGTCGCTGGAGATATAGAATCTCATAAAGGTAAATTGGAGTCTTGGCAGGTATGGGCAGGCGGTAAGAGGAAACTTGCTTATTCTATAAGGTCCCGCGGGGCTTACAAGAAAAGGTATGACGAGGGGGTTTATATTCTTTCTTATTTCAGATTAGAGCCTGCAGGCCTTAAGAGGTTAAAGTATTTATTGGATTTAGAGGAAAATATATTGAGATATTTGGTAATTAAGAAAGGGGAACCTAATGGCTGATTTAAATAAAGTTCTGATTATCGGCAATCTTACCCGCGATCCGGAATTGAGATATATTCCTCAGGGGACGGCTGTAGTTACTTTGCGGGTTGCTATTAATACGAGGTTTAAAACTAAAGATTCTGCGGAGTTGAGGAAGGAGACCTGTTTTATCAATGTCGTAGCATGGGGAAATTTAGCAGAGATCTGCAACCAGTATTTGCAGAAAGGCAGGCCTGTGTTTATAGAGGGCCGGCTGCAGTCAAGAAGCTGGCAGGATCAGAGCGGGAAAAACCGTTCTACTATAGAAATCAGGGCCGAAAGGATTCAATTTTTAGGCCGGGCCCCGGAACCTTCTTCGGAAGAATCCCTTTCAGGGGCAGATTTAGGGCCTGCTCCTGAAGAAAACACTGCTCCGCCGGAAGCCGGTATAAAAGAAGAAGATATTTCATAAATCAGGAAGGCAAGGTGTTATGAAAAAGAAACCATTCAGGAGAAAAACAAATCGGCAGAAGTCCGCGGAAAGAAAATGTTTGTTTTGCACGCATAGCGATATAGAAATAGATTACAAGAATTTGGAAGTATTGGCAAAATTTATTACTTCCAAGGCTAAAATATCTTCCCGCAGGGTGAATAGGAATTGTGCTAAGCATCAAAGAAGAGTTGCTAAAGAAATAAAGAGGGCAAGGTTTTTAGCCTTATTGCCTTATATACCGCAATGAAAGTAATACTCTTACAGGATTTAAAAGGACTAGGCCGCTCAGGGGATATTATAGAAGTCAAATCCGGTTATGCCCGCAATTATTTAGTTCCCAAAAAAATAGGCCTGGAGGCTACAAAGGCAAATATTCTTTGGGTAAAGAAAAAACAGGAAAATGAAAGGAAGGTTTTCTTAAAGGAAAAGGAGAAAGCCGAAGAATTGAAGAGGTCCTTAGAGGGGAAATCTTTAACAATAGAGGCTGAAGTTAAGAATAAAGAAACAGAAGAAATTTTTGGCAGTATAACCAGCCGCCAGGTATGGAAACTGCTGCAGGAAGAAGGAATTGCCAACATAGACGAGAAAGATGTAATTCTTCCCGAAGAATCCATAAAAAAGTTAGGAATATTTAACATCAGATTAAACCTGCATCCGGAAGTGGCGGGAGAGATAAAACTATGGGTAGTAAAAAAATAACTCCCGCCGAACCGCTGGCTGATAAGGTCCTCCCCCAGAACTTAGAGGCTGAGTCTGCAGTTTTAGGCGCTATGCTTATTAACGAGCAGGCTGTACCTGAAGTTATGGAGGTATTAGAAGAGAGGTTTTTTTATAAAGATGCCCATAAAATCATATTTTCTGCCATAGCTTCTTTATTTTCCGCCCGGAGAAATATAGATATAATTACAGTATCAGAAGAAATAACAAAAAGAAAGCAGATGGACCAAGCTGGCGGCCGCGCATATATAGCAAGTTTAGCAGACAGCACGCCTTCTTCAACTAATGTTATTTCTTATGCCCGGATAGTTAAAGAAAAATGGATAAGGCGGTCATTGCTGGCTTCTTCTAATGAGATATTAAACCTTTGTTTTGATGAAAGCCGGGATATCAATTTCCTTTTGGACAAATCTGAAAGGCTGATTTTTGATATCAGCGAGAAAAAGGTTGAAAGAAGTTATGTGCATATAAAGGAAGTAATAAAGGACAGCATAGAGATGATAGACAGTCTTTATCAGAAGAAAACCCATGTTACTGGAATTGCTTCCGGATTTGACAAATTTGACGAAAAGACTTCAGGCTTTCATAAGGGTGAATTAATAGTGATTGCGGGCAGGCCTTCTATGGGTAAAAGCGCTTTTGTTTCCTGTATAGCAGAACATGCGGCTATAGAGAGAAATATTCCTGTAGGTATATTTAGCGTGGAAATGTCTAAAGAGCAATTGTCTTTGAGGTTTCTATGCTCTCAGGCTAAAGTGGATGCTAATAAACTCAGGACCGGCTTTTTGTCGGTTGCTGAATGGCCGATGTTAACTGCTGCGGCCAGTAAAATCTCTAATGCCCCTATATTTATAGACGATACGCCGGGAATGAATATTTTTGAGCTTAGGGCTAAAGCCAGAAGAATGAAACTTCACCAGGGGGTAGAATTGCTTATAGTTGATTATTTGCAGTTGTTAAGAACTGCCTACCGGGCAGAAAGCCGCCAGCAGGAGGTTTCGGAAATTTCCCGTTCTTTAAAAGCGCTGGCCAAAGAAATAGATGTTCCGGTAATTGTAGTCAGCCAGCTTTCCAGGGAGGTAGAAAAAAGAGAAGGCAAAAAACCTCAACTTTCGGACCTGCGGGAATCCGGGGCTATTGAGCAGGATGCTGATTTAGTAGCTCTTCTTTTTAGAGAAGATTATTATAATAAGGATACAGAGAATAAAGGTATAACAGAGGTCATTATTGCCAAACAGAGAAACGGGCCTACCGGCACTGTGAATTTAGGCTTTATCAAAGAATATATGAAGTTTGTGAATCTGGATGTAAATCATACCAGTTTTTTGGAAGAAGCTCCTATGTAAAGAAGCAAATGAAACGCCGCGCAGGAAAAATAAATTTTATCTCTTGCTTGACTTTACAGGTGCAGATAATTATAATAGGACAAAATAGATAAAGAAATGAAAAGAAAAATATTTTTTATGATAGGTTTGTGGGGGTTTTTTTGTGCTTTGTCTTTTGCCCAGGATACCCCGGCTCCTAAAACCCGCAGGGTTTCTGCTATAGATATCAAGGGCATAAAAGTTGTCAGTAAAGGCAAAGTGGTTTCTCAGATAAAGACCCGCATCGGCCAGGCT
>WFRI01000070.1 GCA_015486615.1 Candidatus Omnitrophota bacterium | reverse complement strand
CACCCCCGAGGTGGGTGCCGGTAAGAAAGACCCAGTCCCGACATTGCCTTGCGTTGAGCCAGCCCCTGTGCCGATATTGAATGTCCAACGTCGAATGTCCAACGTCCAACGTCCAATGTCGAATGTCAAAGGCCGAAAGTTAGACGTTAAGAAAAATGGTCGCTGTCCCTATTATTCTTTATTATTCTATCCCTTGCTTATTTCATCAGGAAGTTCATTGACATCATCAGATTGATAGGGGAAGTATTGTTTAAGTTTGCCGCCTATCATTAAAATTGCTTTTGCCAAAGCCGCTGCATAATCGCCCCGAAAAAAACCCTGGGTAATTACTTTAACAGCGTCGTCCCAAAAACCTTCAGGAACTACATCATTTATGCCCTTATCCCCAATAATCGCTACTTTGCGATCTTTAAGGCCAATAAGTATAAGACAACCGTTGCGTAATTTTGTTTTATACATACCTAACATATTAAACACGCGGATTGCGGATTTTATCGGATTCTCTTTTACACTTTTGACTAAATGAACCCTTATTTCTCCGGAAGTATTCTTCTCCGCTTCTTTTATAGCATTAACTATTTTAGCCTCTTCGTCTTTCGTAAAGAATTTTTTAGGATTAGGTATTCTTTTCATAAACAACGCCTTTTTTTAAAGATTAGACCGTGCGTATTACCTACCAGTCTCCTGAGGCTCCGCCTCCGCCAAAACCTCCGCCAAAACCTCCGTTGAAACCGCCGTCTCCACCAAAACTGCCTCCAGAGTATCCTCCCCGCGAAGAAAATCCGCTGGAAAACAGAAAAAGCGCCAGAAAAGGATGGCGGATAATAAAAAATACCAACAACAACATTATCAAAAGCGAAAATATCGGGTTTCCACCTCTGCCTATGCCGGAAGGTTGGTAAACCTTTGTCTGTTTAGGAGTAAAGTCCGGAGAAAGAGTCTTTATAACTCCCAACACTCCTGCTAAAATTCCCCGGTAATAATCTCCGTTTCGGAAATTAGGAGCAATTAGGTTCTGAATTATTAACTTAGATTTAACATCAGTCAACAACGGCTCAAGGCCGTATCCAACTTCAATCCTGACCTTTCTCTCTTTAAGAAAAACCAGAATAAGCACTCCGTTATCTTTGCCTTTATGGCCGGGCTGCCACTTCTCTGCGATACGGATAGACAGATCCTCCAAACTTTCTCCTTCAAGAGAACTGAAAACAGCCGCAAAAATCTGATTGGAAGTATCAGCCTCATATTCTCTAAGCAAAGAGTTTATAGACTCTTTCTGCGAAGAAGAAAGCACCCCGGCGTAATCGCTGATATAATTATCAGGCCGCAGCGGAATATTAAAGGCAAATACGCCAAGAGGCAAAGCAAACACTAAAAGAAAAACAAAAAACCTGGCCAAATTCTTACCTATTGTTATTCTAAACATTTAATCCCGCCTTCCTGCAGGTTTTAAAACTGGACTTTTGGAACCTCGGCTGCTTTAGGCTCAGCCTTAAAATACGCCATTTCTTTAAACCCGAACATTCCGGCAATAGTGTTTGCAGGAAATGTCTTTATTGCTGTATGGTATGCCCTTACAGCCTCATTATAACGCCGGCGCTCCACTGCAATTCTGTTTTCCGTGCCTTCCAATTGGCTTTGAAGCGCAAGAAAATTCTGGCTGGCTTTAAGGTCCGGATAACGTTCCACAACCACCATAAGTTTAGACAACGCTGAAGAAAGCATATCCTGCGACTGGGCAAAAGCAGCAAATTTCTTTTTGTCAGACAAAGAAGATACGTCTATTTTGTTTTGATAGGCTTTATTCCTCGCCTCGATAACTGCGGTTAAAGTTTGTTTCTCATGAGCAGCATAGCCTTTAACTGTAGCAACAAGGTTGGGAATTAAATCCATGCGGCGCTGGTAAACATTTTCAACCTGCGACCATTTTTCCTTAACAGTTTCTCTTAAAGAAACCAGCCGGTTATAAGTTGAAATGGACATAAAACCAACTACAGCAGCAATACCTAAGAATATAAGCAAGCCTTTTTTCATATCTCCACCTCCATTGTTTCGAACGATTAACTTTATAACACTTTTGATTATTTTTAATTATACCACTGATTTGGAATAAAAGCCAAATTATTATACCATCTCTGAAATTAAAGCAACCACTTTTGCGGCTTAATTGCAGAGCTATAGACAGGACCCGGAAACTGTTTAGAGGCAACTTTTCTTATAACCGCAGGCTGGCAAAGCAGCAAAATACCTCAGCCGTTTCCTTAAATATAATCTTTAATATAATCATTTGACTAAAGCCGAATATTTTATAGAATAAGTAATAAAATGTTAAGAAAGAGACTTGGCAGGTTAAATTCCGAAATCCCTTAAGCGGGATACTGAGATGCCTGCGGACGTATAACGTATAAAGATGAAAAATATCAGCATAATTTTACCGTTTATAGCTTTTCTATTTACAGCCGGAGTTTACCCGCAAAGGCCATGCTTAGGCCAGCCTAACACCCAAAACTGCCAGGAATTTAACTTAACCCCGGAAACACTGCATTACGATATTTTCTACAAAAAGATAAAAATCGGCTCGTCTATACTAAGATTTGCAGGAGAAAAACAACTGCGCGGCAAAGATGTTTTGTTTTTTACTCTTCAGACTAAAACCCCCGGTTTTAAAGACGTTGAATATATATATGCGGACAAAAAATCTATACTGCCGATAGAAATCCATCGGGAAATCCGCCAGATAGGCACGCCTACAGTAAGAATTAAAGAAATCTACGACCAAAAAACCGGCAGGATAGAAATAATCAAAAAAGGGCTTATCCTCTCAAAAGAGACAACCCTGACAAAAACTCCCCCCATACACAACCCTATTCTTTTAAGCTATTACTTCCGCAGGCTAAACCAAAAATATTACAGCCAGCCGTTTACAATCAACCTGCCTCTTATTACTTTGAAAGTTGAATATGCCGGGATAAAAGAAGTTAAATTCCGAAAAGAAAAATACAAGGCTTATGTTTTCAACAGCATACCTAAGGATAAATTTATCCTCTGGCTGAGTACGGACAAAAACAAAACTCCTTTAAGAATAGAAAACCCCGGAATATTCGGCTATATTCTATTATTAAACAAAAATGCATCCTGAGATACTGCCGTTTATAACAAATTCCGTCTTGTTATTGCTCCTATTGTTTTTGTCTGCGCTGTTTTCCGGAAGCGAAACAGCGTTTTTTTCCTTAAACAAAATCCGGGTAGAGAAACTTAAGAAAACCACTCCTAAAGCAAAACAAATAGAAGCTTTAAAAAAGCACCCGGACAAACTTTTGTCCACCATACTGCTGGGCAATATGTTTGCCAATATCAGCCTTTCTTCTCTATCTGTTTACTTAACAATAAATTTCTTTCAAAAGGCAAATCTAACCCTGTCTGTAGCTATAATCACCCTGGCAATAATAATCTTTGGAGAACTCCTGCCGAAAACAATTGCTTTATATAATGCGGAAATAATATCTTTAGCCCTGTCCGGACTAATAAAAACCCTCTCAATAATATTTATGCCTATATCTAATGTAATAATTGCTTCATCAAACTGTATTTTCAGGTTTCTATTCCAGAAACATCCCGGCAAAGAAGATATATTGACTGAAGAAGAATTAAAAACCGCTTTAAAAGCCAGTAAAGACTCCGGTATTATTGACGAAGAAGAACAGGATATGATTCATTACGCTATGGAGTTTACAGACACCGAAGCCAGAGAAATAATGACTCCGCGCACAGAAATAGAAGCAGTTAATATCCATTCGCCAAAACAGGAAATAGAAAAAACGTTAAAAGAAATAAAACATTCCCTAATCCCTGTATTTGATAAAACTACAGATAATATAATAGGCGTGCTAAAAACCAAAGATTTTTTCCTTTACCCGGAAAAGCCCATAGACCAACTTCTCCACAAGCCCTATTTTGTGCCGGAGAACCAAAAAATAGACACACTTTTAAAAGAACTGAGTGAACGCAAAGAAAAAATAGCCATAGTAATAGACGAATACGGCGGCACAGCAGGAATTATCACCATAGAAGATATTCAGGAAGAGATATTCGGCGAGATATACGACGAGTTTGAGACTGCTCAGGAACAAATAACTCCTATAAACAGCCGGCAATACAGGATTTCAGGAAAGGCTTTAGTGGCCGATGTAAATTACGAGATTGGCCTGAATATACCTGAAGAAGAAGATACTATCGCCGGATTTTTATTAAGCCTCTTGGAAAAAATTCCCCGTAAAGGCGATGCGGTAGTTTACAAAAACCTGGAATTTACCATTGAGAAGGCTTCGGCCCGCAGAATAATCAGTGTTATATTAACCTTAAAATGAAGCCCGCCCGGGCTAAAGTCCGGGGTTCGCCGGGCAAAATACTGAGCGGAAGCGAACGTATGAGATGCAGAATTTAGCTTATATAACTTTAAGTCTACTTTTCCTAATTCTTGCCGGATTTTTAGCAGGCATAGAAATATCTTTTGTCTGCACAAACCCCCTAAAACAAAAAAGCAGCAAGAACAAACTCTACACAAAATATATAGCCAAATTCTCTTCAAATCCAGAACGCATATTTACAGTTATTTTAGTCGGAACGAATATATTTATTATTTTAAGTTCTACATTTATCACCCTGTGGCTGATTAGATTAAAAGTTCCCAATCCGTCATTGGCAGTAAGCGTATTTTTTACTCCCATTGTTCTGCTCTTGGCAGAGATGTTTCCTAAAACTATCGGCCGTTCATTCAAAGATAAATTCACTCAGAGATTTATCGGGCTGTTTTCCTTAATAGATACAGTCTTAAAGCCAATAACTGTAATTATTAACCAAACAGCCTCCTGGCTGCTAAAAGCCATACCTAAAAAAGCAGCCTTTACCTGGGACAAAGACAATATAAAAATCCTGGCTGACACCTTATACAGCCAAGGCGCTATAGAAGAGTCGGAAAAAGAAGCCATAAAAGATATACTGGGGTTTTCTGACGACAAGATAAAAGAAGTAATGAGGCCTATACAGAAAACTATTGCTGTAGATTATATTGATTCCCGGCGGAAAATTCTGAATATTGCTAAAAAGTATGGGTTTACCCGTTATCCAGTTTACCGCAGCGGAAAAATTTGCGGGTATATAAATATTTACGACTTGTTCTACAACGAAAAAGAAGACTGGCACAGATTTATCCGAAAAATCACCATAGTAGGTATAAGCCAAAAGTTTATAGACGTATTCTCCCTCCTGCAGAAGAAAAGGGAAACTATTGCTATAATAAAGAAAGGCAATAAAACTGCGGGATTTGTTTCGCTGTATGATATTATGGAAAAAACTATTGAATCTTTCGCAAAGGGCAGGAATTAATAACAGATAACAGGCCGGAAGAACCAATGGTTTCTATCCCTAATTTATCCGCCCACTTAATCAATCCTTTATCCGTAGTAGCCAGCAAAGCATGCAATTGCCGGGATAAAATAAGCAAGTCTATATCTTCCTTGCTGTCCACTACTCCTTCCCTGACAGCAACCCGGTATTCCTGACGTGCGGATTTAATAAGATTCGGCTCAGTTTCACCAGATTTCGATTTCTTAATATACTTCTCTACAATTCTAAGGCCCTTATTAGTCCTATACCGGATTTCTTCTATAAACTCGTAAAAAAACATTGCCGGTACAAATATTTCGTATTTCTTCGGCGGAGATTTGCTTATTAAAGACAAAAGTCCAGACTTAATTTTAGGCAGGTCCAAAAACCCTGCCAGCTCTTCGTAAACTGAAGGCGGACAGTAAACTTTCATCCCTCTTCTTAACGAAACTTCCTGCAGAAAATTCTCCAAAGCCTGCTGAGATGTCCTGCCTAAAATCCTAAAAGAATCCGGATTAACAAAAATATTAGTATCTACAACTACTTTTTTCTCGTCCATAACTGTCCTTTAAAACTAAAACAAACTAAAAGATAAATATTAATAATACCATTTTAGGGAAAATAAGCAAGATAATAAAAGCAGCAGTGGTTTTTTAGCGGTGATTTTTGATTTTGCAACAAAACAAGACTGTCATAAAAAGTCTAAATATAATCAAAATTATGATTTTACAGCGGCTCTGCGATATTTTATAAAGTCTGCACCTTTAACAATGCTGATTATTAACAGCCCTAATATCAAATAATAGCCTAAAACCTGCCAGAAATTAAGATTAGCCGGAAAGCATGCCCTTCCCTGCCAAGATAAAAACCACGCTAACTTAATAAAAATTCCCACCATAAAAGACAAACCCACTCCTAAAATCTGGCCGGCTGGCGGAATAAAAGAAAACAGCAAAAAAACAAAAGTAAACGCTAAGATTAAAAATAGAAAAGGAATTACTGCCAAGTTAGCAACTATTCCGCTAAAGCAAAAATGGCCGAAGAAATGGCTTAAAATAGGAAAAATAAAAATATTTACCCACAAAGATCCTAAGAGTAAATCTTCTGCCCTGCGCAGAAAAATATTCTTTACTCTTAAAGGCTTTACAACCTTAAACCCGATAATCAGCCCTGCTACTGCCAAGAAAGATAACATAAAACTAATACCAGCATATTCTAAAGGGTTAAAAAGAAAAATAATTATTCCGGCTAAAGCCAAAGAACACAATATCAAAGGTTTTCTTTCTAAAATATAATACAGGCAATAAATAACCGCCATAAGCACAGCCCGCACAACCGGCGGCCTTAGCCCGCACATAAAAGCATAAATAGCCAAAAGCGGAATAAGTAAAATATAACGCAATTTCCTGCGCAGGCCTAAAATTCCCAAAGACATACCGGCCAGAAAATAAACCATACCTACATGCAGACCGCTTACTGCCAAAATATGGGCTGTGCCGGAATTTATAAAATAACTTCTCACCTGCCAGGGGACAAATTCCCTGCGGCCTAAAAACACTCCCAAAAGAAAATCCCGCGCCGGTACAGAAAGATAAGTATCAAATTTTCTGTTTATGCCTGCCGATAAAACAGCAGCCGTATTCTCAAATATTGAAGGCGGCTGTAAAACTCTCCAAAGCGCCTTTTTCTTAACCCAGATAACATACCTTACAAACCTGCCATGAGCGAACCTATCCAATCTCCCTTTAAATACTATTCTACTGCCAAACTTTACATCTCTTACCCCATAATCTTTAACCAGGGCATAATCTTTAACTCTTACAAAATGTTTTTTGCTGCCTGCCTTTTCCACTAAAACTTTATAAGACACAAAGTTCTCGCGGACTATAGGAAAAGAAACCACCTTTCCGGCGAAAAAGTACTCCCCCTGCTCAATGCCAGCCGCAGAAAAACGTAAATCCAAAGCCTGCCTAAACCCCAGCATAGCCAGTATAACAAAACAAACCAGCAAAAGCATCCTGGAAAATCCGTATTTTCTAAAACGGTAAAATACGAACTCTAAAACAACCGCCAAAACCAGCAGGGCAAATAAGGCAGGGAAAGAAACAAGCGACACGTTTTCCAACAGCGCGCCTAAACACAGACTTAGGAAAATCCAGGTTATTGGGTAATTCAATCCAGCCTCAAATAAGATTTTATAATCTTGAATTTCTTCTTCTTTATGCCTTTAATCTGCTTTAATTCTTCTAAAGATTGGAATTTTTTTTCTTTGCGCCGGCTGATTATCTTTTCAGCCAGGCCCGGGCCTATTCCGGGAATACTGATTAACTGCCCAAAACTAGCTGAATTAATACCTGCCAAAGGAATATGTCTTACAGCAGGTTTACTGCTTATAAACGGAATCTCTGTTTTTCTGCCCTTAATCCGGCTTATCAAAAGACTAAACGCAAAGAAAAAAACAATTGCCAGCAGGATTTTGCGTTCCTGGCTGTTAATCCTAAACATACTCACCCCTATCTTTTCTGACACCTATAATATGTAATTTTCTGTGTAAATTATAACGTAAATATTAAACTTTTCAAATCCTACTGCAACTTTTTAAGACTGTCTTATTTTGTTGCAAACCAATCCCGGCATTGCCTTTCGTTGAGATATACCCTGTGCCGTTATTGCTTGAACGTCCAACGTCCAACGTCGAACGTCCAAGGTCGTAAGTCCAAAAGATGCAGGCCTAAAGCAACTTTTTAAGACAGTCTTGTTTTGTTGCATTTGCAACTTTTTAAGACTGTCTTATTT
>WFRI01000069.1 GCA_015486615.1 Candidatus Omnitrophota bacterium | reverse complement strand
GAGCAAATAATATTCCGCCAAAATAATATTCGTCTCTAACTAAAGTATCTTTTCCTAAAATGCCAAATCCCAAATCCTTAAGACGCCCGCCAGTAAAATAGACTGCTTCATAAAACAACAACCTCTCAAAAGGAGCCAGCGCCTTAGCCAAATTTTCTATCTGCCCCAGGCGGTTTATATCATTCATTTTCTCAAACTCAGAAGACCCCATCCATTCTATTAACGAGCCTATCTTGGCTGTCAAATCTCTGCTTAGAATATGCTCAAGGCTGTCTGCAAAAAATTCAGGCCATAGCCGCGGCGCCTGGACAGAATCGCTTTTACCTTCAAATGCCTTTCTTGCCTCTGTAATTTCATCCCACAATTTATTAACATAATAAGGCAGTTCTCTTTTTTCACCACCCTGAGCCGAATTAAGAGAAGACGATGCGTCTTTGGGCCTGGAGGCATAAGAAGCACCGGCATACTTATTCTCGTTCCTCATAAATAAATCCAATGGCAGCAGTTCTGCCTTTTGAAGGGCATAAATCTGCCTGCTTATCCTTTCGGAGAAATCTTCCACAAACTGATGTATGTTGTCCTGCTTTGGCCTTATAAAATCAAAAACAAGGCCGGTTGCCGTTCCTCCCATATCATCCATAACTGTCTTCATATCCAGAAGAAGGTCCTTCAACAATGCGGATAATATCCCCAGGCTTTCATCGGATATAAAAGAAGAGTCCATCTCTCGTATCATTTCTTTGTCCTCTAAACTTAGAATACCCCTTCTGATAACCCTGCCCTCTTCGGGTATATACTGAATTTCACGGCATTTCGGCTCTTTGATAACCGGCCCAAGAAACTTAATAAGATAAATCGAAATCATATAATCATAAACGGTTTTTATACCTTTTTCTGTCTCCTTTAAGGAACTGCCTTCCCAGTTACTCCCGGCCTTAACAATACCGGCTATTATATACAGATTTTGCGCTTTAAAAGTCTCTATCCGAGAGTATACTTTAAGAAAATCTGACACATCGCTGTCCATTTTTAATAAATGCAAATCGTCAATTGCATCCTCTCCTAACCTATTGCTTAAGAGGCCTAATATATTACTTTTTAGGCTATCGGAACCTATATATTTTAATCTTGCAGTAAACATATCTCTCAACCATTTAATTAATTTAAATATTTTCATATCCGAAGGGTAATAACGGATTGAGGCACTATTAATCCCGGAAGAGGCAGATATTGTCTCAAACGATATAAGAGAATACTCTTCTTTTGCCGGAGAAGACGAGCTTCCTTCTCCGCAGCGGATTAAATTCGAGATAAACTCCTCCTGCAACCGAATTTCCTGATGGCTAAATACTACAACAGGTATTGACTGATTCTTAGCGAAATGAACAAATGCCGACTCTATGGCCCTGCCAAGGCTGTGAATAATAACCGTCTCAACGGCGTTCTGTTTATGAATACTCCCTAACAGCTCATTGATTTTCTCATAAGGACTGCCTTCTATTAAAACGGGACAATATATAACCGTTCCCTTTAATAACTGCTCTGCCCAGAAGAACATCTTTCGATTTGTCTGATACACCACATAAATATTCATATAATTTCTTTCAGCAAGCATCTGAGCCTGAGTATTTACATAACTATTTATTCCTCCAGTTATTCCGGTCTGCGGATTATAAATAATTAAAGTTTTCCCGTCTAACACTTCTCTGGATTCAGGGACAATAGAATCAATGGCCGAGCTGGATAGTTCAGCAGAATTATGAACAATTTCAGAATGCAAAAAAGGCTCAATATTTATCTTTGGCTTTGATAACGCAATTACATTAAATCCTTTCAAAATCCGGGCAAATCTAAACAGGTGCATACGCATCTCATCAGTAGCGTTAGTATCTTCTAACAGCCGCGAAAAGAAATTATATTGGCTCCCCAAAAATATAATCTGATACCCAATCTCCTCCGCGGCAGAACGCAAATAATCAAAGTCTAAATGATAGGTAATATCTACCTTGTAAGGATTACGAATTATATCTTCTACCCAGTGAACCTGCCCATTATTGGAGTCAATATACCATACAGATTCATTCAAATATTTTGGACTGTGCTTACTGTTGCGTAAAAATCCATAATCAGCAAAAATAATTATCCCCTGCTGTAAACATAAATACAATTCTTCCAATATTCTTTTCCAGTTCGGGCTGAAAACCACAGATTCACCCTTCTGAAAAATGATGTTATTCTTTCTAATAAACTCTATATAGTCTTTTATCTTGCTAACTTCGCAGCTTCTCCACTGAGTAGATAAACCTTTTCCTCTGGAAACCACGATTAATTCCTGCCATTCTCCATTATTGAAACGTAATATATGAGCAGGAATGGCAGTAAATATCTCATTAGCAAAAAAGACTCCTGACAATCTATTATTTTTCAAAGGCAATTCAGTAACATCTGCCAATATGTTATAACCACCTTTTTCCTTTTGCATTTTTAGACACCGCCAGCTCAAGTCTAAAGAAAGATAATTCACGGGAACTTGAACACTGTTTAAAGCGCTCAGTATATTCCTCTTTAAAGTTCCTTCGCCCCCTCCTGCTTCTATAAAAAAGTCATCCTTATCAGAAAACTTTCTAACAAATTTCATATATACACTTGAAAGCCCATAGCTCATAAAAGGCAGAAACGAGAATGTATAAAAATCGCCATCAGGCCCTATCTTTATACGTTGAGAGTAGTATCCTTGAGAAGAAAAGAGATGCTCTTTCATATAATCAGGCCAGCAAACACTCCCGCCATTTTCTGCAATAAAACGTCTCATTTTATTTACTGTGCCTTCTTCTTTTTCTTCCTCCGGCCTGCTGGTGTATTTAGAAACCGCAGATGAAGCTGCCGCCGGCTTCTGCGATGTAATTATCCAACTCCTTCTCTTTAATACCTGGATAGGAGAACTGCCACTTTCACCACCCTGAGCCGAATTAAGAGAAGACGATGCGTCTTTAGAACTAGTGGCGGATATTGTCCAAGGAGAATAACTGCTAATAATATATTCGCAAAGAATTTTTCCCGCATCACCTATTGGCGAACTTGTATTGACACCTTCTCTGCCTGCCGGAGCAATATCAGGCGGCAGAGGGTCTTTTCTCAGCCAATAAGCCACAGTAAAGCCGAGCTCCGGCTTACCGCCGAATCTATCAAATCCATATCCCGGAATTTCCAGATTCTGCCAGAATTCAGAATTTTCTCCGGTCATATAAATTTGGACAGATACCTGCGCGTAATGATTTTTGCTCTGCCTCTTTCTTAAATTGTTCTCCTCTTTTATAACTTCTTTGATAATACGCTTGGTGCATAATTGTTTCTTATGGGAGAAACTTTCTTCTATACGAATACCTTGAATACACAACTTACTTATCTCTTCAAGCCCTCTGCTGTCAAAACGACGCAATTCCAACTCAACCGCTTGCACGCCATCTACCAACAGCCAATATTTAGCACCCCAAGACATATCTTCTTCTACCTCTACCTCCAGTTTTGGAAACTCAAACACTTTGCATTTAACCGCACTGGAGGCGCTGGCGGCCGATTTCCCTAACGGCCTTTTCTCTTGACTTTCCAAAACAGATGTAGTATATTTTTGCTGCAGGAGGTTCATAATGGCAAAGCTAAAGAAAAACCCAGGCTCTTTAAAAAGACAATCTGACGATGCATGGATATCAGCCCATTTCCAGGAATTGGTAGAAAAATATGGCGGCCAATATATAGTGGTGGCCAAAGGAGAACCATTTATAGGATATGATGTTGCCGAGTTAGAACGTAAGGCTAAGGCTAAACATCCTGGAGTAATCACAACTGGTATGCCTATACCACGGCCCGAAGATTTTGTTTCTATATTATGAAACGCATAATTTTCCCCTATAAAAATTATAAACTTAACGCCTGCCCTATCATTACTATTGAAGTTGAGTATAACAAAACCAAAAAGAATATTGACGCCTATGTGGATTCCGGCGCGTCTTTTTCTATCTTTTCCGTCCAGGAAACAATAAGACTCGGCCTTCCTTATCAAAAGGGTAAAAAGCTCTTTGCTACAGTAGGCGATGGCAGTTCTATCCCTGTTTACCTGCATACCCTTCCTGTAAAGATTGGCAATGTCTCTTTTTCCGCAACTATCGGTTTCTCCCCGCGCCTTGGAATTGGTTTTAACCTTATCGGCCGTAAAGATTTCTTTACCTTTTTCGATATCACTTTTTCCGACTCTGCCAAAACAATTACCTTCCTGCCTGTTAACAAATAGTCCATTATCGGTTAATCTCCTGCTTTGCTGCCGCTTCCTTCCCTCTATCCCCGTCCCTGGAAAGTGAATAATCTTGCATTTAACCGCACTGGAGGCACTGACGGAGGGTATACCCGGACAACCCCGGACAGGGAAGCCCCGACGAGCCGCGGCCTGCGGGAAAACATAACCGTTTCCATTCTGCGGCTTTGCTATATTCACCGCAGATGATGCGCTGGAAGAACTATCGGGGCAATTCCAATATAATAACGGCAGGCGAAAGTCAGGATAACTGCTGGTTACCGCGGAAGAAGATAATCTTGACATATCAATTTCCAGCAGATACGCAAGACTGTACTTAATCTCTTCTTCCACTTTATCTGATAATGGCCTGAATAGCTCCAAAGACGCCCTAAACCCGCCGTAATCATCTTTTTTTATTGCGCTGCTGCTTGCCCCCAGTTTGTTTATCATCCCCCTCTCCCAATTATACCAGTCATAAGCAGCGACAAGGCAGGCCTGCCTGAACCTTGCAAGGAAACGATTATATTCGCTGTCATCCGCGTTCACCTTCTCCCTGTTGCCAAAGCGGATAAGCCATTGGTATTGATATGCGCCCAATATCATAAACATATACTTTATTGCTTTTATCTCATCTATGGTAAGAGGTATGCCCAATGAAGTTGCCTTGTGATTGTATAAAGACAGCCATTCCTCAAAGGACGACATATCAATCTCACCGTTTCTATCGAGGAGGTTATAGAAAGAATCCGAACGCACGAGGTCAAATATTCTTATATCGTGCCTTGCCGTGTCTAAGTCAAATACCAGTTTTATCTTTTCATCCTCCCAGAGGATATTGCGCAGAGTATAATCCCCATGAATCACACACTGTCTAAGTTGTTGGCGAGAAGGCAGAAACTCGCGCTCTATCCTTCTCATAAGTTCGTTAAAAAACGGGAACTGGCTAATAAGCAACTCGTCTGCCCTTGTACGCCCTGCCCTGCTCTGGCTCACTGTCTCTTTATAGGCGCGCGTTATCTTCCCCAGCCTGCGGTCGTATTCTCCGCAGAAGACACCAACTCTGTCGTATTTTTTACTGCCAAATACAGGTGCAAACTTATCGGCCCAGGTGTAATAGTGCAAGCCTGCTAAAACTTCAGCCGCGCAACAACGCATAAGAGGCGTTAATTCTTCTTTCTGCCTTCCGTTACAATAACGGTAAAGAATAACAGGCCGGTCATTGCAGGTTACTACCAGCCTTCCGTCTATTGCCGGCACAGTTTTCGGAAAAGGCACTGAAGAAGCCTCCTTTTCCATAAATGCGGCAAACTCGCTGTTCCAGAGAGCGCCTTTTGTGTCCCATGGAGAAATCTCCAAGATATATGCCGGGGTTAAATCCGCTCTATATAATATCTTAACGACGCCTGATACCATTCCTTTAGAACTGTCTTCTATCGTATATTCATTTATGCTCAAGCCATACTGAGGCAATATCTCTCTGACTGCCCGCAGAGATATTGGCAGGCGCTTGTCTCTTTGAATATTTTGCTCTTCCTTTATGCGAAGCTGCCTGAATACATCCCCAAGAAAATTCAGCATATCGCCTAAGTCTGTAGCCATATCGCCGGCCTTAGAATGCAGATACACTCCAAGACATGCGCTATTATACAGATGAACGTCCCCGGCATTTTTCACGCCGGAAAAGTTAACAGCGCAAAGCCCGATTATCAGCCCGGCTAAAATATCGCTCATTCCAGCGCGAGCCGTATAAGGATTACCAAGTGTATTCACAGCATAGCGCCCATCCGGCAGGCAGACAATAGTTGCAGGATTACGCGTATTTCTCAATACAACCACAACTCCCCGCGCCACGGCAAACTTCCGGCCTGAGGCAACAAAATTATCATCGGTTATGGACTCGCCCATAAGCATGGCCATCTCTTCCCTATAGGAGATAATAATTACTTTAGCCTTTGCCCGGCGCAGGATAGATAAATGTCTCTTTATTAGACAAAGAATACCTGCATCCAGTATCAGTGCCCCGTCATATTCTTTAAGCAATCTTATTATTAGTTTTTCATTTTCTCCGCTTCGGGCTATTGCGCCAAGCATTATAGAATTTATGCCCTCCTTTTTGATAAACTTCATAATTTCGTCTGTATCGCTTATTGAAACCTTTATCACTTTATCAGGGAAGACAATGTCCTTTACGCCATCATTTATCAATGCAAATACCTTACCCACACCTGAACGAAGCGCGGCTTTTAAAGAAAGATTAAATGCGCCTGGATATTCCATGCCAATGCCGACAATCAGGCACTTGCCGCTTTTATTCTTGCAATCACTGAGTTTAACACGCGGCAATGTCTGACTTGCCATATTCTCATCTATTCTGTCCGGCAGGCTGTCACCAGCTCTTGCCTTTATATACATAATAATATCCGGCCAGCCTGCGGATATCTCCATATCGCGCCTCCAGCGCTCAATCTGCCTTTCCGGAGTAAAGGTATCCAGCGTAATCTGCCTAAAGCCTGCTTTATAAAGGGCATCTATCATCTTCTCATATGAGGTATATTGCCACAGCTTTTCCATCTCAATATCCTCGCGAGGAGAAAACATATACGGGTAATAACTTACCGCGCGCATAAAGTCATCATAAGGCATCCTCAAGGTCTGATTAGGAAATGCCCATTCGTATTCTATTTTTTTAGGCTGATATCTGCTGATAAAACGGACAAAACGGTTCAATGCATCTCTGTTTTTGAACTCAATATCAACCCACTCATCCTGCTCTTCATAACTGCCTGTCCTTCCGCCGTAAAGCAATAGATACCCATTATCTTTCACATAATAGCGAAGCATATTAACTACGCTCTCCAGCGCCGCAGGGATTTTCTCAAAATCAACCCTGCCGGTTGTTTTATCTTTTGCAAGCTCAAGCACTATCTCGTGGCCCGCATTGACGGCTAAGACAACATCAAAACGCTTTTTCATCTGGCGCATATCCGCTGTTAAAAGATTTTTTGTAACCTGGGTTATAGTCGCATCATTTAGCTTTGCCCTGTCTGTCATAACAGGGTCAATATCAAGGCCAACCAGTTCCAATAAATGCACATAGTCTTTAAGCCTGTCCTTAATGTGGACAAGCTCTGTTGCCTGCGCCGCACCAACCAAAAGCACAGAGACCTTTTTACCGAATCTGAGAAGGGTTTCAATAAGAGTAAGCGCATCCTTCATAACCCTGCTCTTGCCGTCAGCCACATTATAATAAGAGGCAAACATATCGTTTATATAATTCTCAAGCCTGTGTGTGCTGGTTAGAACAATTCCGCCGGCAGAACTCTGAAGAGTATAAAGCATATTTTTTTCTATGTATTCCGCAGCCACCTTAGGCGTTAATTTCCTTATTTCCTTATAGTTACTTCTCATAGCAAGTGAGCGGATATAGGCAGAGGATATGTTTTTATATTCATCCGGCAGGGATATCGCCTCTATCCTGTCAAGGTATTTCCTGTATTCAGGATTTGCCGCTATAAAAGAGAGAAGGGTTTCATTCTCTCTTTCCGCTACAATGAAACAAGCATTTTTAAATAGAAATTCTATCGATTCTTCTTTTTCGCCCTCTTCATAATCCCATAAAAATATTCGTTTGAACGAATTAATGCCCAAAAGGAAGGTAATTTCGGTATTGGAGTATAAGTTCAACAGCTCTTTCAACACATCGCTGTATAGGTATTTATCGGAGGTGATAACCCTGTAATTATTATCATTTGCATAGCTATCAAGCATCGTCAGCCTATCCTTGAAACCTGCTCCCCAAATCTTTCTGTGCGGCGGCCCGCGAGTAAGTATAAGGCAGCATTCATCAAATCCACCTTTATTAACCGCCTCTTTAACCATCCAGTCCATCGCATTGGTAAATGGATTAAACATACCGGCAAAGGCAAGAAGAGTGGGAGCAGAGTTAAGCGAACTTACCGGGCTGCTGCCTCTAAAGCCATAAAATGGCACTTCAAAACACGCATCAAAAAACTCCTTTTCAGTTAATTTCAGTTTGTCCTTTGCTGACCCGCTTGATATTCTCTTTACAGAAGAAGAACTTTTTCCCCTCCATTCATTCCGTGGCGCCCAGTATTTAAAACTTTCCACTGCTGCCATCTGAAGTAAAAATGCCGCATAAGGGTTAACTATATTGGGATTTATAATTGATACGGCACTCTCTTTCAGGGAAAAGCAATGTTCAGTTTTTTCTATTCCCAACATAATATTGCCCTCGCTATCCTCTAACACTTTACTAAAATGACCATAATAACGCACACCACTTTGCAAAAATTTTACCAATAACTTTTTTGACTTTCTTGACATATTACTGAAACTGTCGAAGTATAGATTTGATATAGAGATTCCACGCGCTTTAAATAGGTATGACAGAAAATGGTTATCATACATTACCAACCTCACAGAGGTATTCTCTGCAAACTGACGCCTTTTACTTTGCGTTAACTTATATAAATCTGACAGGATTAAATATAATCTACCAGGCACACTCCCAATAAATCCTGTATCCACAAATAATATCTTTCTTCTTAATATAGATTCTTGGCTTAATCCATAGATTGGCAAAAATCTGGCCCAGACGCTACGTTTTGTTTCATCACTACACAATATAACATTCCCTTCCTCTATCTCCCGCCAAATCTTATCGTCCGACCAATAGTCATAGAAAAACCAAGGCGTAGGTATTCGTATTTTTTCATCAACATACCAATCTAATAACTTGCCGCTTGCCGGCAAAAGATATACATCTTTTTCATTCGGATACATCAACCTATATACGTCATATAACAGTTCCGCATCGCGGGCTAAAAAGAGCTTGATGTGGTCAGGATACATTCCGTTAATATACTCAGAGATATTCATAATAACCGGCAATTTCTTATGCAGCTGCTCTTTCAATGATTTAAAATCTGACAGCTGAAATCTGGGAAATCCAATATTATTAACAACAGGCAGCATGGCCTCTGTTGACACAAAATATTTCTGCATAACTTGTTTTATCTCTAATATATCCGGTCTATTGCCTTTTCTGCCTCTTTCTATAAATTCAAAAGCCCTTCTCTTGGCTTCATTGTCCACCGCAGATGATGCGCTGGGAGAACTATCGGGGACATCCCAATATAATAACGGCAGGCGAAAGTCAGGATAACTGCTGGTTAGGGCAGAAGAAGATAATCTTGACATATCAATTTCCAGCAGATACGCAAAACTGCTTTTAATCTTTTCTTTTACATCCTGCCAACTGCCTTTGTCAAAATATAAATATGCCTCGCGGATAAATCTATAATATCTAATAAAATCTTCGGATGTATAATGCTTATAAAGTCTTGATATTCCCTTAGCTAAGGCAATATCTATAATATGATCATGCCTTGTTATTAACATGTCTTCTATCTCTCCAATCCAGAAGGCAAAATTTAGTTCCTCCTGCAAGACAATTAAATTCTGATGCCCAAAAATTTCGTCAATGCCAAAGGATTCCGCTAAATACCCTTCAATAGCCTCATGCCAGACAAAGCTGTAATAATCCCACTTAGCCCATTCACCTTTCAGGATATAGGTTTCATCTCCTATTTTGTCCGCACGCGCAGAATGTTTATTTCTTCTATCCTCAAATCTTTCTATAGTCTCAGGATCAGCTTGTTTGAAATCAATATAATTAAAGCCCAGCCTCCCACATAAATATTCTGCGAATTCATCGTGGCTCATTCCCAATATCTGTTCTCTGCCAATAGACAGCGCCAATCTTTTGAAAAATCCTGATATTTCCTCTACATTTTTATTTGAAAGCGGCCTGAATAGCTCCAAAGACGCCCTAAAACCGCTGTAATTATCTTTTTTTATTGCGCTGCTGCTTAGGCTTTCCTCCTCAATAATTTCATCCGCCGGCGGACTGCATTGGGTAGAAACCAACCGCTCCCATTCTTCCTGCTTAATAAATCCCGCTTCTCTATAAGGCAACAATTTCACCCGCGCCTCAGAACTGAAAGGGGCACAAACAAACTCCAGCCTGATTTCCTGCTTCCAGTCATTCGCGCCTTCTATCAATGTTC